>MIBD01000179.1:0-1105 GCA_001829395.1 Spirochaetes bacterium GWF1_49_6 | reverse complement strand
AGTCTGAGCGCATTATTTTAACGTTAAGGAGAACGACAGATGGGCGCAGAAAAAACCGCGTCGACCTTGTTCACGATCGCGATTATCCTTCTGGTACTGGGCGGGTTGACCCTGATACCCAGTCCCGGCGCTTCCAAGGCCTGCCTGCTCGGGTATAAGGCCAAGTGCTCCTTCACCCCGGTCTCGAACATCATCCTGTTCGCCGCGGCCGGAGCGCTCTTTTTCTTCCGCGTGCGTGCGCTCGGCTAAAACCCGTGATACCCGTTTCTGGAGACGGGATGATACTTTTTCTACCTTTGCTAATGGATTAAGTAGTTCCGTCATCACCCGCCTTAGATGGAACGTCATATTCTACACTGCGGATTTTTAAACCCCCGCACTTGACATATCAATCCCGTGTATTATAATCAATCCATCATTTCAGAGGGAGGCATCAAATGCGGAACGCGGGATATGTTTTATTTGTCGTATTCGTTCTCATGGGGTGCGCGCAGGACAAACCCAAGACCCAGACCGAGTCCCAGCCTAAGTACGCCGTGATCGCTGACGATTATCTCGGGGTTGTCCTGAAGCATATGTACCTTTATGTGCTGGACGACCTCAACGGCGATAAAAAGGACGAGGCGGCGATTATCGAGGAGGGCGAGGATAAGGTCTATCGGCTTAACCTGTACCTCCTGAACGGGGATAAATGGTACCTCACGAATAGACTGCTGATAGATAATCCCGCTGGAGGAAAACCCGTCGGATTTCCCTCCTACCCGGAAAGCAACCTGATTCTACCGGTCGCAATCCCTGACGATAACCGGCTGGCCGCGCTCGATATCGACGGTATCCCCGGTAAGGAAATTCTCGTTCCGTATAGCGGAACATCCAGCAGCGTCATATTGGTCTATAAAATGACGAACAATACCTTCCTGAAAATCGGCGAGTTCAAGGAAAATATAGGGGAACTATCCGTCGGCGGCCAGAAAAATCCGTAAAGTGAAAGAACGAAATATGAAGAATATTCTATTTATTCTATTTTGCCTCTTTATCGCGGCTTTTTCCTTCGCGAAGGAACTGACGCATAACGATGCGGTAAAGATTCTGAAAGACCATATCG
>MIBD01000178.1:5015-7334 GCA_001829395.1 Spirochaetes bacterium GWF1_49_6 | reverse complement strand
GTTGGATAGGTAGGTTTCGCCGGATATGACGAACGCGGCCTGGTAATTCGACGCGATCTGCGGGATGTTTTCGGTCTGCCATTCCATCCCCGATATTTCGTCCGCGTTAGGCACTTCGAGCTTCGGGACGATGTTCAGGAAGTTATAGAGCGACTTCCATATCATCAGCGCGTATTTTTCGGTTTTTTCGGCGTCCTTACCCACGGAGAGATTGTGGATTGCCGGGAATACCACGAGCCGGGATTGGGTCTGCGGATAGGCCGGCGACAGCATAAGCGCGACGAACGTGAAAAGGAATACCGGAAGTTTTTTCATTGATTTCCCTCATCTTGTCTGTTTTATTATTGCCCATATTATAAAACTGTATATCTAAAAATGAAAGTATGGGAGTAAAATATTTATGCCTGCGATACAGGTAGAAAACAGTAACAACGAGAAAGAATAACGGACTAACCGCTTGACTAGGTGTGCTTACAGGGGTATAATATAAATATCGAAGATAATAAATCGAGGCTGCAATGACATATAATATTCATGAGGCAAAGACTCATTTATCCCGTTTACTGGAAAAAGTTCAAAACGGTGAGAAGGTAATTATCGCTAAATCCGGTTCTCCTCTCGCGGAATTGATACCGATAAAAAATACTCCCGCTAAACGGGTGTTGGGATTGGCAAAGGGACAGGTTGTTATCAAACCTGATTTTGATGAATTACCGGACGAGATCATCGATGGATTTTATAAGTGAAGTACCTGATCGATACCCACGCCTTTTTATGGTGCGCGATATATGACGAAAGACTCTCAGGCAGGATAATCGAAATTGTCGAAAATATTAACAATGAAATATTTTTCTCGACGGTATCCGCATGGGAAATCGCTATCAAGTATCAACTGGGTAAGCTTATCCTGCCGACAACCCCCGAAATATTTATCACCGAACAGCTGGAAATCAATCAATTCAGCGTTCTTCCGGTCACCCTATTGCACGCGTTTACGACCCGTGAACTGCCGCTTATTCATAAAGACCCGTTCGACCGGATGCTGGTGGCGCAATCGACGGTAGAAAACCTCCCTATATTATCTAACGACCGGAAACTTTCGGAATATAAAGCTCAGATTATTTGGTAGGGTTTTTCTTCTAATTCCTGTCTATGATAATAAAAGCAATCACCGTTATTCAATGAACCGGGGATATTTCTTGACGAAAAGGCCGTTCCCCTATATGATAATTCGTCAAGTAATCTAATGGAGAGAGCTATGTTTAAAGGATCGTATGTCGCGCTGATTACGCCGTTCAAAAACGGTAAAGTGGATTACGAGGGGCTTGAGAAGCTGGTGGAGTTTCATATTCAGAGCGGGACTCACGGGATTGTGCCGATGGGTACCACAGGGGAATCGGCGACTGTCACCCACGAGGAACACAAGGAAATCGTCAGATTTGTGACCGCCAAGGTCAATAAACGCATCAAGGTTATCGCGGGGAGCGGGTCGAACTCCACCGCCGAGGCGATCGAGCTTGCCGCCGAGGCGAAGAAGGCGGGCGCCGACGCGCACCTGTCGATCACGCCCTATTACAACAAACCCACGCAGGAAGGGCTTATCCGTCATTTTACCGCGATCTCCGAAGCGGTCGATTTGCCGATGGTTGTCTATAATGTCCCCGGGCGCACCGGGGTGAATATGCTCCCGCAGACTGTGGCGAAGCTCGCGAAGGTGCGGAATATTGTCGCGCTGAAGGAAGCGGCGGGCTCGGTGAAACAGGTCATGGAAGTGCTCGAACTGACGGGGCCGGATTTTACGGTATTTTCCGGCGACGATTTTATCAATTTTCCTATTCTCGCCGTAGGCGGACGGGGATTTATCTCGGTCACCGCGAATATCGCGCCGAAAAAACTCGCCGAATGCTGGAATCTTTGGGAGAAGGGCGATATCGAGGGCGCGAAAAAAGCGCATTACTCGGCGCTTCCGCTTCACCGGGACTTGTTTATCGAGACCAGCCCGATACCCGTGAAAACCGCCGCGCACCTGATGGGGTTGATCGATACGCTGGAATTCAGGCTCCCGTTATGCGAGATGTCCCCGGATACTCTCGCGAAGCTGAAAGATACCCTGAAAGCGCAGGACTTGATTAAATAGGGGGTTGTTATGCAGACCATATTCGATAAAAAACCAAAGGGCGGAGCATGGATAGTCGCGGTTTTGGTGCTGGTGATTACCGGTTTCGGACTATATTCGTTTATGAAGGTCGAAGGAACGGATAATAATAAAACGGAAGCAGCGAACGTCGTTAATGTAGTCACGAATCCGGTATCCGTCAT
>MIBD01000178.1:3052-4954 GCA_001829395.1 Spirochaetes bacterium GWF1_49_6 | reverse complement strand
CGTTTCGCGAAAATGGACGTTATCCTGTTCTTCTGGAACCCCACCGATACCAAGCAGTCCGCGCGTATCGAGCGCCTGATAGAGATACAGAAAGCAATGATGGGCAAAGTCGCTATTATCGGGGTAGCGAGGACTGACGACACGGATGCAGTCAAATCGTTCATCAAGGACAACAAGATTAATTTCCCGGTCATTTTATCGACAAGCGAACTGGAAACCGGGTATATGGCCGACCCTGATAATTCCTATTGCGTCCTGATCGGGCTGGATCGTACCCTGCTGAAAACATATACCGGCGTTATCGATATAAATGCGGTCACAGCCTCTATCGAAAAGGATATGAAATAGCGCGTTTTGTTTCATGGGGGCAATCCGGTATTTTCTGTCTCTCTATCCCCTAAATTCCCATTAAAAATCCTCCTTCCCCTTGACGATTTATTTATAATATATTATTATACTCTAATATGTATTCTGGAGGCCGTCATGGAATTCAGTATTGTTAATCTATTTATCGCGTTCGGAGGGGGAATCCTATCGTTCGTATCCCCTTGCGTCCTGCCGCTTATCCCGATGTACCTCGCGTATATGACAGGGGTGTCGGTGAAAGACCTCGATACCGATAAAAAACCGATAAAAAAAGCCCTGCTGAACTCCGTGTTTTTCGTGCTGGGGTTTACCGTTATTTTTACAATATTCGCGTCTGTCTTCTATATCATATTCGATAATCTCGGCGGAGTACGCATCTGGGTGGATAGGGCGGTTGCGCTTATCCTGATTATCTTCGCTCTGCACGTTATGGGCGTGATCACGATCCCGTTCCTGAACTACGAGGCGAGGATGAAGTCCGACGCGAAGAAAGACCCGTCGATCATCTCGTCGTTTATCATGGGTATCGTGTTCGGCGCGGGATGGACCCCGTGCATCGGCCCGATACTCAGCGGGATATTGATGACCGCGACCGATTCGGGTAACATGGTCGGCGCGATTATTATGCTCGTCGTCTATTCCCTGGGATTAGGGGTACCGTTTATCCTGACCGGGGTGGCGACCAAGACCCTCCTTTCGCTCTTCAAGTCGATCAAGAAGCACATGAAGACCGTGGAGATAATCAGCGGGATATTTCTCATCGGGATCGCCCTTTTTATAGCGATACCGACGTTCCTCCCGAAGACGGATACTCCCGTGAGTAACGGGCAGCCCGCCGATCCGAAGAACGCGATTGATTTTACGGGTGTAGACATATTATCCGGTAAGACGGTGAAACTGTCCGATTATAAGGGTAAGGTGGTGCTCGTGAATTTCTGGGCGACATGGTGCGATCCCTGCCGAAGCGAAATCCCCGATTTGATCGCGCTCCAGAAGAAGTATCCCGACGATATTGTGATTATTGGGGTATCGATCGATAACACGGTCGACCCTGTGGCCGATTATATCCGCGAAGCCGGGATACAGTATCCCGTGGTGATGCAGGTTCCCGGGATGGAGAAGGGATACGGCGATATTACCGGGGTGCCGACCAGCTTCATTATCGACCGTAACGGAAACCCCGCGAAGAAGTTCGTAGGCGCGCGTTCGATCGAACAATTCGAGGAAATGCTGATGCCGTTTATCGGCGCGGGTACGTCCAATATAGCGCCGCAGGCTCAGGCCGCGAACCTAGCCCCTGATTTCACGGTACAGAACCTGCTGAGCGGGCAGAATATCACGCTTTCGCAATATAAGGGAAAGGTCGTATTCGTGAACTTCTGGGCGACATGGTGTCCGCCGTGCCGCGCGGAAATCCCGTCGTTCATCCGGCTCCAGGCCGAACTGAAGGATAAGCTCCAGATTATCGGGGTATCGGTGGATACTATCGGGGCGGTCGCCGTCAAACAGTTCGCGACCGATATGAATATAAATTAC
>MIBD01000178.1:2740-3010 GCA_001829395.1 Spirochaetes bacterium GWF1_49_6 | reverse complement strand
ATTCCCACTACTGTGATAGTCGGCCCCGACGGGGCAATCGCCGGCAGGATTGTCGGGTCGAAGAGCTATGAGGAGTTCAAGGCGCTGATATTGAAATACGCCAAATAAATAAGCGGCGTACATCGCTCGAAATTATTTGATTTTTAGGACAAATGTGGAAATATAGTTGAAATATTCTCCTGTTATGATATACTTATCGTAGGTTGAAATTTTCAGGAGGATTTTATGAAAAAAGACCGCAAATGGGTTATGGGTGTGTTGTTAGCTATG
>MIBD01000178.1:1519-2723 GCA_001829395.1 Spirochaetes bacterium GWF1_49_6 | reverse complement strand
TACCGGGCTGGCTTCGGCGAAGTTCTGGAATAAGCCGAAAAAGGATAAGCCGAAAGACGATAAGAAAGAGGACAAGATTGACACTTCTAAGCTAGCGTCTGATTTCAAGGCTGTGGATATAATATCCGGTAAAAAAGTATCGCTGGGCGATTATAAGGGTAAAGTCATTGTCCTGAATTTCTGGGCGACATGGTGTCCCCCGTGTGTCGCTGAAATTCCCGATCTCATCAAGCTCAATAAAGCGTACAAAAGCGACCTGATCGTGCTCGGGGCATCTCTTGATAACGGCGCCGATGTCGCGAAAAAGTTCGTTAAGAAAAACAAGGTCGATTATCCCGTGTTTATGGCCGACGCCGCTTTGCAGAAGGCATACGGCGGAATACCGAGCATCCCGACTACCTTCATCATCAATAAAAAGGGTGAAATAGTCGATAAAATCGTCGGCGGCAGCAGCTACGATACGTTTGCTAAAAAAGTCAAAACCTACGTGAACGAAAAAATCAAGCCTGACGGCCCTCCGGTCCCCGATAAGCCCGAACCCGAATCGAAGGGCGGATATAACTTCAAGGGACAGGATGTTACCAGCGGGAAAAATGTTTCTCCTTCCGATTATAAAGGCAAGCCGGTTATCGTGAATTTCTGGGCGACATGGTGCGGCCCCTGCGTCAGCGAAATCCCCGGGTTTGTCAATATCCAGAAGAAATACGGCAATAAAATCCAGTTTATCGGTATTTCGTTGGATGACGAAGCCGGCGTCGCTAAGAAATTTATCAAGAACAAAGGCGTCAATTATCCCGTGATCATGAGCAAGCCGGAAATAGAATCCGCTTACGGCGGAGTATCCGCTATTCCGGTCACGGTTATTCTGGACAGCAAGGGTAATCTGATCGAGAAAATTGTCGGAGGAGTATCCGAAAGCGAGATGGAAGCCAAGATAAAGAAAGCACTCAAGTAATACAATCCGGTTATATATCAGGCCGTCCTTCGTGGGCGGCCTTTTCTATAAAAAAGACAGCGGTAACGGCCGCAAGCGGCCTTTTTTTTATCAATTCAGTCGTATTATTGCTTTATTCCTGTTCTATATTAAAATATTTCTGGATATTTTTATAGTTAGATATTGACAGACGCATTATTATTTGATAATATATATATCTAACAATATTTAAGGAGCCGTTGTGAAACAGATTGTGAAATTTTTCACAGC
>MIBD01000178.1:0-1492 GCA_001829395.1 Spirochaetes bacterium GWF1_49_6 | reverse complement strand
CGTTTTCGCGGGTAGTTTCGACCTTGAGGAACTGATCGCCGGGGGTATCGTATCCCTGATCGGCGCTATCGCCATCCTGAACTTTTTCGACATCAGCGTCAAAATCCTCAATCCCGTGCGATGGTTCTGGATGCTGGTCTATATCCCGTTTTTCATCAAGGAGATGGTTAAGGCGAATTTTCATATCGCGGGCATCGTGCTCAATCCCAAACTCCCGATTCATCCTGTTATCAAACGCGGCCGAATGAAACTCTCTAACGAGGGCGCGAGGATGCTTCTCGCGAATTCGATCACCCTGACTCCCGGCACCCTTTCGGTCGATATGAAAAACGACGAGCTCGAGATTCATTGCGTCGATACCGTCGAATCGGCGGAACAGATCATGGCCCCGTTCGAAAAACATATCCGCCGTATCGCGGACTGACGTTTATTTGTTCGATAATAGATCGATTTGAGGTAATAATGGAAATAGTATTCGCGATTCTCTTTGCATTTTTCGCGGTATCCCTCTCGCTCGGCGTCTTCGCGCTCATCCGGCTCAAGCACCCGGTCGAGAAAATGGTTTCCCTCGATGTGATCACCACTTTGATTACCGCCGTACTTCTGGTTATCGCGGCGCTGACCGGCAGCTCGTTCGTGCTGGATATCGCGATAATCTACGCTATACTTTCGTTCGGGGCGGTGCTGGTCGTCGCGCGATACCGTGAGGGAGGCTTCTGATGATCGTAATGAAAATTATCGCGTTCGTGTTTTTCTTTATCGGCGCGTTTTTTATCTTCGTCGGCACGCTCGGTATCGTGCGTATGCCCGACGTATATAACAAGCTCCAGGCCGGGACGAAGGCCACCACCATGGGATTCCTGTCCGTATGCGTGGGGCTGATATTCTGGGAGCCGTCATGGATACTCCGCGCGCTCGTGATCGCGGGGTTTGTCGTACTGACCAACCCGATCGGCAGTCACGCTCTCGCTCGCGCCGCGAAAAATTCGGGTATCCCGTTCGCCGGCGGTAAGGATAAATTACAGCCCGATCAGGACATTATTTCTAAAGGCTCTGTCGTTAATCACGGGCTGGCGAAGGATTCAGCTAAAAATGCGGATACCGGGACAGACCCGCGCGCAGTGCGAGGGGGGAAGAAATGACCGCGTTTATAATAGTAATCGGCGTCGTCATCTGCGCGGGCGGTATCGCGGTGTTGTTCGTCCGCTCGCTCAAATCCGCCGCGCTCATCACAGGGGTAGTCAGCCTGATAGCCGCGCTCCTATTCGTCCTGATGAAGGCGTTCGACGTAGCGATCACCGAAGCGGCCATCGGCGCGGTGCTTTCCACAGCGTTGTACTTTTTCGCGCTCCGCCGCCTCGAAGAGGACGGCTACAAGTCCGGGAAGGGGGAACGCGATGAAAACTAGATACCAGTCGCTGATTAACGTCTCCGCAATCATATTCCTCGCTATCGCGGTCTACCTGATAGCGGTCGCGTTGACCGATACGTC
>MIBD01000177.1:4819-5291 GCA_001829395.1 Spirochaetes bacterium GWF1_49_6 | reverse complement strand
AGGTATAGATCGGTACGCACAGCGGTAGTCACCGCGAACGCGGGGTATCCCGCGAAGTCCTTGATATCCTGCAGTCCGCAGAACGCAACTGCCGCAGTCTCGACCCATCCCTCAGTGAGGGGGGAGACCGCGTAGAGCCATTTCCCGTCGGAGGTGGCGTGCTTGACCGCGACAGGCGTGCCGATATCGAGATGGTTGACCAGATTGCGGTCGAAGTTCGTCTTAGACGGGGAATCGTAGAGCGGCTCGACAGTAGGAAGATTCCGCTGGGGTGCGTACAGCACGATAATCCCGTATTTCAGCGAATTGGTCGCGGGTATCGCCGTGATATTCAATTTATCCTTCATCGAGTTAAAGTAAGCGATGTCGAGCTTTTTCAGCTTGGAGTTGACGAACGGCCCCCTGTTGGTGAGGTCGTTCCATGTCCAAATCAGCGTCTTGACCAGTTTGCCGCCCGCGTCGGACTGCGGCA
>MIBD01000177.1:3641-4779 GCA_001829395.1 Spirochaetes bacterium GWF1_49_6 | reverse complement strand
TTGACCAGTTTCTGATCGATCAGCATCAGGTTCCATTTGGCGATCTGCGCGGAGCTTATAATGATCTTATCGGGATAGGGATGCATACCGATCCAGAATCCCGGCGTCTTCATCTTCACCGACACGTTGGGAAGCGGTTTGGTAACCTTATAGACCCATCCCGGATCGGCGGCGGAGATCAGCCCGAACGCGGCGGAAAGGGTGAGAACGGTCAGGAATAATAATTGACGCATATCGACTCCCGGAAAACGAAGGGAATAGTTTAACATACGGCAGGAGCGCGGTCAAAAAATAGAAAGAAAACAAATGGGATAATATAGAAATTATTTATTGATATACTTGAATATACCTTTAAAATATGATATAGTTGTAAAAATAGCAACAAGATAATAATACATATATTAACGGAGGTAATTATGAAGAAAGGAATTAATGTATATTTACTTATGCTAATTTTATTATCGTCATGCGCGCCGGTCCCGGTATCGGAGGAAAAACCTCCCCAGGAGACGAATAATATCGCGTACGAGTTTATTTATGTCTCGATAACGGGTAACGATACGAATTCGGGGATTGTCACCAATTCCCCACTGCGTTCCCTGCCTGCCGCGGCAGCAAAAGCCGCGGTGTCGGGTTCGACGAATATCCTTGTCACCGCAGGGTATTATTCACCGGGAGCGGGTTTGAATAGTACGACAAACGGCGTACTCATCGCTGATACCGACAAGATGAGAATTACCGGGGGTTATGACACCAATTTTATCGATCATTCCGGTATAACGATTCTCGACGGCGCGAATACCCTTTATCATGTAGTAAGCATCGAGAATGTTCAGGGTATCCTGCTGGACGGTTTTATCATCATGCAAGGTAGAGCAAATGGCGGTTCGGATCATTCAAAAGGCGGGGGTATTTATATCATAAATTCCTCCTCCGTGAAAATTACCAATTGTATCGTATCGAATAACTCCGCGGCATTCGATGGCGGCGGGATATATGTATACGGGAGCGGCGGTACCGCAATCGACGGAGTTATCTCAGGAAACACCGCGAATTGCGGGGGAGGTATCTATCTCTGCAACTGCGGGGGGTATTCTATCGGCGGAACGATTTACTCGAATACCGCAAATAACGGCGG
>MIBD01000177.1:460-3628 GCA_001829395.1 Spirochaetes bacterium GWF1_49_6 | reverse complement strand
TACAGCGGGAATAGTAATATTATCACGGGAATAATTACCGAAAATTTATGTACAAATTTCGGGGGAGGTGTATATATCGAAGGCGGTTTTAATCATATTATCAACTGTCTTGTATCGAACAATACATCGCTTAATTCCGGAGGGGGGGTCTATTTCAACGGGGGAAACAACTTTTCAATCACGGGAATTATTACGGATAACGATACCGATTATGCCGGCGGGGGAATTTATATGGGTAACGGGGCGGGACACATAATCTCCGGCAGTGTTACAGGAAATACCGCGGATACAATAGGGGGCGGACTTCTGCTCACGATGGGCTATAGTTTTTCTCTAAACGGTTTGGTTTCCGGGAACAACGCCGTATATGGCGGAGGAATTTATATGGGTAACGGAACCAATCATATCATTTCCGGTATTATTTCAGGGAACAATGCTTCTCTATACGGAGGGGGTATCTACCTGATAGATACGGGGATCGAACATACATTTAGCGCGACTATCAAATCCAACGCGAATTACGGGGTATATACGAACGCGTCTTCCAATCCCGTGCTAACCGGGGTGACATGGGGAGTCGGTAACGAGACAAACGCGCCTGCGAATGCTGGGCCGTAAAATTCCCGTTATAGTTCGGCATGCCATGCTTGACATACGGACTATCCGATTCAAGCAATTATTTATAAGTGAGTATCTGCTTGATAACGGTATTTGTCAATATAAAGCCACAGGCTGGCGATAACTTTTAGAGTGTTTTTGGAATGGGGGTTGGCGTACGCGGTACCTTGAGTTTTTCCGCACGCCCCGTTAAAATATCGGCTCAATACATCATGGGGATGTTTATGCTGCCGTTAGGTACACTGGTAAATATGGGGGCGGTCCTGATCGGCGGGACGATCGGCCTGCTCCTCCATAAGGGATTTCCCGACCGCGTCCGGGGAATGATATTTAACGCGATGGGGCTTTTCACGCTGGTCATCGGGTTTATGATGGCCGTCAAGATGCATGAGCCGGTCGCGGTGATAATCAGCATCATCCTCGGCGGGCTGATCGGCGAGGCGCTGCGTCTGGAGGACCGTTCCATGCAGGCCGGGGATTTCCTGAAGAAGAAGATCAAAGCGAAGGACGAGAAGTTTACCGAGGGGCTGGTAACGGCGTTTATGATATTCTGCGTAGGCTCCATGACGATTGTCGGGGCTATCGACGAGGGAGTGCGTAACGAGCATACCCTTCTATACACGAAGGCCATTATGGACGGGATACTGTCGGTCACGCTCGCGGCCAGTTTCGGCGCGGGAGTGCTGTTTTCCGTTATCCCGATGCTGATCTACCAATACGGAATCACCCTCCTCGCGGTACTGTTCAGGGGGCTATTTAACGATGAGATGATCGCGCAGATGACCGGGGTCGGGGGAGTGCTGATACTCGGGGTGGCGGTCAACCTGCTCGAACTGAAAAAGATTCGGGTCATCAATCTCCTGCCCGCGTTGGTAATCATCGCGATTATTACGTTCGGACTCCGGTTAATTTTTCCCACGTAGAACTTGAATTCAGCCGAACCGGTGGTATACTCCCTATACGAAAGGGCGTATATGAAGTAAGAGGGTCAAGGGCTGGCGGGTTCCGAAAACGGCGGGGGTCGGAATAGGATCGGCCCTTTTTTAAAAGTAACAAGTAAAAAGTATAAAGTAACAGGAAATGGGAAAGAAAAGAAAAAATAAGCGCTGAAAATTTGATAAGTATAGATGGTGCATGTTAAAATATGATAGAAATATTTCAGGAGGATTAGTATGAAAGTAAAAGTATTAGCGGTTATGGCGTTATTATCGCTTGGTTTTATGGCGGGGTGTGAATTGGTAGTCACGGAGAATCCACCGGATCCCAATGTGATTGTCATGGATTTCGGCGGTACAGGCGCGGGTGTTTTCTGTTTTTCTAACACAACTAAGCAGTACACGGTAAAAACAGCTATTATGGATACAGTATTCGGGGAATGGAACGATAAGGGTTTCACCAATGTCGATATCGCTCCGGGTAAAGCGGCGATGATTATCAATATGGATGCCGGTACTTATTATTTCTTCTTGCAGCTTCATAACAATTCTTATAATTTCGATTTTGCTATGTCGAATAATATTAATACCACTATAGTAATATCGAATACGAATTACGCCTCGATCGACCCTTCCTGGCTTGCGATTACCAACTATTCCAATTATTCGATCACGAATTTTTATTTCCTCGATGCTAGCACTTTTGATTTCTGCTCTATTCTCGTA
Source organism: Spirochaetes bacterium GWF1_49_6 (assembly GCA_001829395.1). GTDB lineage: Bacteria > Spirochaetota > Brevinematia > Brevinematales > GWF1-51-8 > GWF1-51-8. The sequence goes on along the minus strand of MIBD01000177.1, from coordinate 1,349 downwards.
GCCAATCCGGGTGATTCACGTCCTAAAACAATTGATGCGGGTTCATTGCATGCTGCTGCGCCATATTATTCGAACTGGTGTGAAATATTTCCCGCTGAAATTCCCGCAGGTACGTATAATCTGTTTTTAACAAATAAAACCCGCCCCACCAATATGACAGTTCTTGGTGAGAGCCTTGCTCCTAATGTTACTAATTATCATACAGCAATCTCGACACCGTTTACTCTTGGTGTCTGGTCTTGGAACTAATCGATTATTAAATAGCGAAGGCCCCGCATCGAGCGGGGCCTTTTTTATTATTTTTTCCGTAGTTCCCGTAGCTCGTCGCGGATGATCGCGGCGTTCTCGAAATCGAGGTTTTCGGCGTACTGGTACATCAGCTTCTCCAGTTCCTCCTCGAGTGTTTTCCGTTCGATAAACTTCCGCTTGTACTCCTTGAGCGCCGATCTCCCGTCCTTCTTTTCCTCTTCCTGCTGGTTCTTCCGTTCGAGGATATCGTGGATATCTTTCTGTATCGATAACGGCGTGATGCCGTGCGTCTCGTTGTAGTCGGCCTGAATCTTCCGCCTGCGGTCGGTTTCCCCGATAGCCTCGTTCATCGCGTCGGTCATCCGGTCGGCGTACATCAGCACCTTTCCATTGACATGGCGGGCGCTCCTGCCGATAGTCTGGATCAGCGAACGCGCCGAACGCAGGAATCCCATTTTATCGGCGTCGAGGATTACGACGAGCGATACCTCCGGGAGGTCGATCCCCTCGCGGAGCAGGTTGATACCGACCAGAATGTCGTACTTCCCCGTCCGCAGGTCGCGCAGGATTTCCACCCGCTCGATTGTCTCGATCTCAGAATGGAGGTAATTCACCTTGAGGCCGTTCTCGGTCAGGTACT
>MIBD01000177.1:0-391 GCA_001829395.1 Spirochaetes bacterium GWF1_49_6 | reverse complement strand
CGCCTCGATAATAATATCATCGATCTGTCCCTTCGACGGGCGTACCTCGATCTCCGGGTCGAGCAGTCCGGTCGGGCGGATGATCTGTTCGACTATCGCCTCGCTGTGCTCCATCTCGTAGATTGCGGGGGTGGCCGATACGAACAACGTCCGGCGGATCATTCCCTCGAACTCGGGAAAATTGAGGGGGCGGTTGTCGAGCGCGGACGGGAGGCGGAACCCGAAGTCCACGAGGTTCTGCTTGCGCGCGCGGTCGCCGCTATACATCCCCCCGATCTGCGGTATCGATACATGGGATTCGTCGATTATCGTTATCGCGTCCTCGGGAAAGTAGTCCAGCAGGACGAACGGTTTCTCGCCGGGCTTGCGGAACGAGAGGTGGCGGGAGTAG
>MIBD01000176.1:6117-10023 GCA_001829395.1 Spirochaetes bacterium GWF1_49_6 | reverse complement strand
GGCTCGAATATCATCGACACCCTGAGAAACGCTCATGACAGTATCGAAAATATGCTGATATTGATGAAATTCCTGAATGATAAACTATACCTTCTCGATGATATAAATGGATGTCTCCTCCGCCCGAAACGTTACCTCGAATTATTCGACAATAATCTCTTGGAATTACTGGATATGGGGACAATAGCCGGCGGATTTAACACGTTATACGATTCCATGCTGGACGCGTCGACGAACTCGAACTCAGTCAGCGGTTTCGCGGATATATTTACTTACTACACGATGGCTAACGGCATGGTCGCGCAGTTCCAAACCCCGTTAAACGATTTCCACGATGTGATTGTAGGTGCGCCGGCGTTTATCCTGCATGTCTCGAATTTCGTCCCATCGCTATGGACGGGTCATACCGGCGGACTAAAGAGTCTTACCGAGACATGGGGCGACCTCACGAATATCGGTACGAACAATCTGGATTCGCTGATTTCCAACTTAACGAATAATTTCTCAATGGATGAATTGAGTAACCTCCTGCTCCAGTTCTCGGGTATGTTCGGTTCATGATAACGAATAGGATGCGCAAATGGTTCGAATAAAACTGATACCGGTTACCCTGCTATTTTTACTCACACTTCCGTATGCCCTCGGCGCGAAGAATTACCAGAGCGCGGGCACCGGCTATATCGGGGGAGTCACCTTATTCGACGAAGCCAATCCGATGCTCGGCCTCAATAACCCGGGATTGCTGAACAATTACGGTAAAAACACGCTGAACCCGAACAGTATCTGGATAGATGACGATTACCAGAACAGTTCCATCGATGACGGTGAGGACAAACCGCCGTTCGACTATCTCGACGCGACCATCGACCCGCGTGTCTACGCGCCTTCTTTCAGCTTCGGAAGATTGTTTATCCTGAACGTCTTCGCGAGTACGATGGTATCCGAGGATACGATCTACCAATCTTCTTACTTTATGGATATGATGCGGGGTTCCCTTACCAATTCCAGTATGGATCAGGCATTTTTACAACCATTGGTATCGGCATTCACTTTTGGAATGATCGACATCACCCCATTATATAGTACTGCACCGTTAACCACTATAGACCAGATCAGTAATATTATCCAAATCGCGAAGAACGATAAAATCGGATTTGCCGCCGAGATCAACGTAAACGTATTATCCTACTACAGGCATCACTTCGGGATAACGTTCTATGTATCCACCGACACCCGCATAGGATTCTTCGGCGATAATAAAAACCTCCTACTGGTGGACGACCCTGTCGTGGATCTGAACGCTCAGGTAGGGCTTGCGTTCGCGATGGGCGTCGGGCAGGTGGATTTCCCGTTGGTCGGGAAGATGTTCCTCGGCTATACGGTGAGGGCGTTCGTGGAAATTCAGGGGCACACGGATACTATCGGCGACGCCTTGACAATGTACGAGCAGATAACAAATTACGCCAACGCCGCTAAATCGGGCGATTTCCTCAACTTCTCGGCGTTCGGGGACGGAAGTCTCGCGCGCGGAGGGTTCGGTCTCGCGCTCGATTTCGGGTTCTATAAGCCTATTTCCTCGCAGTTTATAATCGCGGGTAAGCTCTCGGATATCCTTTCACCCCGTTACTGGCTGAAAAGCGGGGTGAGCGACGCGTTCTTCGGGTGGAAACTCCCAGACCTGTCGCTCGGGTTCCGTTATATCATCCCGCTCGATAAGTCTATCTGGTTTATTATCAACGAGCCGTCGTTCTACTTCCAGTTCGACGACCTGTTCTATACCTATCCTATCTCGTTCCTCGGTAAGATTCACGCGGGGTTCGATACCAAGTTCCTGTTCGATATCCTGCATATCGGGTTCGGCCTGAATTCGGGTTATCCCACCCTCGGTTTCACCGTGCACCTGACGCCGATGATACTCGCGGAGATACCCGTCATCAAGTACATATTCCTCTGGATACCCGTTACTTACCTGCATGTCAAGATTCATTTCTCGCTCTTCGGTAAGGAGCTCGGACGTTATCCGGGAGAATTCGGCTTCCAGGGATACAATATCGCCGCGGAAGTCTATCTCGGAATATAATCCGGCGATTCGTTTCATACCCTATCCAGACTCCGATTAAATGAAACCCGGTGATTCTTTTCTTTTACCCGATTCTGTTGTATAATATTTGAGCTTATCAATCGGAGGGGATTATGAAACTCAAGCATGTCATCGAATCACAGCAATTCACTAAAGAATCGCTGGAAGAACTCTTTGATGTCGCGCATATCATGGAAAAACTCTCCACTCAGGTTAAAACTCTGACGAATAAGATAATGATCTCCCTATTCTACGAACCCTCCACCCGTACCCGTCTGTCGTTCGAATCAGCGATGATACGTCTCGGCGGGAGTGTGGCGTCGACGGAAAACGCGCAGAACTTCTCGTCGGCGGCAAAGGGTGAAACGCTCGAGGATACGATTCGCGTCCTCAGCGGTTACGGCGATGTGATCGTCCTGCGCCATCACGAGGCGGGCGCCGCGCACCGTGCCAGCGAAGTCAGCGAAATCCCCATTATCAACGCCGGGGACGGCACCGGACAGCATCCCACGCAGTCGCTCCTCGATATCTTCACCATCAAGAAGGAGATCGGGCATATCGACGGGACTAAAATCGCGATGGTCGGCGATCTTGCTAACGGGCGTACCGTTCGTTCGCTCGCGTATCTTCTCGCCAAGTACGACGATATAAAAATGTACTTTGTCTCTCCCCCGAATGTCAAGATGGGTGACGATATCAAGGAACACCTCCAGAAGCATGGGGTGGATTATGAGGAAAACTCCGATCTGCGGGAGGTCGCCGGTAAGGTGGACGTCATCTACCAGACGAGAGTACAGCGGGAACGATTTGACTCAATAGAGGAATATGAAAAGGCGCACGGGATTTACATCATCGATAACGAGATATTGGATATACTGCCAAAAAGTTCGATAGTCATGCACCCGTTACCGCGTGTGGACGAGATAAAATACGAAGTCGATAAAGACCCCCGCGCCGCTTATTTCCGGCAGGCGCATAACGGTCTCTTTATTAGAATGGCGCTCCTGTCCATTCTATTAGAGAATCATTAAGGTACGGCCGGATGAAAGAACTCGAATGGAAGCTCCTTTCCCCTAACCGCGACCAGATCCGCGAACTGAAACAAAATGTTTCTCTGCCTGAATTTATCCTGTCCGTCCTGAATAACAGAAATGTCACGGATTATATCGGTGCGATGGAATACCTGAACCCGAATTTTCTCAACCTTCATAATCCCTTTCTTTTCAGGGATATGCATAAGGCGATCCTGAAAATCGAAGAAACTATCCTGAATAAAAAGGGTATTCTCATATTCGGCGACCGTGACGTGGACGGGGTTACCGCGACGGCGATCATGTACAAACTCCTTGAAAAACTCGGCGCGCAGGTAATCTACCGAATCCCCGAGGGTATCGAAAGCTACGGCTTATCGAAGGAATCGGTAGAATGGGCGGCTGTCAACGAGATACAGCTTCTGATCACGGTCGATTGCGGGATTACCGCTCTGAACGAAGTCGACCTCGCGAATAAGCTCGGAATGACGGTGATAATTACCGACCACCACGAGCCGAGGGATCGTTTACCCGATGCTTACGCGGTCATCAATCCTAAAGTCGCGGAGGATAATTTTCCTTACCGTTCGCTGAGCGGCGCGGGTGTCGCCTTTAAAACCGCATGGGCTATGATCGAGAAAAAGGAACTTCCCGAGTACTTCGATAAGGAACTGATTTTTATCGACCTCGAGACCACCGGATTCAATCCTCATAACGATGAGATTATCGAGATCGGAGCATTAAAAGTCACAAACGGTGTTGTTATAGAAAGATTTCAGAAACTGATCAAGATAA
>MIBD01000176.1:1573-6081 GCA_001829395.1 Spirochaetes bacterium GWF1_49_6 | reverse complement strand
CGAGAAGGACGGAATTCCTATCGAGGACGCTCTTAAGGAGATGCTCAAATTTATCGGGGACAGGAAGATGATCGGGCACAACCTGATCGATTTCGACCTCAAGTTCCTCCAGCACCAATTGAAAAAAGCCGGACTTTCACAAATCGGCAACCCGATGGAAGATACGTTAAAGATGTCCAAAGTCATGCTGAAAAAAGCAAAGGATCACAAGCTTATTACAATCTCAAACCATCTCGGGCATTACCCCGACCCCGCGAAAATGCACCGCAGTATAGCCGATTGCGAAGTCTGCTCCGAGGTCTACCGGCGTCTCCTGATCGGCAGGAACTCCCGCTTTCTCGAGATGGTTAACGAATACCTTCCCCTCGCCGCAATCGGGACAGTGGCGGATATTATGCCGCTTACCGGGGAAAACCGGAATATCGTGAAAAACGGGTTGAAGCTGTTCGCGCATGCCCCTACCGGGCTGATTTCACTTCTCCGTGAAACCCAACTCCCGTTGGAGAATATCACCTCAAAGCAGGTCGGGTGGAATATCGCTCCGTTATTAAACTCGCCGGGACGTATGGGCACCGGAAGCCTGAGCGCCGAACTCCTCATCAGCACCAAGGTCAACGAAGGCGAGATGCTCGCGAAGGAGATTGTGAAGAAGGACGTCCAACGAAAAAATCTGCTGAAGGTCTCCGAGGAATATGTCCGGCAGACTATCCAGACTGAAAAATTAAACGACGATAAAATACTGATACTCGCGTCGGAAAAGATCCCCAAGGGTATCACTGGACTGCTCGCGAATAAAATCACGCACGAATACCAGAAACCCGCGGTTATTATCTCTCTCGAGAACGGCGAATGTACCGGATCGATGCGGGTAAGCGGCGAATTCGAAGTGGTCAAGATGCTCGAGGTGATGTCGGATTACTTCGCCCAGTACGGCGGGCATAAATACGCGGGCGGTTTTACAATCCACCGTGAAAAGCTTGACGAGTTCAAGGTGAAGGCGAACGAATACATCGCCCAGCATGAGAACGATATTCTGAAAGAGGAAATCCTCATCGACGCGGCTCTCTCCGACTTCTCCGAACTTAATATGAATAATATCCGCTATCTTGAAAATATCCTTGAGCCTGTGGGTAACGGAAACGAGATACCCAATTATTTGATCGAGAATGTCCGTATCGCCGACGTGTTCTATATGGGAAAGGAAAACGATCATGCGATACTCACCCTCAAGAAGGGCGATTCAGGTATCAAGATGGTCGCGTGGAGCGCCTCCAAGAAAATCTCCGCGCTTCTTCAGAACTTTTCGGCATTCGATATAGTCGGTTATCCCGAAATCAACACCTATAACGGGATGTCCGAAGCCCGGCTGGTGATGACGGATATAAAAGGAAGATAGGTCGGCTTATGCAGAAACATTTATTCGGCCAAAAACACCCCGCAATTCTGCTCCAGAAACTACTCAAGGACGATTTTCAGGGTCGAACCCTGATTTTTCACGGGAACCCCGGATGCGGGAAGTTTACCGCCGGATTATTATTATCCCAGAATATTCTTGAAAAAGACCCTTTTCTCTCGCCCGATTTCCTGTTCTACCGCAACGATAATTTCTCCCTTAAAACAAGGTTCTTTCTGAAAAATATCGCGAATGAAAAATTGCTCGAACAGCTTATCCGTTATCTAAAATACCTGCTCGGCCGTATTTCTCAATCCATCTTCCTCGGGGAGCTTCCCGATAAAATCAAAGATAAGAAGATCGAGTTTTCCGCCCTCCGTGAGGAACTGGAATTTGAGATTCTCAATAATAGTATCTATAAACGCCTCACCGAAGATAAGGACTTTGCGGGGAAAATAGAACGCGCGTCGGACGAACTGACGAAGAAACAAAAAATCCCCATCGATTTTATCCGTGAGGCCATCGACTTTCACTCCCAACGAGCGTCCGGGCATCGTAAAATTACCCTGATCGGCGAATTCGAAAACGCCACTGTACAGGCGCAGAACTCCGCGCTTAAACTTTTCGAGGAACCGCCCGCACAATCTCTTATTATCCTGACTGTAACTGATCTTTCGCAAATCCTGCCGACCATCCTGTCGCGGAGTATTGTGATAAAATTCGACCGTCTTTCCCCGCAATCGGTCAAGACGATATTCGGGGAGAATCCCGGCAATCACCAGTCCACAATCGATCTGATGAGCGACGTGGTTTACCAGTACAGGGTAAAACGCCAGAATAATGTCCGGGAGTTTTTCGCAAAAATCGCCCCGCAGGTACAGCACGGATACGAGCTGTTTCGTTTTATCGACACATTAAATTCGGACGAAGTGCCCGATATGCAGACACATTTCCTCGAGGAACTGATCGATTATTTCAGAAACCTCCAGATGTTGCGTCAGCAATTCCTTCGGCAGACCGATTTTAAACCTTTCGTCGATCAGGTGTATGCCGATCTGCCGGTCACGTTAATACGGAATAGTAATTCGGCGGAGTTACAGGAGATTTGCGTCGAGATAGATACTGTTTGGAAAAAAATACGATACGGGAATACGAACCCGCAGGTCGTATTCCCTGTATTATTATTGAATATTTCTCGATGGTATCAAAAGAAAGCAAAATAGCTATTTCTTCGCGACAACCTGTTCCAGTCTTTTCTGAATTGTCTGGAACGGTTCGAATTCCTTCGCGGGACGGATGCTTTCAAACTCGGGAAGCGGACAGAATGCGGGAACCCCGTTAGGAAACATCTTATCAAAAGAAAAGTCCTTTTTTTCTACCATGCAATGATACTTTTCCTTTTGAATATCGATATGAGCCGACCGGTTCTGGAAATAAAAACAATCGAAGCAACTGTAGATCAATTTTAGAGCACATCTCGGTTTATCCATATTTTCCCTCCTGTTCCATACCATTGATTATATCGTTTATCGGAAAACAGTCAAGTAAAAATGAATATTTATTTTTAGCTTGACGAAACCCGCCATATCGGCTACAATAAACGAAAAAATTCGGTCAGGGGTATGATTCAATTAATCGGCGTCTCAAAACTTTATCCGCATCAGGTCTTATTTGAAAATATTGACCTCTCCATACAAGCAGGCGAAAAAATCGGCCTGACCGGAAGAAACGGGCATGGGAAATCCACCCTGCTCCGTCTTATCTGCGGACAGGAAACCCCGGATTCCGGGAAAGTGGTTATTCCCAAGGATTACCGGATAGGCTTCATGGAACAAAAGATTTCATTCTCCAAACCCACCGTCATGGAAGAATGCATTTCCGCGCTTCCCGAACATCACCGGAACGATACATGGCTGGCCGAGAAAACCCTGTTCGGTCTGGGCTTCGGTAAGGACGACCTCGCCGCTTCTCCGCATATATTTTCCGGCGGTTTTCAGGTGCGTATCAATCTCGCCAAACTCCTCATTTCATCTCCCGATATGCTTCTCCTCGACGAGCCGACCAATTTCCTCGATATTATCTCCATCCGCTGGCTTCGCAAATTTCTCGAGGAATGGAAGGGCGAATTTATCCTGATTACCCATGACCGGGGATTTATGGATAAGGTCATCAATCATACGGTCGCCATTCACCGCCGCGTTATCAGAAAAATGAAGGGCGACACCAGCAAGATGTATCTCCAGATCGCCAAGGACGAGGAGATTTACGAAAAAACGCGGGTAAACGACGCGAAGGAACGGAAACGTATCGAGGAATTCATCACCCACTTCCGCGCGAAAGCGCGCCTTGCAGGGATGGTTCAGTCGCGCATCAAGACTCTCCAGAAAATTGAGAAAAAAGATCACCTCTCCGAAATAAAAGACCTTGATTTCGCGTTTCAGCATCTCCCTATCTCAGGGAAATGGGTATTCGAGGCCAAGAATCTCGCATTCGGTTATCAGACGGATAATATCATCCGCGATTTCAGCTTTGCCCTTGAGAAGAACGAGAGGATCGCGATTATCGGGAAAAACGGTAAGGGAAAGTCCACGCTAATCCGGCTTCTATCCGGCGAACTTACCCCGCGCAACGGTGAAATAGTCCTGCATCCGCAGGCCGTGATCGGATATTTCGGGCAGACCAACCGCGATACCCTCACGCCGCACCTGACTGTCGAGGAAGAAATATCCGGCGTGATGCCCGTACCGTCGCGGGAACGCGCCCGCAGTATCGCGGGATCGATGCTCTTCGAGGGCGAGATGTCCCAGAAGACGGTCGATATCCTCTCCGGCGGCGAACGCGCAAGGGTGATGCTCGCTAAAATTATCGCCTCGCCGTGCAGTATTCTCCTGCTGGACGAGCCGACCAATCATCTGGATATGCAGTCCGCCGACGCGCTTCTCGAGGCTCTCGACCAGTTCGAAGGCGCGCTCGTGATGGTCACGCATAACGAGATGTTTCTGCGATCTATCCCGACGAAGCTCATCGTTTTCGACGATAACGGCGCGGGGCCGGACGGTAAATCCTTCCCGTATATCTTTCACGGCACCTACGATGAGTTCCTCGAAAAGTGCGG
>MIBD01000176.1:0-1560 GCA_001829395.1 Spirochaetes bacterium GWF1_49_6 | reverse complement strand
CGGCTGAGCGGAACGGAGCCTATGAAAAAAGTTATCGCCGACACCGTAATCAATAAAAAAGACCTGCGAAAAATCCGCGCCGAGATACTGGAGGAAAAAAGCCGGACATTGAATCCCCTCAAGAAGCGGATGGATTCTTTCGAGGCTGAAATCGTTTCGCTCGAAAATCTGATCGACCGGAGTAATAACGAATTGATCGAGGCCGCGTCTAAAAGCGACACGGATACCATTCGCACTCTCAGCGTGTCTATCAGCGAATCTAAATCGAAGCTGGATCATCTCTATAACGAACTCGAATCGGTTACGGTCGAGTATGAAACAAAGACGGAATACTTCAGTGGGAAGCTTCTCCCCTACGACAACAGTATATCGGCGGGAGATTAATTCATTCGCCGCCCGTTAATTTGACACTGATGCGCGGCGCGTTAAAATAACACGAGTATTCTTTCGGCTTATAATAGATTGTTGGTATACGGGAGAGCGGATGAAGATTCTGAGGGGAAAACCTAAGAGCGGGAAGACCGCCCGTTTTATCGATGAAATCGCTTACCTTCTAAAATCCAATAATGAACCGTTAGTCATCGTGCCGGGCAGGTTCCAGAAAGAATTGTTTATCAAGAAACTATCCGCCGCGACAGGGGGATTCACCGGACGTCCGGTATTTACGCTGGAAGAATTCATCCGCGCGACAATCGAAAACTCATCCTTCAGGAAATCCCACCCCGTCAACACGTTGAGCGATTTCGAAACATTCCTGATTATCCGTCTGATCGCCGAGAAACGCGCCCCCGAATTCCGGTACTTCATGAATATCCAGGACTCCCCCGGCATCATCCGCATGCTCCACTCCCTCATCCTCGAACTCCGCGCGGCGGCCATCCTGAACCGTGACGTTATCCATGACGAGATGAGCAACCCCGATAAATGGCACGATATCAAGCTCATCTACGGCGAATACGAACGCCTTCTAGCCGATAAGGGTTTGTACGATTACTATCTCTACACCCGCACCGCATCGGAGATTATCGGGAAGGAAACGCCCGCCGGTTACAACGCGCTCTATTTCGACGGATTTTTCGATTTCACCGCCGCCCAGTTCGGGTTTGTCAGTAGTCTGATTCGTACCTTCGAAAATAGCGGGAAACCCGTGCAGATGGCGATCCCCGATACGGATTACCCGGTCATCGGCGATACGTTAAAAATGTTCGAAAAGACCTTCGATGTGGAATATATCGAGATCGATGAGGGAAACCATCCGTTCTCCATACTCGCGGAACGGTTCCTGAAATTTTCAAAAATCCCGGTCGATATCGACAAAATATACGAGATCGACGGATACGGTAAATACCGTGAAATCGAACTGATCGCCAGCGAGATAGCCCGTCTGAAAGCGCTGGGAAACCTCGAATATAACGATTTCGCGGTCGTCGTCCGTAATCCCGAGGAGTACGACCACCTGATCGACGGTATTTTCACAAATTTCGGAATCCCGTTCTACTATACGAAGGATAAGCCCCTCCGCACCAATCCCGCGATAGGATATATTCTCCACCTTTTCCG
>MIBD01000175.1:7345-7631 GCA_001829395.1 Spirochaetes bacterium GWF1_49_6 | reverse complement strand
GAAAGAGAAAATCGCGATTCCCAAACCTCCCACTGCGTCGATATAAGGAATCTTCGTCAGTTCATAAAGAATACTTGCCGTTAACAGAATAACCGATAGATAAATACACGTCAGAGTACAGCGCGCGTCGGCGAGTATCGGGTCCGAGTTCAGCTTCTTACCGACATACATTTTCCCTCTGATGAGCGCATACATACTCACGAGCGATATAAGTGATATAACAATACCCGGCACAGTTGTAACCGGGCGCGCGCCCTGAATAATATTGATAACTATCCCTGCGATC
>MIBD01000175.1:2349-7331 GCA_001829395.1 Spirochaetes bacterium GWF1_49_6 | reverse complement strand
GAGGTAAAATACCGTTCCGGTTATCCTCAAGGCGTTACGTTCGAAACGGGGGGTATCCGCGCCGTTAGGGCTTTTCCTGATACGGAGAACCATATGCGCCACCCCGATACCCGATATTACCTCGACAAAACTATCGATACCGAATCCCATCAGCGCAAGGGTTTCGTCACCGATACCGTACACTAACGAAACTATCCCCTCGGCTATGTTATAAAAAATAGTAATCAAACTCAATACCAGCGCGTATTTCCATAGTTTTTCCATGTTTATAGACCGCCTGATTAAATAATACTATTATACTAAGAATATAATAAATAGGCAAGCCGTTATCCCATGAAATCGAACTTAGTATAAAGAGAAGGAATATTCTATAAAAAACCCCCGCTTTCGGGCGTGTTGACGAAGTGTTTTTGTCAGTGCGATGCCGCGCTACTAAACTTATTGAAGCGCGGTAGAAGCAATCTATTTGATTATACTGTATATTCTTAGATAGACTGCTTCACCCCGCGCATCGAAAATATATTGCAGCGCGGGGTTCGCAGTGACAGAAAATGGTAAGAATTGCTACTTCGTCATCAAGCGCTTTCGCGGGGGTATTCGTTATTACAGGTGGTTCGTAATATACAGCGTAAGATTGGTCGAGATTACCGGTGTTGTCCAACTAACCGTGTTGGTGGATATGATCTTGTCATAAAACGGGAAAAATTCACCGTCGCCGTCTACATCGCTGAAAAGTAATAACCAATTGTTATATCCGGTATTCGATAGCTCGGAATAGATTTCTACCGTCTGGGATACCGGAGTGTAGGTTTTTACCCCTAGTAAAGAGGAAGACCCCGCGTAAACCCTCGGATTGACATATCCAGTCAGGTTTCCGCTTACCGTGAGATTCACCGATGTTTTATATACGAAAAATTTGTTGGTGTAAACAACCTGATTCGAAAAAGTTTTTTGCGAAAGAAAAATCGGGTCAGAACATTTATAGTTTATCTCATTCAGGATAACCTGATTATCCCCGTTCTCGTCCTTGAATAAACATGAAAAAGTATTCCCGACAACTGTACCATAGGAATAGATATATTTTACCGTATTCTGGGGATAACTTTTAAAAACCATATCATATGTGGAACTGTTTATACTGTCCAATAGGCCGAATTTAAAAAGCGATGCATCCGCCCCGGATATAATTCCCATAATACCGTATTTAGATACCGGGAAATCGACGGTATTGGTTTTCCCTGTATAATTATTTCCCAGAACAGGATCGTTAGTACTCAAAATATTTTTCCCGATAACAGGAACCGCAACAAAAATCGCACCTAACATATTAACGATCCCGGTTTCTTCATCGGGAGAGATAACCAGTAAATACAAAGACGAATTGGTCGTTCCTATCGCCCCGGTATAGAATTTTAACGTATAGGTTCCGCCGGAAACGGGGAAATAGCTTATTGCGGGTGCGCTGAATATATAAACGCTTTTCATATCCGCGGCGCCGCTCCCGGTAATATTTCCCGTTACCATTTTCGGCACCAGATTGACGGTCAGGCCGGATTGATTGGTCATCCCGTAGAAAGTAGTTAACAATCCAATATTTTCGGTAATCATGTTCGCCGGCGAACCGTCATAACCGTGATTACCGTTCCCGTCGATATAATAATACAACCGGATTTCATTCGAGTCGGCAGTTAAAAGACTGACATCGAAAGGAATATCCATAGCGGTAGACGGCGTCGAATACGCCATTTGACCGCTATTGTCATCGTAAGCGACCACCCCGACGGATAACCCGAATACGTTGCCTTTCAATGTACCGCTGATAGTCTTTAAGGAAAACTCCGGGATATTAATCTTGATATTCGAGACGCTGATATTAGAGATACTGAATGTTTTTACATCCGGGGATATCAATTCGGCGGGGTCGAAAATATTATTCCCGTTATCGTCGCGAAACGCCGAAAGCTGAACAGATATCGTATACGCCTCGACGTTTATTGAAAAGTATCCCGAAGAATCTGGGGTTATACATCTATCCGTTGTTAAATGCAGTATTGAAGAAGCGCCTAATATAACTTTCCACCCGGGGGCGAAATGATTGGTTAGCGTACCGGAGAGCGTCACCATGGTGATAACAGGGACATCAATGGTAATACCGGAAAAGTTGTCAGAGCCGATATTTATCGGGGGTTGGGTGTACGATACTCTTTCGCCGCTATCCAATTTGTTATTCGCATTAATATCGTAGAACGCGTATACGGTCTTCCCGCCGAGATTTTTCGCTACGGATACCGAGAATTTGCCCATCCCGTCGATAGACCCGACTCCGTTCAGTATATACGCGTTACCCGATTCGTAACCGACGCCGACTTTCCATATAGAGGAATACGCGCCTGTCAGACTTCCCGAAACAATGATTGAATTATCGCCGGCACCGGGAATCCCGCAGGACAATACGAGACTCGAAATAGCTGTTATCAAACTAAACCAAAGATACTTTTTCATCTATATGCCCTCTTCAATTATATAGTAATAGTAATTTAAAAAGCAGATTCAGTTCTGTCAAGAAAATAACATATGCCCGCACAGAAAATATCTTCGGGAAATAAGTATTGAATCCAAAAATTCTTATAAATAAAAAACCCCCGCTTTCGCGGGGGCGATATATGGATGTTTCTTTATTCCTTCGTCTGGGTGGAGAGGAATGTCGGGAGGGTCATCTGGCTGATCTGATCCTGAAGCTCCTCGATACCGTCCATATGCGCGTCCTCATCGTTCAGGATGCCCTGCAGGAAATCGCGTGTCGCGTAGTCCTTCACCTCTCCGGCGAGGATAATCGCCTCGTTATATGCCTTGATCGCGTCCGCTTCGGCGGCATTGTCGTTCGCGAGCATCTTCGTGATATCGGAGCCGATATGAATATTTTTCAGTTGGGATACTATAGGCATCCCCTCGAGGAACAGGATACGCCCGATCAGCTTCTCCGCGTGCTTCATCTCGTCGATGGCGCGCTTTTCGAAATGCTTATGCAGTTTCAGGTATCCCCAGTTATCCGACATTTCGGAATGTACCATATACTGGTTGATCGCCGTTAATTCGTCCGCTAAAAGAGAATTAAGAACCACGATTAGTTTTTCGTTACCTTTCATAAGAATCTCCTTAGTTTTTTAAATTATACTTCTTGAAAACCGGGATGTCAAATATTAAAGGTCACTTCTAATAACCCTCTTTTTAATCAGTAATATGGAGGAAAAGAGGACAAGCCTCCGCGCTTCGCGCGAAGATAAAGAAGTGACCATCGGGCGTGAGATAAAGAGTTATAAATATTATTGTTATAAATGTTAATAGTTTTTACGTCAGTCCCCGTCAGGGGGGAACCGCCCTAAACCGCCCTAAAGATAAAACACGCTTTCCTGCCCGATCAGCCGGAGCGCGGAGTTACGGATTTCCGCCTGGGGCAGAAGGGCGAGCTGGTTCCGGTAGGTGATCATCACGCCGTTGAAGAACGACAGGAAGAGCGCCGACAGCGTCTCCGGGGCGATTCCGACTACCGTCCTCTGCTGGACGGCGAGCTTGAACACGGATATCAGGAGTTCGCTTTGCCCGCGCACCAGCGACTCCGCGTCGAGGCCGAGACTCCTGAAGAACTCAGTCCCGCCGAGCGCGAGGAGAGACGTGTAGATCGCCGCGAATTCGGAATCGTTCCGGTACAGGTTGATATACCCGTCGATAATCGCGCCGATCTTATCGATACTGCTGCCCCCGGTCAGGGACGAATCGGCGATTATTTTCTCACGCGCCGCGAATCCGTCCTGAAGAATCGTCTTCAGCAGTTCCTCCTTGGTAGGGAAGTACCAATACACATTCCCGTAACTCATCCCGGCGGCCTTCGCGACATCGGACATCTTCGTATTGACATACCCCGTCTCCGCGAAACATTTTTTCGCGGCGGAGATTATCGCGGCGCGGCTTTTCTCACGGTTCTTCTCGTTTTGTTCCTTATTCCGTCCCATACCTACCTCCGTATCAATGATTGATATGACAGTCAGTATATTATCGCCGGTTTTCAGGATAACTGAAGGATTGATTGATTTTTACATGGATAAAAATAATAATATGGCGGGGGTTTGCTTAGAGAAGTCCTACATATTTGAGCACTTTATCGGTCAGGCCGAGCTTCTCTACCTTTTCATGGGAATATTCCAGACAACGCGGGTAGATCGCTTCAAAATCTCCCTCGCCTTCCCACAGGCTTTTTATCGGCCCGATACCGTATTTTGCTGCGAGACGGTCGATCACATAGACGGTCACGAAAAGATCGTCGATATACCCGTCCGGCCCGTGGATCAGTTCAGGTATCCAGTCGGCGGGAGCGACCAGGTATCCCAACGCCGCGCAGACATACGCGCGGTCTTCACGGTCAAGGCGAATCATATTTAATAAATCCGCGAGAAGCATATAAAAGTCTGGAAGATGGCATAGTACGTCTTTCTCGGTGCATTCCCCCGAACCCAGCTCAGTTTTCAGGAACTGATAATAATGACTTCTCTCCCACAAGAGCTTTTCCTTCCTTTCTTTCAATATTTTCTCCGGTATCTATGAAGACCCACTCGCGGGAAGACCGATATTTCGTTCTGAACAATTAACTAACGGGAACAAAACTCCCCTTATCCGCGCCGCACACCGGGCATGACCATGTATCCGGGATTTTTTCGAACGGGGTTCCCGGGGCGATACCGCCGTCAGGGTCGCCGATCGCGGGATCGTAAATCCAATCGCATACTTCACACTTATATTTCTGCATGATGCCCTCCATTGTTATACTTATTATAGCGAATCGCCGCTAATTTTACAAGCATTAAATCGTCATCTTACCTGATTATAATAAATAAAATCTTTCAGTTCCGTCCTTGGAGGGCGTTCCGTTTCCTGGAGCTTCTGATTATCCGAAAGTACCGGATTGAGCTTGTCCGACTTTTTCCCGA
>MIBD01000175.1:0-2270 GCA_001829395.1 Spirochaetes bacterium GWF1_49_6 | reverse complement strand
GCGATAGGATGCGCCACCAGTCCCATCTCGGTCGCCCGCAGGAGGATAAATCCCACCGACATCCCGATATCGAACAGGTAATACTCCCGTTCCTTCACCACGCAGTCCTTATCCTTACTGCCGAACACCGCGGCTATCATCGACGCTTCATGAATCCACTCGTTCCCTTTACTGAGGCACGCGAATAGCTTTTGCAGCTGCGCTTTATCGGTCACAAATACAAAGTTCCACGGTTGATTATTGAAGCAGGACGGCGCGAGACGCGCGCTTTCAGCGAGATCGTCGATCATGTCACGGGTTATTTCGACCGGTTCTAACGAGCGGTATGCCCGACGGAGTTCGATTGCTTTTTTGACATCCATAACAGCCTCCGGGTTTCATCTTTCGACTGTTAATACTAATAAAATATCAGTACTTAGTCAATTAAAACGCGAGGGATATTACCGGAGACAGCATTTTATTAACGGGGGTCTGCGGACGGGTAGGTTTTATTTATATGCGTCTTTTCTATGTATAACCCGTGAAATTTTAATTACTTTTTCTTCTTCCTCAATAAAAAACAAAACTCTATAATCTCCTACCCTTAATCTATACTCATTACTTTTATTAACCAACTTTTTTACATTAATATTCCGCGGGTTTTCTTTTAAAGATTCGATGTCATTAATAATCGCGGAAAGGTACGGCTCATTGATTCCGTCTATGTCTTTTTCAGCGGATTTTTTTATCAGTATTTTATACAAGTTTCCTTTTCCTTTTATAGTCTTCTAAAGAGATTTCTTTTTCATTTTTCGTCTTTTTTATTAACTTTGAATCTTCATTATCTTCCGCGATTTCCATGAGCCTTAAAAAATCGTCATAATCGAGAATAACCCTTTTTTTATTTCCTTTGTTATCGATGATAAACTCCTGATTTTTAAGTGTAATCATTTTTACCTCCGGGATCATTGTACTATTAAAAAATTATCTTTCGCAAATCTTTTTGTATCTATCGATGAAAACAAGAAAAATACTACCGGGATGAAGTTCATAACAGAAGCATGTCAACCGGAGATTATCCCAACGCGGAGCGAATCATCTCCTCCGCTTTCTTCAGCGTATCCGGTATCTTCGATAGTTCCTTACCGCCGGCCTGCGCGAAATCGGGGCGTCCGCCTCCGCCTCCGCCCAGTATCTTCGCGGTCTCCCGCGCGATATCCCCAGCCTTAATCTTACCCGTCAGACTCTTCGTTACCCCCGCGACCAGCACCGCCTTCCCGCCCGCGCCGCTCACGAGGAATATCACACCCTCGGCGACATCGCCCCTGAAACGGTCGGCCATCGCT
Organism: Spirochaetes bacterium GWF1_49_6; assembly: GCA_001829395.1. Lineage (GTDB taxonomy): Bacteria > Spirochaetota > Brevinematia > Brevinematales > GWF1-51-8 > GWF1-51-8. The sequence goes on along the minus strand of MIBD01000175.1, from coordinate 945 downwards.
ACCATCACATCGGTCTCCATATCCGTCTGTTCGATAATCACCTTCGCGCCGGATATTTCACGCGCCTTCGATATGAGGCCGCCTATCCCCGACGCGGCGTTCGCTTTCTTGAGCTCCTCGATCTCCTTATCCTTTTCCTTAATCGCCGCGGTAAGCTGTGCGACACGTTCGGCGAGACTGTCGTCGTCGATCTTCAGCGATCCGGCGATCTCCTTGATATTATAGAAGTATCTGCGATAATCCGCGAGGGAATTCAGCCCGGTGACCGCCTCGATACGGCGTGTTCCCGCGGATATCGATGCTTCGGACACGACCTTAATCAGCCCGATATCGCCGGTGGCGCGGACATGCGTACCGCCGCAAAGCTCCTTCGAGTACGCCTGCACCTCGATCATCCGCACGATATCGCCGTACTTCTCCTCGAATATAGCGACCGCGCCCGCGCGTTTCGCCTCATCCTGGCTCATACACACCGCCGTCACCGGCAAATTCCGCAGGACGACCTCGTTCACTTTATTCTCGATCCGTTCAATCTCTTCTTTAGTGAGCGCCTTGGGGTGGGTGAAGTCGAAACGCAGGCGTTCCGGGGTCACCAGCGACCCGGCTTGCGCGGCATGCTCGCCGGCCACCTCGCGGAGCGCGCGGTGCAGGAGATGCGTCGCGGTATGGTTACGGGCGATCGCCTGCTTACGCGCGGTATCGACCTTGAGCGTTACCATATCTCCCTTCGCGAGCGAACCCTTCTCGATCCGCCCGATATGCAGGTAGGTATCGTCGTAGATACGGGTGTCGTGTATGAAAATCCGGCAGTTCGCGTTCTCGATAAATCCCGAGTCGCCGACCTGCCCGCCCTTCTCGCCGTAGAACGGCGTCTTCGCGGTGATAACGACCACATCGTCGCCCTCTCCCGCTTGATCGGCGAGTTTATTATCCTTGACTATCATC
>MIBD01000174.1:7051-8728 GCA_001829395.1 Spirochaetes bacterium GWF1_49_6 | reverse complement strand
CATCGCCGGAAAAATAACCGGCGATCAGCCCCGCGAGCGCGTAAAGGAAAATCCCGCGCTTCGAGTAAAATATCCCTTCGAGAAGCAGGGTAAGGATAGCGAAAGAAAACGAAATAACGATCACCCAGATCGCGTCGATCTGGATAGGATTCTGCGCATCGGCGTTAACACGAATAATATAATGTAAGAATCCGAGAAAAATGAAAGATGCGAGAACAATAATCCGTCTGAGCAAGGTTTTAGTCATGTGTGCCTCTATCAATTATAATTTAATAAAATCTTTAGCATATTCCATGAGTCCGCCTTTTTCCATGATTTTTTTCATCATGTCGGGAAGCGGGTGGATTTTATATTCTTTCCCTTTGGTGATATTTTTCGCATTGCCGCGGTCGAAATCGATCTCAATCTCATCGCCGGTCTGGACATCGTTAACGATCTCCGCGTCCTCGATGACAGGCAGCGCGATATTGATCGCGTTACGGAAAAAGATTCTCGCGAACGATTTGGCGATCACAACCGATACGCCGCATTCTTTGATCGCAATCGGGGCGTGCTCGCGCGACGATCCGGAACCGAAGTTCTCACCCGCGACAAGGATATCGCCCGCGCCGACTTTCCCCGCGAACGTCACATCCTCGTCCTCGAGACAATGCTTCGCCAATTCGGCGGGGTCGGACGTATTCAGGTAACGCGCCGGGATAATCTTATCGGTGTCGATATTATCGCCGTATTTCCATGTTTTTCCGCGATAGTTCATAATCGTACTCCTGCATCCAAAATAGAAAAGATTGTAACATATTATTTACGATTAGTCAATTAACAACGGAAACGCATTAAAACGCATGTATACCCCCGCCGCCTTGACAGAAAACGTTTTAACATTAAAATAAAGGCCGGAGAAACCTATGGAACTGAAATATGTCATCCTCAAGCAGGGCGATATCGCCGGGCAGATCGGGAGAGTGCTCGATCTGAAAAGCGCGCTCGTGCTGAATTCCCGGCAGGGGAAACGCCCGTCCGGCGGAGACGAATGGATGCGCCAAACCGCGCGCGCGTTGGATGAACTGATCGGGCGGGGGTACACCATACTCTCGTCGCTCGAGATGAAGACCTACGAGTTCGCCGTATGGTACGCGGGGTCGCATGGCGGACGGCTCGCGGTGTTTGTCCCGGTGTACGGCGGCGAGGACGCGCGCGGGGAGACTCTCCGATGTATGACGGGTTTCGGCCTCGACCCGAGGCGTACCGTATTTTTCCCGTATGTGACCGATATCCCCCGCCAGCGTCATAAAGACCTTTGGCCGGAGCGCGACGCCGCGCTGATCGGGACCGCGGATTTGATCGCGCCGGTGTCCATCCGCCCGGGCGGGAATCTCGAAACACTCCTCGCGGGCGTGCCGTGCGAAAAAATCCTGAGGGAGTTTACGATAGAGTACCCGTCGGGACATCCCGTGAAGCAGGCGGAGTTTCCCGAGGCGCCCGGTAAGTCCCTGCCCGGCTGGGATTGCCTCACCCATTGGACGTCGTCGTCGAACGGGCCGTTCCCCGGCGAGACTCCCGCGGAGTACTACGAATCGGTATTCCGCGATACCGGCGGGTTCAGCCATTCCGCGCTCCACGCGCTCGCGCGGATTATCGGGACAGGGGTGATCTACGCGGGGTGCGACGGTATTCGCG
>MIBD01000174.1:4362-7018 GCA_001829395.1 Spirochaetes bacterium GWF1_49_6 | reverse complement strand
ACCCCTGCGAATCGATCGGGCGGATGTTCTGGCGATCCCGCCGCCAGCGTTATACGTTCGAACCATACGGAATAGCGTTCGACCGGGAGTGGATGGCCGCGAACGGGGCGCGTCCGGTGATCTACGGCGCGGACGAGGATTATGACGAAATGGACGAACGCGATAGACCGTACTTCCAAAGCTCCGGGCGGGATAACCGTTGGGAGAGCGAGCGCGAATGGCGTTTCGCGGGCGACCTGCGCCTACGGGACGCGCCGCCGGACAAGGTTCGCCTGATTGTGCCGTCTCATGCCGACGCGGAACTTCTCCGCGAACACGCCGGGGATATTCCGTTCGAGGCGACTGTTCTTTCGGGGTGATTATTTGCCGTTTTTTACGGAAGGGATTAAATTATAGTATGAAAATAGGAATATTAGTAACGGTTATTTTTACCGGGATTGTTCTGACCAGCGGGTGTGTCAATAAGGCGGATGCGGGTTCCCAGAAAAAGCCCGACGCGGAGAGCGGCGCCACCTTTTCCGGGGAATTCCTGCCCGGCGAGTGGACGAACTATAACGGGGCCGCGCTGGGGCCGATGAACAGTTTCCGCGAGAACTCCATCAAGGGCATGCAGTTCGTCGATTCCGCGAAGTATACCCTGAAGGTCACGGGGATGGTCAAATCGAAACTCTCCCTGAAGTACGCCGAGGTCACCAATCTCGCGGCGGTGCGGAAGCTTATCACTATTTACTGTGTCGAGGGATGGTCGGTAACTGTGCTGTGGCAGGGGGTGCCTGTGAAGACTCTCCTGAAAATGGCGGGGGCGGCTGGCAACCCGAAGACGGCGATATTCCGCTGTGCCGACGGGTACTCGACGTCTCTGCCGCTGATCGAGGTGCTCCAGAAGGACATGCTGCTCGCGTACGGCGCGAACGGGATAATGTTACCCGCGAAGAACGGGTTTCCGTTCATACTGGTCGCCGAGGACAAGTGGGGGTATAAGTGGGCGAGATGGATCACGGAGATCGAACTGTCGGCGGACACGAACTATAAGGGGTACTGGGAACAGCGGGGGTATAATAATAACGGCGCCCTGAGCGGGTCGATGTACGAGTAGGGGCTAAAACTCTTCCGAGGAATTATTTTTTAGAATAAATTTTCGGGAATTTATCAGGATTCTTTAAAGACTCTAAATCAATATCGATATCCAAATCCGACCAATGAAATTGTTGAGGGTCAGGACGTTGCACATTCAGGATTTGTTTTACCGAAGCTTTCTGGAATTCCGGGAAATCATTAAAACTGATAAAATATTCCCCTTCGTCGATTATCATCCAAAAACCGAAACGTTCGATATTTGTTATTTCATATTCCAAAGTGTCTATTCCATTCTTCGATAAATTCACCGCTTTTCTCCTTGACGATTTTTTCTAACTCCGTTAATTCGTCCTTCGATAAATAATAAAAAACCGATAATGCGACAATCGGTTCTAACCAGAATTTTGCAGTACCATCGGGCGAATCTACATGAATATGCCGACGGGTTTCTTCTCTACTGTTGAAGAAAAACCGGTATTTACCAACTCTATAAACGGTAGGCATAAAGTCACTCCTGTAATCCCTACGCGATCTTACTCTGCCGCTTGAGCAGCGGGAATCCCAGTTCTTCGCGTTTCTTGAGGTACGCCGCCGCGACCGCCGCCGCCATCTTCCGCACCCGCAGGATATACGACTCCCGCTGGGTGACCGATATCGCCCCTCGCGCGTCCAGCACATTGAACGTGTGCGAGCACTTCATCGTATAGTCGTACGCCGGGAGCACCGCGCCCATCGTGAGCGCGCCGAAACATTCGCCCTCGTACTCGTCGAACCATTTATTATGCAGCGCGATATCCGCGACCTCGAAGTTGTATTTCGAGAACTCCTGCTCGATCTGCCGGTGCAGGTCGCCGTAGGTGAACTCGTCGTTCCACTGGATGTCGAAAATGTTCTTCTTCCCCTGCAGGTACATCGCGATACGCTCGGTGCCGTAGGTGATCTCCGACGGGATAGACACGAGGTCGATCCCGCCGCATTGCTGGAAGTACGTGAACTGCGTGATCTCCATCCCGTTCAGCCATACCTCCCATCCGAGTCCCCATGCGCCGAGGGTGGGGGATTCCCAGTCGTCGTGCACGAAACGGATGTCGTGCTCCCGCAGGATCAGCCCGAGCGACTCGAGGCTTTGGAGGTAGAGGTCCTGTATATTATCGGGGGACGGTTTCATAACGACCTGGAACTGGAAATAATACCCCAGACGGTTGGGGTTCTCGCCGTAACGTCCGTCCGCGGGACGTCTCGACGGTTCGACATAGGCGACATTCCACGGCTCGGGGCCGAGCGCGCGGAGGAACGTGTCGGGATTGAATGTGCCCGCGCCCTTTTCGAGGTCGTAGGGTTCGCGGATGAGGCATCCCTGTTTCGCCCAGAAATCCTTTAGTTTAAAGATGACGTTCTGAAATGTCATTGCCGGCTCCTTAGTTGAGGTGAATAATGGTCGTTTTTAATAACCGCCGTTTCCCGGCGGCAAGGAAGCGACCATGAGGCGTATTTTAAGTTTAATTCCTTCATGGTTGGTGAATATAACTTCCGTAATGGTTTTTTAAACCGCCTTTATTATAACGGGAATCGGCGGGCG
>MIBD01000174.1:1003-4305 GCA_001829395.1 Spirochaetes bacterium GWF1_49_6 | reverse complement strand
ATGGATTAACAGATTCGCTATTGACAAAAACCCCCGCCGATGCTAATATGATTTACATGAGCGCGAAGGCGTTCTGATAATCAGGAGGATATGCATGAAGATTATTTCCGGTATTTTCACCACGTTGGGCGGTCTCGCCGCTTTATCGCTGGTCTACCCGTTATTCGGGTATAAAATTGTCGGGATGCCCGAAGAAATTATCTATACCCCGCTGCATTTCGTGATCGCGGGCGCTCTGATTGCGCTCGGCGTCGTGTTCCTCGTACTCGGGGCTAAGGCGCGGCAGAAATAGTTTCTCAGTATGCTTTTTTCCTGAAAGGCTAAAAATTCTACGAGAGCCGTGAATGATATCGGGCTTTTCTGACATCGAGTGGGGAAGCTCAATATTTATTGTTTGCTTACATCGGAGGTACGATGAGAGGGTTTTTAGGGATTATCGGTATATTGGGTTTAATTTCAGCGTTGACGTTGATTTTACCGCTTCTCGAACATCAGCTCGTCTTTTTCCCGGAGGAATGGACTTACACCATCGGGCATTTCATAGCCGGGGGTATTCTGACCGGAGTGGGCACGGTTTGTACCATTATATTACTCAGCATGAAAAAGCCCGAAGCGAAGTAGACGGGGTTCCCCGGTTGATAAAGCCGCATGATCATGGTGCTATAGATTTTATTATCGAAGGTGACATCTATGCCGGATAAAATCAGCATCGGGATACTCACTGAGGCAGAAATACCTGTAATAATACAAGTGGTGGGAAGTTCCGGTAATCCGAGGAAACCGGAATATTACCGGCAATGCCTCGACGAACAGGATAAACAGGAACGTATCGTCCTGATTGCGCGTTACGGAGGTTGCTTCGCGGGACAAGCACATCTCATCTTTCAATCGAAATATCCTTTCTTCCGGGATAACCGGATTCCCGAGATAAACGATTTACTGGTCATACCGGAGTACCGGAAACATGGGGTCGCCACAGCATTGATGGCCGACGCGGAGTCGAGGCTTCACGGGAAATTTCATACCGTCGGGCTGGGAGTTGGGCTTTACCCCGATTACGGATATGCCCAGAAATTATATGTGAAACTGGGATATGTTCCCGATGGGAACGGCGTCTGCTACCATAATATCGCCGTGGTACCGGGTATGAGTGTGACGTTCGACGACGATTTGTTGATGTACTTTATTAAAACATTATAATGATAGAAGTTTGGTTCGATACAGGGGGATGATATGAAAATATTCCTGGCCGCACTCTTCATATCGATGCATACCTTCGCGTTCTCCGCGACCTACACCCTGTCGGAACTCGGCCTGAAAATCGACATCCCATCCGGGTGGATTGTGAAAGAGACCCCGTTCTCTATCGACGCGTCCGGCCCCGCCGGGAAGCAGAAAATTTCCATCAACCTGAATTTCGTTCTCAGCCCGAAGACCTTCATGGAGAAGGATATGCTCAAGGAACTCGAACGGTTCTGCGCGGCCGCGGCGGGGACGAATATCGGGGTGATCGACTCCGGGCGGGTGACGTTCATGGGGCTATCCGCGCTCTTCGCGGGATACCGTTATACAGCGCCCGGCGGCGTGAAGCATTGCGCGGTCACTTACGCGTTCGATACCAAGGCCGGTAAGGCGCAGGTCACAGTCGACAGCCGGATGGACGCGCTCTACGGCGCCGGGTTCTCGCTCGAGGATATCGTGAAAAGCCTCGCGTCCGTGACGGGCGGCGGGGGATATTCGCCGAAATCGCAGGAGATGTACTTCTATACCGCGAACCTCAAGATGACCGTCCCCTCCGAATGGAAGCCCGCGATGGCCGGGGGGAAGATTACCGGGACGACCAAGCAGGGAGTCAAGTGGGCGTTCGAGGTGTATCCTGAGAGCGTATTCGAGATGAAGTCGCAGTTCCAGATTACCGCGCTCCTCAAGAAGACCGCATCCGAGCGTTACGGGAAGGATCTCAAGTACTTCGGGGAGAGCGCTATCGGCGGGAAGGGGATGACGTTCGCGGCGCTGCACTTCAGTACCCCGAACAATAAGCTGAACTGTATGTATTATCTGATCGATACCGGCCTGAACACGTTCCTATTTTCCACCGAGGCCGCCGGGAGCGAATTCGTCATGAGTTCCAAGGAGATCGAGATGTTACTGAAGAGCTTCAAGCCCCTCACCGACTGGTAAACATTTTCATATATATCCCGCGATAAAAAAAACGCCCGCGAGGGGCGTTTTATATGATTAAAATTACGCTGATTGTAACTTTATTTCCAGAGGGTGCTGCCGGTATGGATGATCTGTATCGGGTATCCGGCTTTATCGAGTTCTTTCAGGCAGTCGGACCAGATGCCCCATGCTTCCTTCTTATTCATTTGCATCGCGGCGGCCATACCCTGAGTCTGCATCCATTCGTTAAACTGCTTGGGAGTCATTTTCTTATTCGCGCCCATCAGTTTCTGGTAGGCGAGGAGCATGATTTTATCAGAGTCGTTAGCCATCTCGTCGTCCATATCCTTCTGGCTCGAACGGTAGAACAGGGCGTTGAGGCTGCCGTACTGCGCCTTGAGCGCGTCGAACTCCTTCTGGGTATGCCCGTACATTCCTATCTGCATCTTCATCATTATCATCGGGAAGGGCATTAACGCATAATCGAGCGAGGAATCGTCGCCCCCCATATACATCGCAAGAGTCTTCTTCTGCTCGGCGATATCGGTGAAGTATATTTCCACACTCCCGAGTTCATTGCCGTCCGCGTCGTTATAGACGATACTATAACCGCTCCGGTACTCGTTATCCTGTCCCGGATTGAGTTTCGTCAGCTTGTCGCTTTTTCCCATCAGCCCCTTGTAGTACGCGGCGATATCCTCGATCTTATCTTTGGACAGGCGTGTGAGGCGGACGAGGTTTTCGTCGAACCCGCCGGCGCCCTTACCTTCGATCAGCGACTTGAGGACATCCACCCCGGTGACAGTGAGTACCGGGACGCAGTTCTTGTACATTTGCAGGGTCTTCGATAAGGTTTTATTCCCGCCGCCGTCGGAAAAAGCCAGCCCTGTGGAAAGTAATACCGCCCCCAGAATTGCCATAAAAAAGACTATGCGTTTCATAGTTCCTCCTGATTAGATAAGAAAGATTCTATTTGCACGGCGGGGATTCCGCAAGTTTTCGCGGGGGAAACGGTTTATTTATGATTCGATAATATTTTTACTTCATCCTCAATCGCCTTCTGAACGAATTGATTTAATGACAATCCTTCCTGAACCGCCGAGTGTACGGCTTTTTTATGAAGTTCGGGATTGATTCGT
>MIBD01000174.1:0-918 GCA_001829395.1 Spirochaetes bacterium GWF1_49_6 | reverse complement strand
ATGCTTTTTTGATTTCTTGTACGTTATCACCCTCAAATGTAATCAAGTCGTCGATCCCCTCGATTTTACCGAATAACGTATCGTCTTCGGGGCTGAAATGAATAGAGCCGATGAAATCTTTATAAATCACGATATCTTTCATGGAATGAACCCCTGATTTTTTAGTTCTTCTATAATCAAATCAATCTGATATCTTTTCAGTTCATTACCCGGATGAGGTTTGTGCAGCATGATAATATGTCTGGTTTCATGATGAATAAACGAAACTCTTGAGCCGGAGGTTTTCCCTTTTTGGGATTCCGAATAATTGAACCCGTTTAATAGGTTAAGCAATTCCTGATAAGTAAAATCCTTCGGACGGGATAAAAACCTCTCAAGAAGTTTCTCAAATTTACTCATTGATAATAATAACACCATTAAAGAAAATATGCAACTAATAAATAGTCACATATAATAAATTTCCTTCTGATCCGTCCAACGATATAGAGAATATGAATCGTGTTTTAAATCCTTAGCTGTTTTTTCACCGGGCAGACATCCTTCTGTATCCCGCGCAGGATGATATTCTTATCGCTTTCACTTTCTACTTCTTACTTCTCCACCCATTCGCCGCCGCTCGCCTTCCGCAGCCTGTCCGCGAGCGCTCGCCCCAGTCCCGTTTCCTCGACAGCCTCGGCGATTATCACGTCCGCGCCCATACAGTCGAACTCCGCGAACGCGCGGTACAGTTCGCGCGCGTATTCCTCGAACGAGTAGAACGCCCGTTCGATCACACGTGTCCCGGTCAGAAGCTCGCGCGCGTGGATCTCGTCGAGACGCAGGCGGATTTCCCCGCCGTCCTCAGTCATAATCTCCGGGAATAGCCGCAAAATGCCGATCGTCTTTCCGGCGTAACTGTCCATCCACCCGTACAGCAGG
>MIBD01000173.1:5967-7614 GCA_001829395.1 Spirochaetes bacterium GWF1_49_6 | reverse complement strand
TGCCGCTCCGGGGAAGAGTGGCGCGAAACGGGAAACGCCGTAACTCGCCGCATGAAAAGCCGCTAATGCGAGATAAATCAAGGCTCAAACAGACGGCGTTTCTGTCCGTTTCACTTAGCAAAATCGCGCCATAGCGGCGGGGGTGAACGCCGCCTTCGCCATCCGTGGCTCTCGACAGCCCTTCTCGCGTCCTGCGAGTCGCAGCCAACACGGGCTATGTTTCTGGGTTGGTAACCCCACTGAGACCGGGTTTAGCGTGCGCAGCACACCGCGCACTATAAAGCGCTTTTTACTGCCGGAAAATCCGACCAAGGGCGCATGTCCGACGCAGAACCCGTTGGGTTCTTCCGCGGACTTGTCAGGCGAGTTGCGCCTGATTCGGATTTCCCGGATCTTCTTGTAAGCTTTATCCGCGCGGCGGCTCGCTTGTCCCGCGTTCTTCGCGGGATTCTTTGCTTCGTTTCTTTCTGGCCGGTCAGAAAGAAATGAAGATGCCTTTTTGAATGCTTTTTAAAAACTACTTTGAGTTTTTAGTACTGCCCAATATTTATTATATCATAGCGGGGGGAAATGTAAAGCGGCAAAAGGAACGGCGATAAAAAAAACGGCGTCCCCGGGGGTGGGAACGCCGCTAAATAGAGAGATCTGGAGGTATAAACCTCTAGCGTTTTACTTATTCAGCACTGCCTCCGAACGAGAACGGAACCCATACCCATGCGCCGTAACCGAGCGTGATAGCGGAGCCAGTGATATTATTGACCGTCAGCCCCACAGTGATCGTCCCGTTAAGGAACGATAACCCGGGAACGACATTCAGCGCGAAGCTGGAAGACCCGCCGGCCAACGTGAGCACCGGATCGATTTCGAGGAACACGGCCACACTCGCGTCCTTGTCGAACTTAACGACAGGGGCTACGATCGCGGTGATAGTCATATCGCCGAGACTCTTGTAGGACAAATCCCACCAGAGGTTCGCTTCGAGAGTAAAGGTATCCCCGAAGTTAAAAACACCGTGGTACTGCGGACCGAAAGTCCCGGTACCGGAATTCGTATCGCCGAAACCGGTAGTAGCCTTGAGGGCTATTACCTGATTGGGATCGCCGAGGCCGAAGCGAATCATTCCCCATGAAGGTACAAAAACACCGCCCGCGATATTAAGAGCGCCCGTACTGATAAAGAAATCAGTGTCCTTGTTGATTCCGAATTCGAAAACATTCTCAAAGGAAGCGCCGAATGAACCGGGGGAGATATTCCCGTACATAAACGGATTGATTGCGATCGTCTTATCGCCGGTCAAGCCCACCCATGCGTTGTAGGAGTAGGCGTGCGCCTTATCCATCGTTATGATCGTCAAACCCAGCACCATGACCGCCGTAAATGCAACATACCGAAGAACTCTCATGTTCTCCTCCTATAAAAGTGATTTTGGATACCTATTCCCGCCTTAACGGGCCCCCGGTAACCTCCGCGATTTATAATGCGGCCTCTCCTTTTTCTCCTGTTCGTACACGGATCATATCGTCTATAGTCGAGATAAATATTTTTCCGTCGCCTATCTCGCCTGTATAACATACCTCAGTAATTTTATCCATTATCGGCATGGCCATCTCGTCAGAAGTCACGACTACAATCATGAGCTTCGGGATC
>MIBD01000173.1:4622-5929 GCA_001829395.1 Spirochaetes bacterium GWF1_49_6 | reverse complement strand
CGTACCCGCCGGCTTCCATCACAGTAATCCCGTGAACCCCCATATGCGAAAGCTCGTTCTTAATCTTATGAAGCGCGGACGGTCTGATGACTGCCTCAATTTTCCTCATTTTAAGTCTCCCTATCGAATATGTAATATATATTGCAAAATAAGTGCCAAAACGGCAGTATCGGGTAAATTAATTGGGAAAAATTTGTAAAGTAAGGATATTTATAGAAATAAATATATCAGAAAATACTCTTGTACTCCGGGGTGTATGTATTATAGGCGTTATGGTGGTTATAATATAATCAGCGAAACAGGCAACGGTGCAATATTAAGCATATATTACGGATAGCTGATATGTATAGCGGGAAAAGGACCGATTATTGAGCGGATTCGATCGAATTTACCAACGCGTTGTACCGGATTCGCGGATAAATAAAGAATATCCCGCCGATCAGGGCGAGTGAAACGGTGAGGCATATCCAGTCGAACCCGTCGATACGGAGATAGATAAATCCAGGGCGGGTCAGGATATCCGAGAATCCGCCGATCCCCGACCATAGCGCGTCTATCGCTATCTCGACGATAAAGATACCGAACAGGCTCAGGATAAAGTGCAGGAATACCAGCCCCAGCACGACCCCGAATAAGGGGATGACGAGGAGATTGGTCAACGGCGCGATCACGCTCGCCCCATCGAAATAATAGAAGAGGAACGGGAATGTGACGATATTCGCGGCGAGAGTGCCCGCGAGGATGCTCCCGTAATAGCCTTGCAATCCCATCAGATCGCGCACCCGTCCGCTGAAAAGCACGATCGCCGCGGTGGATACGTAGCTCAGGACGAAACCGATGTTCCGTACGAGCAGGGGGTCGATTAACAGCAGAACGAACGCGCTGAACAGGAGAATATCGATGAAATCGGGTTTTCGCCCGATTCCCCGCAGGAACGTATACAGTACGAACATGATTCCCGCGCGCATGAGAGACGGACCCATACCGCCGAGAGTCATATAGGCTATCACGGCGAACGAGGAGATCAGGTTCGCGGTGTTCTCGCGCATGAAATGTTTCAGGAGGAATACGATCCCGAAGCTGATAAGCCCGATATGCAGGCCGGACAGCGCGAGCAGGTGGATTATCCCGCTCATACGGAACGACTGCATGTCGGTATAACTCATAAACGTCCGGTTTCCCATAATGAGGCTGAATAACAGCGCGCGCGTAATGGGGTTCTTAGTACGGACGAATTGTTCGGCGGCGCGGTTTCGGAGCGCGGCGATCACCGCGAGCGGCGCGAATCCAGTGTCAGTAACGGCGAT
>MIBD01000173.1:2361-4605 GCA_001829395.1 Spirochaetes bacterium GWF1_49_6 | reverse complement strand
GACGGGTATAGGTTCCCGGCGTCGGCGGAGACGATGGTATAATTCCCCGCGCGCGCGGCGTATACGATTTCCCCGCCGGGTGAAATCTCCCGCACGTCGGGAAATCCCGTGACGGTGAACTGCGATTCGATAGCGGACGGCGCGCCGTTATTCTCCGGGCGTGGGATATCCTCGTAACTGTTCAGCGCGAGCGTACCGGAGACGATACCGCCTAATCCCGATAGAAGGACGAGCGCGCAGAGCAGAAACGTATTCCTGTCGAACTCGCGGGCGAGGCGGGTCACGGAGTATGCTATAACCGGGACTGTGTATATTACGATCAGCGGAACGATTCCGACGGAGTTGACAAGATTGACGGATAAAAGTATTCCGGCCAGATAAGCGAAAAATGCAGGGAACATATTATTTCCTTCAGGATAGTATTTTAATGAATAATAAGTAATTTCGCAACCGGGAGAATTACAATAAATATATTGACACGCGAAAATAGAGCGCTACAATTATGGATGGATAAAAATTTGAAGAATAAAATCGGGTATATTACCTTCGGCCTGATAGTGATAGTAGGTCTGTACTTCACGAGCCACTATGATTATCTGCTATTTCATTCGCTGATCGAATTTTTCAGTATTACCGTTTCGGTAACTATATTTTTTATCACATGGAACACCCGCAAGATTATCTCCAACGGGTACTTGGTATTTCTCGGGATCGCGTATCTCTTTATCGGGAGTATCGACCTCATGCATACCCTGTCCTATAAGGGAATGAATATATTTAAAGACTATGATTATTACGCGAACCAGCTATGGATCGGCGCGCGTTTTATGGAAAGCATCAGTCTGCTTGTGGGTATTCTTTTTGTGAAAAAGAAGGAACTCAAGCACCCTTATTTGACTATCATCGGTTTTTCAACTGTGACCGCTCTATTATTCGCATCGGTATTTGTATGGAAGAATTTCCCCGTTTGTTTTATAGACGGTTCCGGGCTGACGGAATTTAAAAAGGTGAGCGAATATATTATCTGCGGGATTCTCGCCGCGGGTATAGGGGCGCTTATTCATCAGCGAAATAAATTCGATAAAAATATTTACATACTGATTCTGCTCTCACTCATATTTACCATAGCCGCGGAATTGTTTTTTACATTCTATATCGATAATTACGGTATCTCCAATCTGGTCGGGCATTATTTTAAGCTCGCCTCATTTTATTTGATCTACCGCGCGATTATCAAAACCGGATTGAACGATCCGTACCGTCTCCTGTTCCGCGAACTGAAACAAAGCGAAACGCGTTTTCGGGAACTGTCCGACCTGCTGCCTATATCTGTTTTTGAGGCGGACATTACAGGGAAGATCATCTATTATAATAAATCTTTAGAGGAGATGTTCAGTCTATACGCAAACAATCATCCTCAGGAGTTGCGGATACAAGACCTGATAAACGCCGGTGATAGTGAAATTTTATCCATAATGCGGGAGAAAAGGATATTGGGATTAGAAAGCGAAGCGGCGAGGGATAAGAATACGAAAATACCCGCATTGATTTCAAGTACGCCGATTGTCGATGATGAAACAATCTTAGGTATTCGAGGACTGATTATCGATATTTCCCGCCAGAAGGAACAGGAGCGGCTATTGACCGAGAGCAACCTTGAACTGGAACAATTCGCCTATGCGGTGTCGCACGACCTGAAAGCCCCGCTGCATACGATGACGGGATTCCTCGGGTTGATAGAAAGTAAAATCAAGGAAAGCCCCGAGATAGATGCAGAGATGCTCGAATTTATCGGGTTTGCCGCGAACGCCGGAAAGCGGATGGGGGTGCTGATAAAGGACCTGATCGATTACAGCCGGATCGGATCGGCTAAGAAGGACTTTTCACAATTTCCCCTGAACGCTGCCGTGCAGGATGCGATCCTGAACCAGAAGATGAATATAGACGAGAGAAACGCTGTCGTGACGGTCGGGGAACTCCCGGATGTAAACGGCGATATTTCCCAGATATCCCGGCTGATGCAGAACCTGATCGGTAACGCGATCAAGTACGCGAAACCGGATACGCCGCCCGCGATCAGGATTACCTCCGAAGTATCGGGGAATTTCCATCACATCACGGTTGCCGATAACGGGGTTGGGATGGAGGAGAAGTTTTTCGAGAGAATCTTCGAACCGTTCCAGCGACTGGTCACCTACAATGAAGTGGAAGGAAGCGGTATCGGGCTGTCGGTCTGCAGGAAAA
>MIBD01000173.1:0-2348 GCA_001829395.1 Spirochaetes bacterium GWF1_49_6 | reverse complement strand
CGGCGGTAAAATATGGGTGGAATCGAAATTGGGCGAGGGTTCGTCGTTTATCTTTACCCTTCCCTTGTCCCGTCCAGACGCATCCTGACCGATAGCGCGTGCGCGTCGAATCCCTCGAATAACGCCATCTGTTCGATCTCCTCGCCTTTTTCCTTTAGATACCCCTCGGATATGCTGAGAAAACTGCTCCGTTTCATAAAATCGTACACTCCCAGCGGGGACGAGAACCTCGCGGCGCCGGATGTAGGCAGGATATGGTTCGGCCCGCAGTAATAATCTCCCGCCGCGACCGGGGAGAAATTCCCGATAAAAATCGCGCCCGCGTTACGGATACGCGTAAATATCTCGGTAGAGTCCATATCCATCATCACCTCGATATGCTCCGGGGCGATCCGGTTCACTATATCGAACGCCTGATCGAGATCGTCGACCGCCACCGCGAACGAGTGCAGATCGAGCGAGGTTTCTATGATATGACGCCGTTCCAGCGTCGGGATAATCTTATCGAGACTCCGGTTTACCTGGTCGATAAAGTTGCGGCTGGGGGATATCAGGAACACGGCGTTATTTTCATCATGCTCGGCTTGCGCGCAGAGGTCGATAGCCGCGAGTTCGGGATCGGCGCTGTGATCGGCGAGCACCACCACCTCGGACGGCCCGGCGATCGAGTCGATCCCCACCACTCCCGATACGAGACGTTTCGCGGTCGCGACATAGATATTCCCCGGTCCGGTGATCTTTGCGACCTGCGGTACGGTTTGTGTCCCATAGGCGAGTGCGGCAATCGCGTGCGCTCCCCCCACTTTGAACACCCTGTCCGCGCCCAGTTCCCTTGCAAGCGTCAGTACCATCGGGTTCGCAGTCCCCTTCCTCGACGGAGGCGTGCTGATAACAATTTCCGGGACGCCGGCGGCCTTCGCGGGGATGATGTTCATCAGTACGGATGACGGGTAGAACGCCTTACCGCCAGGAACATAGACTCCGGCGCGGTCGACGGGGGTGATCATCTGCCCGAACAGGTTGCCGTTCTCAGTAAACATCCATGACGATTCGCGCTGGCGTTCGTGGTAGCGGCGGATATTGTCCGCGGCGTTGAGGAAATAACGCAGGATATCGCCATGCTCTGCGCGTACCTTCGCTCGCGCGTCGTCGAACTCCTCGTCGGTGACCTCCATCAGGAAATCTCCCTCGACACGGTCGAACTCGCGCGAAAAGTCCATCAGCGCTTCGTCGTCGCGTTCGCGTACCTCGTCGATAATCTCCGCGACACGTGTGAGTATCTCCTTATCGGTTTCACCGGACGACCTGCGGTACATCCGCAGGGATTCGGGCGTCACTACCTTCATGGCTTCCTCCGCAAAACTTACGGGTTATAGTTTAATTCCTTACTCTAAAAAACGCAAGGTACTGCGTACCGCTAACCCCGATATGGAGGTACGCGGTGTGATAGATAGTCAGCCCGTGATGAGCGGGTGAGCCGGAATAAACGGTACTCTATACCCTGCGCAGGCTAATCCCGATATGGAGGTACGCGGTGTGATAGATAGTCAGCCCGTGATGGAGCGAAGATGAGTGCCGCCCTCAACACGGGCTATATTTGCATAATGACAACAAGGCGGGTATCGGGGCTAGTGTGCGAAGCACCCTGCGACGACGATAGAAGCGGAGTATCGCTGTTTCCACGGGGGCTAATCCCGATATAGAGGTAGGTAGTATGACCGATAATCCGCCCGTGATGGAGCGAAGATGAGTGCCGCCTTCATCACGGGCAATATCTGTATAATGATACTAAGACTGGTATCGGGATTAGCCCACCCGCAGGGTGCGCGGCGCTTCACTTTTTTTCGATACTATGATACAATTACTTTCCGGTAAATGTTACTTTGGAGGACGCGATGATCGAAGGAAAGAAGGATTTTCTGACTGTTAACGACTTCTCGCGGGAAGCGTTGATGGAACTGATCGGCTTGGCTATAAAAATGAAGAAATCGAAAGCCGACTATAAAAATTCCCTTGCCGGGAAGAAGCTCGGTATGATATTCACGAAATCGTCCACCCGTACCCGGGTATCGTTCGAGGCCGGGATATACGAGCTTGGCGGGATGGGGATATTCCTCAACGCTAACGATATCCAGATCGGGCGCGGCGAGCCTATTGCCGATACCGCGAAGGTATTGTCGCGCTATCTCGACTGTATCATGATTCGGACGTTCTCGCACACCGAGGTCGAGGAGCTCGCGGAAAACGCGTCGATCCCCGTGATTAACGGGCTGACCGATTACCTGCACCCGTGCCAGGTGATGGCGGATATGATGACCGTGCTCGAGCATAAGGGACGCATCGGCGGG
>MIBD01000172.1:4645-5445 GCA_001829395.1 Spirochaetes bacterium GWF1_49_6 | reverse complement strand
AAATATTGAATATCTGGCAGTACTTCGTAAAAAATAATCAGAATATCTGGAACGTCATTCCGATATTTACCCGCTCCTCGGCGGTATTATAGGGATATACGATCGAGAACAGGAGCGCGTCTATCAACGATGCGTGGAATACCATATTTCTGCCGTACGCCCGCACGCCCACTGTCAGGAGATACTGGTTGATCCCGCCCGTCTCGTAATAATCGCTGTCGATCATCATTCCGCAGCTGATATGCGCCCCGGATGACGGTTCGAGGAAACGGAAGCCGATATGGGGGTGCAGACGCGAGAACAGGTTACTGTCGAACACCGGGGAACGATCCTGACCGTTGAGGATATATTTTATCCCGTCTATCGCGAGGTATTCTAGGCTGAAAAAAAGTATCGCCGATTGCGACATGTTCCATGAGATGCCCGCGTCGAGGATAGCGGGGTAGACCTCCGACAGGGACGAGCCCATGACAGGATTGCTCCATTCCACGGGAATCGGCGTATGAAAACAAACTCCTATCTGGAAATCGTCGGATATTTTCCATAATAGTCCGATATTAGCGCTCCATCCGTACCCGATACCGGAGCTTTCGAACGCGAACACCGGGCCGATTCCCGCGCCAATGGCGAGGTTTTCGAATATCGGGAACGCCGCCGTAACCTTCAGGGTTCGCACAAAAAGCGACTCCTGCGTATATCCGTCGAATAGCGTCGTCAGCGATAGCCCGAGTTTGATGCCGTCCACCGATACGACCGTGCTAAAGAATGGAAAAAAGTCGGGAATAAATTTGAAATTCGCG
>MIBD01000172.1:1012-4623 GCA_001829395.1 Spirochaetes bacterium GWF1_49_6 | reverse complement strand
CGCGTATCCGCTGTATGCCCCGCCGATACCGTTCGCCTCGCTCCCGAGAAAATACTTCCCGATCGCTCTCCATGCGTGCCCAGTGCTTCCGAGTAAGACCAAGAATCCAGTCATTATGAGCCATTTTTTCATTTTATTAAATGTCCTTTACTGTATATTGTGGAAAAAAACGTCCACATATATTATAATCATTTTCTCAGGAAATTTCAATAATAGGGTTTAAAAATGACATATTTCAGCGACGCGCTTGCTTACCAGCTTCGGATTATCAGGGAAATGTCGTCCCCGCCGTCCGGTGAACGGGACAGAGACCTTCTGTTGGAGTTGATTCTACAGTCCGTCCGCGACCTGTATTTCCTGCGTTACGGACGGGAATCCCACCGGAACATCATGGAAACCGCGCGCGAACTCAAACTTGACCTCGACGAGCGCAGGTCGTCCCTGCTCGATACTATCGAGAACGCAGCCCGGCGGCATCATAAATTCCTCGAAGTCAGCGCGGAAACAAGTTTACAGGATATTCAGTATTTGATAGGCGAACTGGAACGGATTTACGGGCTTTGCAGTCCCGAACTTTCCAAAAACACGCGGTAATCGTCATCCCCGAAGAACACGAGGACAATCTTCCGCACACCCCCGCCCGAATCGATATAACTCTTCATCACATCCGCGGCAATACGCGCCGCCCGTTCGCGCGGAAACCCGTACACCCCGGTGGAGATCGCCGGGAATGCCGCCGATACGCACTTTTTCTCATCGGCGCGCTTGAGCGAATTCCGGTACGCGTTCGCGAGCAGCCCGTCCTCGTTCCTGCCGCCGCCGTACCAAACCGGCCCGACCGTATGTATCACAAACTTCGCGGGGAGCCGTCCCCCGGTAGTCGTCACCGCTTCCCCGGCGGGTAATCCGTCGGGATACTCCGTATCGCGGATGCGCCGGCACTCCTCGATAATCGCCGGCCCGCCCGCGCGGTGTATCGCGCCGTCGACACCCCCGCCGCCCATCAGCGACGAATTGGCCGCGTTCACTATCGCGTCGGTCTCCTCACGGGTGATATCCCCCGTCTTGACAATCAGGCGTCCGCCCAGAAATGTCTCCATACGTTTCCCCTATTCCCCGATAATCTTGACAAGCACCCGTTTCCGGCGGCGCCCGTCGAACTCGCCGTAGAATATCCGCTCCCACGGCCCGAAGTCGAGACGCCCCTCCGTCACCGCGACCACCGCCTCGCGTCCCATGATCTGGCGTTTCAGGTGCGCGTCGCCGTTATCCTCGCCCGTCCGGTTATGACGGTACCGCGATACGGGCGCGTGCGGCGCGAGCTGTTCGAGCCAGTCCTGATAGTCGGCGTGCAGTCCCGATTCGTCGTCGTTGATAAAAACGCTCGCGGTAATATGCATCGCGTTGACCAGACACAGCCCCTCGCGTATCCCGCTCTCCCTGAGCGCAGATTCGACATCGGGGGTGATATTGATCAGTTCCATCCGTTCGCCGGTGTTGAACCATAATTCCTTACGAAACGATTTCATAGTATCCCCGTCAGTAGAGAATTATTTTTATATTCCCGGAGCCGAATTCGGCGCGAACGATAATTCTACCCCCTGCGCCTGAATGGCTCATCTCGCTATCCCCGCTCTGCTCGAAGCCGTCGGGCAGGATCAGGTTCTGTGAGCCGTTTTTATAGTCGACTATGATTTCGGAGTTCGCGGGGAGTTCGAGTAGCGCTTCTCCCGATAATACCTTGATTTTTATGCCTGTGACGCTTTGTCCGAACTTTAATTTACATGACCCGCTCATCACCTCGATATCCACAGTACGCACTTCCGCACCGCTTAAATCGCCCTTTATTTCGCCGGACATATTCTTTAAATTCATATCGCTGAGTTTATCGGGAATAAGATTGATAGACGAATTCCCTGACATATTATTGAAAGACCACGTCCACACGATGGTATCGAAGCTGTCGGCGATCTGCGGTGAAACACCCGCGCTCTTGTACTCGATACGCTCGTCCGATATCCCCGCCCCCAGCGTAATATTCCCGGCATGATTCTCGATCCGATAAAATATCCGGGTCACATAGGAATCGGGCATCTGGTAGGTATATAACGTTTTATCGTCAGGGTTCTGCGCGGGGTTGAAAATTTTCTTAAACTCGCCCTGCAGCTCGCCGGACTTTAATCCCGGCTCCATCGCCTTGACCTGGTCGACGGAGTAGAACCCGAAGAAGACAAACATGATGGAAAGTATCAGGATGCCCGCGGGCCGGACGTCGATCCTTTTTTCGAGCGCCTGCGCGACGAATTTTATTCCAAGCGCGATGATCGCTACTGGGATCAGGATACGGAGATACTCCCCGAATACGTGATAGCTGACCAGATCGAATCCGGTCAATACCACGAACGCCGCGAGCGTCAGAAGCACCGCGCCGAGCGAATAGATGATGAACGAATAGACGCGGCGTGAGACAGTGGTAATCATCATCTGGAGGGCGAACAAGACCAGCAGGATTCCGAGTATGACGCTGCCCGCCTTGCGGAACAACCAGATCAGGCCGGGGAATATCAGATAGATGCCGATGGAGATCATGATCAGCGCGAAGAAGAGGGTGATAACGAGGCCGATCGTTTTGAATGCCGCCTTGACAGGCTCGACCTGCCCGGGAGACACCCCGCTCCCGTCGATAAACTCCTTGTAGGTTTTATCAAAGTCGAAACCCGGCTCGCCTTCGGCGGGAGCTTTAGGCGGTTCCGGCGATTTCATGAACTCCGGCTGTACCGGCGGTTTCGGCGCTTTGAATGCGCACTCTGTAAATTCGGGGCTTTGTTTCTCGGGAGTTTCTATCGTGCGCCCGAATCCCGACGGCTCTTCCGGGACAAAGATAGACATAAAAAGATAGAGGAAAACCCCCATACCGCCGGAAAAGATTAAAATCACTATAAATAACGCGCGGGTCATTGCAACCGGCATATTCAGGTATTCCGCCAAACCCCCGCAAACCCCGCTGATGACACGGGTTGTTTTGGAACGGTATAACTTTTTTTCCATCTTTTTCCTCCATCGCCGACCGTATTATAAAACATTCCACAGGGAAAAACAACGATTTTTCGGGTAATTTGACGAAAACAGATTCCCTCAATATATTTAACAAAAATCCCCTAAGGAATTGTTACTATGACGGAAAAAGAAGTACTGGACGCGCTCTCACGCGTCATGGATCCCGAACTCGGACGGAACATCGTCGAACTCGGAATGGTGAAGAATCTGAAGGTCGATGGTCTGAAGGTGGATTTCGATCTCGAACTCACCACGGCCGGATGCCCGCTGAAAGACGTGATGAAGAAAAACGCCGAGGCGGTGTTATTAAAGCTCGGCGCATCGGAGATAGAAGTCCGGCTGACCAGCAGAAATATCGCGGCGCAGACCGCGCCGAATTCATTCATATCCCCCGACGCGTTCGACGAAATACGCGGCATTATCCCGGTGTACAGCTCGAAGGGCGGCGTCGGGAAATCCACGGTTGCCGTGAACCTCGCGGCGGCGCTCGCGAAACGGGGCGTAAAAACCGCCCTCCTCGACCTCGATATCTACGGACCGAGTATCCCGCGTAT
>MIBD01000172.1:162-992 GCA_001829395.1 Spirochaetes bacterium GWF1_49_6 | reverse complement strand
CGCCGGTATTCGGCAATAAACTGGTTCCCCCCGTGAAATACGGCATTCAGGTGATGTCGATGGGGTTTCTCGCGGGAGACGCCGACCGTCCGCTGATCTGGCGCGCTCCGCTCGCCAATTCGGCGGTCAAACAGTTATTCGAGGATACCGCGTGGTCGGACGTGGATTACCTGATAGTCGACCTTCCCCCGGGTACCGGCGATATCCCGCTGACGTTCGCGCAAAATATCCCCACCTCCGGGGCGTTGTTTGTCACTACCCCCCAGTCGGTCGCGCTCGACGAGACCCGCCGGAGCGTTTCGATGTTCCGCCAGTTGGACATCCCTATACTCGGGATGGTGCTGAATATGGCTGATTTCGTCTGCCCCCATTGCGGAAAACCGTCCCCGCTCTACCCCGAATCCCCCGAACTGAAAACCCTTGAATCATCGGGCGTACCCATACTCGCGAGACTGCCCCTCGATCCGTCGGTAGCGATAGGCGGGGATAACGGAGCTCCCGCGGTTATCCAGAATCCTGATAGCGAAGCGGCGAAACAGTATACCGCGCTCGCGGAACGCATCCAATCGCAGATTTGCAGGACGGCGCAATGATAGAACTGCGGGACGTAACTCTCGTCCGGGACGGTAATACCCTGCTGCACAATATCGACTGGACTATCGGCGGGGGCGAACGGTGGATACTCTACGGCCATAACGGCAGCGGGAAGTCTCTCACTCTCCAGATTATCGAGGGATACCTTTGGCCGAGTTCCGGGCATGTGAACTGGTTCGGCACTCCCGCAGGGTCGATCGATACGCGCGAAATGCGGAAGCTGACCGGGTATTTCG
>MIBD01000172.1:0-147 GCA_001829395.1 Spirochaetes bacterium GWF1_49_6 | reverse complement strand
ACCTCATCAGGGCGAACGCCGATGTGATGAGCCTGATTATCGGCGGGAAGTTCGCCACTGTCGGGCTGTTCGACGATTATTCGCCGGAGGATAAACGCCGCGCGGAGGAGTTGATCGCGCTCACCGGATGCACGGGGCTGGAGGAAC
>MIBD01000171.1:25444-25586 GCA_001829395.1 Spirochaetes bacterium GWF1_49_6 | reverse complement strand
CGAGGCGATAAAGCCCAAATCCAGCAGCATCATAAATATCACTAACACCACGGGTATAGGCCGCAAATTGGCATAGAAAAACCATGTCGCGTAGAGCGACCCGAGAAGCAATACGGATACGATCACCATACTCAGCACCCAA
>MIBD01000171.1:25164-25306 GCA_001829395.1 Spirochaetes bacterium GWF1_49_6 | reverse complement strand
CGATTCTCTGTGGCAAACCTCCGCACTTTGCGCGAAGATAAAGAAGTGACCATTGGGCGTATTATAAAGAATCATAAATACTATTGTTATAAATGTAAATAGTTTTTACGTCAGTCCCCGCAATGGGGGAACCGCCCTTATT
>MIBD01000171.1:16568-25098 GCA_001829395.1 Spirochaetes bacterium GWF1_49_6 | reverse complement strand
GTTATTATCATGCCTATGAAGAAAGGATAGGGTATGACTCACGCGTTCGTTTCCGACTTCGACAATACAATCACCCTCAAGGATTTCTACAGCATCGTGATCGAGAAGTATCTTCCGGTCGAGGGGGCTGAGTATTACCGGCGGTTCAAGAACCGCGAGATCGGGGTACTCGACTTCCTGGGGCATATTTTTAACAATATCAACGCTGACCGTTATTCCATCCTCGAGGATATCCTTTCCATTCCTATCGACCCCTACGCCCCCGATTTTATCCGTTGGTACTCCCGCGAGGCCGGGCCGTTTTACATCGTCAGCGCGGGATGCACCTATTATATAGAAATTCTCCTCGAACGGTACGACCTGCTGGATTTGGTCACCCTGATCGCGAACCCCGGGTATTACTACGAGGGGAATATCTACATGCTACCCAATCCCAACGACGATTTTTATTCGCCCGTAAGCGGATTGGACAAGGGAAAGGTGGTGCAGATGATCAATAAAAGCGCGGACTTTACGTTCTTCGCGGGGGACAGCGCGCCCGACTATCCCGCGGCCGAGCTTGCCGATACGGTTTTCGCGCGAGAGAATTTCGAGCTCGCCGAACTATTGGCGGAGAAAGGGAAAATATTTTCGTCTTACAGGTCGTTCCGGGATATATTCGAACAAACCCGAAATATCCTACGAATATAGTCGTGTTCTTACTATTTTGAGGGTTTTTATACTGAAATATTTGATATTTCCGTATAATAATGTTACATTCTTGTAGGAATGTTTTTCAATTTTCGAGGAGGGTTTATGAAGAGGATTGCGGTTGTATTGGGAATAATGTTTGCAATCGGGGCTTACAGTTTCGCGGATACCAACGCGGATAATCTGGTAAGTTACATGGAGACTACGTATAAGCAGGTAGCCGAGGGTATATCTACCCCGTTGGCGCCGACGATGACGATTTATAATTCGGCAGGAAGTGTCTATACCGCCGATACGCGCGACTTTTTAGGGATAAAAATCGGCGTGGGTATAGGTGTAGTGATGCCGTCGAGTTTTATCAGCATGCTGAGCGGTGTGACTCAAAACTACGTTCCGACCGACGCGCAGAATAATACGAACGCAAGTATATTTTCGTCTGTCGCGCAAGCCGCCGCAATGGTGCCTATGCCTTATGATATGATCTACCTGAAAATAGGGATGATTAAACTGCCCCTGATTCCCCAGTTCGATGTGGGTATCCGTCTCGGCTTCCTTCCCGATGTGGGTTCATTGTTCGCTGCGTCGCTGCCTACGGGTGTTGTCGCGAAAACCGGCGGTTTTCATATCGGCGGTGAGGCGCGTGCTAAAATAATCGACGCGGGCGTGTTCCAAATCGGACTAAATCTCGCGGTCGACTTCGATAACGGCGGCCTCGAGTATTCGGCATCCATGGAAGAACCTATCAATGTACCGGTACCCGGCGGTTTTACTCAGACTATCACCAGTAAATATACGACTGGGATTAACTTCGGGTGGATGGGCACCTCCATCGGGGGTAAATTAATCGCCGCGCTGAATATTCCCGTATTCTCGCTCTACGCGGGCGTGGGGATAAATTTCAATATTGGCTCTGTAACCACCACTATGTACACTAAGGGTGAAATGGTTGTCGTCACCGATTCGGAGTTCTTCCGTGTGGAAGGCGTATCCACAATTCCGTACTACTTCACTGAAATCCGCGCAATCGCGGGATTTCAGCTCCTGATCATCAACGCCGCAATCGAGTATAGTATCAACACCGGAGCTATATCAATCGTTCTGCACCCGCTGACATTGACATTCTAAATTGATAGTATATACAAAAAGGGGCTGACATGATGTCAGCCCCTCTATTTTTTGGGTTATTTTAATTAGGAGTTCATAAACTCTTCCATGATCGAATCGTCGATATCCGCGTTCTGCGCGAAATCCTGTACGTCGTCATGGTTCTCGAGTTCGTCCATCAGCTTCAGGAGCGTAAAGGCCTTATCCTTCTCGAGTTTGATGGTGTTCTGGGGAATGCGTGAAATCTCGGATTCCGTCACGGTAAGCCCCTTTGCCTTCAAATCTTCCAGTACCGAGTGGAACGAGTCCATCGAGGTATATACCTCGATCGTATCGCCCTCTTTCACTACATCGTCCGCCCCGATTTCCAACGCGATTTCCATCACCGCGTCCTCGGTATGTTTCGTACCGTCTATGCCGATGTAGCCTTTTCTATCGAACATCCACGCGACACACCCGGCCTCGCCGAGACTGCCGTTATGCTTGGAGAATATTTTTCTGATTTCAGCGGCGGTGCGGTTCTTATTATCGGTCATCGTATCGACTATGACAGCGACTCCGCCGGGTCCGTAACCCTCGTAGGAAATCTCCTCATAGGAAATCCCTTCGAGCTCGCCCGTACCGCGCTTGATCGCTTTTTCGATAGTGTCCTTGGGCATATTCACGCTTTTGGCCTTATCGATCGCGACCTTCAAACGGTTATTGGTATCAGGATTGCCGCCCTTTTCTTTCGCCGCGACAATAATTTCCTTCACGAATTTAGAGAATACGTTACTCCGTTTCGCGTCCTGAGCGCCCTTTCTCTGTTTGATATTGGCCCATTTATTATGACCTGACATAATTCCTCCGTTTCCGGTTTTATTCGTGCTTATTATATACTATTCGATGAATTTTTACAAGAAAATCGGGGGTGGGTAAAAATAATGGCCGCCCTAACGGACGGCCATTTTATCGGAAAGTAGGTTACTTTTCAGCTTCGACATACGCCGACGGGTCGGACGCGTCGACGGAGACCTTGTACTCGGCTAACTGACTCTCGTTACCGACAGCATCAATCGCCATCGCCTTAACCGTATGTTCGCCGCCGCTCAGCTTGATCGGGTAGCTGTACTGCGCCGCCTCGCCGTTGTCGATATAGTACATAATCGATACGACATCGGTATCAGCATCCTTCGCGGTAATCACGATGCTCGCTTTCCCGGAGATGAAATTCACCCCGTCCTTAGAGAACGCGGCGGGATCGCTGCCGATATTTACTACAGGCGCGGTACCGTCGATATAGAACACGTTCGTCATCGTTCCGCCGATATTACCGACGTTATCGGCAGCTCGGTAGACAATCGTATGCATTCCGCTTTTCTCGGTGAGTAAAATATTCTCGTTATACGTCTGCATCGCGCCGCCGTCTATAGCGTACTCGATAGATTTCACACCGGAGAGCTTATCCTGCGCGATAATCATAAACTTATTGTCCGCGGGAACATACACGCCGTTGGTCATCTGGATTCCCTTGAACGCGCTGATTATTTTTACTTCCGGCGCGGTGGTATCCATGATAAACGAATAGGTTTTCATCGCGGAAAGGTTGCCGACATTATCCTCGACCTGAAATGCGATCGAATGACGGCCTTCGGCGTTAAAGCCGATAGGAGCCGTATTGGTCTGCATCGCGGAATTATCGACCCAGACGTAAATACTCTTGACGCCGGCGCCGGTATCCTGGCTCTGCACCGCGAACTGTACGCCCGCGGGAGCGTAATCGATAGAACCGTCGTTATATAACGCACCGCCGGTCGCGATCACTTCTTTTTCTTCGCCTACAGGCTTAACAGTGGAATCTGCCGCAACATTAGTACTGGAAGCGGGTGCAACACCGCTGTCTTCCTGATCGGGCGCGTCTGTCTGTTGGGCGGTCATCAAAACGGGGCAAACCCCCAATAACAACACGGATAAAAGAATAGATATTCTTTTCATTTCTTATATTCCTCCTGACTTATTTGTTATTCTAAGATTTCTTCTTTGATGAATGTTTTCTCGTCGAAGCCGATCATCTTTTTTACATTGAGTATGATAAAAACTTCCTCGCCGATCTTCGCGATTCCCTCGATAAACGCGCGGTCGACATTGGTGGATACGCCCTCCGCGGACTGTATCGTCTTCTCATCGATAGCGAACACCCGATCGAGATTATCGACTAAAAATCCCACAAGCACCCCTTCTATCCTGACGATAATCAGTTTTCTCGCGGCATTTTTTTTCTTCGCGCGCATGATCGCTTCTACCTTCGCATTCCCCTCTATATTTCCTTCGGGTTTCCCCTCTTCAGGGGCGGACGCAGGGGTTTCTATACGAGTATGCACAGCTAAAATTTCATCAGCCTTATCGAGGCCGAGCTTTTTCTTGACCGACATTACCGGCACGACGATACCGCGAAGGTTCATGATCCCTTCGATGAAGTTCGGCATGTCCGGCATTTTGGTAAACTTCGATTCACGGACTACTTCTTCCACATCCATGATATCCAAGCAATACTTGATCCCGGTAATATAGAAACTGACAAATTGCCTTTCCATACGTGTTTCTTCCCGTATTGAGGTTTTTGTTATATGGGCGGTTCCCCCCTTGCGGGGACTGACGCAAAAACTATTTACATTTATAACAATAGTGTTTTTAATTCTTTATAATACGCCCAATGGCCACTTCTTTATCTTCGCGCAAAGCGCGGAGGCTTGCCACCTTGAAAAGGCGGTTACTTGAAGTGTCCATATATGATAATTGAAATTTAGCGGGCGGTCAATTTTAATGGGCTTATTTATAGAAATTTATTTCAACAGTTGTGTTCCATCCATACGGCTTTTCACCCATATCAGGATTTCCGTAGACATAGATATCTTTAATGCCTGTCAGGAAATCGCTCGTCAGTGTGAAACCGCCGGAGTTGACGCTGCTGAACAGGCTTTGCACGTCGACGGTAAAATAATAGCCGATTTTATTCTGGACGGACGCTTTGCTGAAAAAATCGGGCAGGTTTTTGTAATACCCGTTCTTATTATCGAATACATTCTTCACCAGCGCGACCAGCAGGTCTTTATCGGTGGAAAAGAAGAAATCTTTTTCGATCTGCCCGTAGAATATGGAGAAATTATCGCTCTGGTAGTGATAGAACGGATAGGTGAATATTTCAAAGGTATAGAGTTTCTGCCCAGTCTTGAGTATGACGCTCTTCAGGTTCTGCATGAACGCGGTAGTCAGTGAGGGGTCTTTTATCCCGAGGGAGCCGTATATCAGGTACTGCTTCTTTAGATCGTCGTACTTCAGGATGACCAGCTTGAAACGCCCGTCGGAGTTCGCTATCAGGTCTTTCTCGATACTGATGGAGTACTTCTTCATCAGTTCGGCGGCGACCCCCTTCAACCCGAGGACATTCAACTGATCGATGGCGAGGTAATAACGGTACAATTCGGCAAAATTCATATAAACATTGCCGACCAGTACGGGATTGCCCCATCCGTAGTCAAGTATATCGAACTTACCCTTTCCGTCGGCGACACGTATCTTCTGAATAAAGTCGATCTGTTTATCGGTCAGGAGCGCGGAGTATAGATTGAGCTTTATTTTATCGGCGGCAAAATCGATGGTTCCCGCGGTAAACCCATAGGGCAACTGCACCTTCGACGAGGCCATCGAACTCCCGGATATCACGCTGAGGTACTTGCTGTCGATCCATACGAACGGTTTGTCCCATTTGAACTGCAAACGTTCCGCCGACAGCTTGAATCCCTCGTCCGCTATCAGCAAAGGGGTTTTCATATCCGGCATGACCTTCGGGGTCTCGGAGAGTATCGCGTACTTCCCCACTATCGCGTATGGAACTGTGTCCTTCAGGATGGATTTCACATAGGCCTTGAACTTGGCTTCCGACTTGAGGGTCACCAGGATATATCCGACATTGCTCGTGATATGCACATAGGCAATCGGCCCTGCGATATCCACCCCGACGCTATCGAGACTCTTTTCGCTCAGGATATCCACACCCAAACTCGATTCGGAGTTCAGGCTGTATTGTTTCTCCATCTGGGGATAATTCTTCCCGTAGAAACGCTTCATCAGCGATTTGACCGTATCGTGCAGAGCTTTGAACGTCGGGAAATAGATGACGAGTTCCGATTTGACTATATGGTTCTCTATCCCTTCCGCTGGGAAAACGGCGGCGGGGATCAGCAGGCACAACGCGATTAATAGCTTTTTCACATGATTACCTCGTTCTCATAACGTTCGTCATCCAGTATTTTCTGCATATTCACCGTATTCATAAACGACGATACCGGTTCGCCTTCGAGATTGAGGCCGATCATCATCGGTTCAAGGATTTCCTTGGACACCAGGAACGGCAGGTCATACTCGTTACCGATAATGACCGCCTCCAGTAATGATATCTTGATCGTTTTATAGAACAAGCCCTTCCTGACCACGCATTCCGCCGCATCCGGGGTATTGTCCTTATTGAGAAGAATAATCTCCTTCACCTGTATCCCGGCGCCTTTCAGAAAGCCGGTAAACACTTTATTCTGGAATACCAGCGGCAGCATGATCGCTTCCTCGCCCTCCATCCCCTCAAGCACCAGTAAACCGGTCTTATTGACCGACTCGTCCTCGGACTTCATAAACACGAGAAAACGAAGCGAAATCCCGTCATAGGCCATTTTCTCGACACGCATCAGGGTCAGGTTCTTACGGCCGGACTTCCCGCCGAACAGCCCCTTGATAAATTTCAACATCGGTAAATCTCCTTACATACAACAGGGCACTTCTAATAACCACCGATTCTCGGTGGCAAGGAAGTGACCATTGGGCGTTTTTAAAGCTATAACATTATTAATGTTAAAAATTTTAATAGTTTTTGCGTCAGTCCCCGCAGGGGGGAACCGCCCAACAATAATTTAATATGGAATCCATTAAAAATCAAGTACTACGGTACTGCGTGTACTTCGTACACTAACCCCGATATGGAACCGATGACTTATTATCGGCAGACAGCCCGTGTTCATGCATGAATACTTACCTTCCATCACGGGGTACTGCGTACGCTTACCCCGATATCGAGCTATTCGACTTCATATAAACATAGCGCGTGTTCTGTCGCAGGCTGAAGGATTAATTAGGTAACAATGCTGATAATGGGATTAGCCTGCGCAGCAGTTGATTTTTTGGACGTTCGCCCTTAAAATATCGGGAGGAGATAAACATGAAACCGAAACGCAAATTCACGAGCTATGTTTTCCGTTATAAAGGCTCGCTTATCTTTTCCATCCTATTCGCGATGACCTATTCCGCCGGGCAGGTCGGGGGGCTTCTCAGTGTGGGAGGTTTCTTCCAGAACACCCTGATTGGGAATAATTTTGAGTATATTAACTTCACGACGATAGCGTTTTTAGTCGGTTTCGGGTTTCTATGGGCGGCATCACACTATCTGGCGTA
The DNA here is from genome assembly GCA_001829395.1 of Spirochaetes bacterium GWF1_49_6. Lineage (GTDB taxonomy): Bacteria > Spirochaetota > Brevinematia > Brevinematales > GWF1-51-8 > GWF1-51-8. Next base: position 17,826 of record MIBD01000171.1, on the reverse strand, counting down.
TCTTTCGTCGAACACCCTCGCGATCAAGGTCATACACGACCTGCGGGGTGAAATCTACGAACGCCTGATCGACCTGCCTATCCCCTACTATAAGAAGAACCGTTCCGGTGAGATACTCTCGCGTATCCTGAACGATATAGGAGTAATCGAGGTGTTCCTGATGAACATCGTGGTCGAGATGATCGCCCAGCCCATCACCGTGGCCGCGATAGTGATCATTCTCCTAATGACGAACCTGCAAATCTCGCTCTATTTCTTTTCCATCGTACCGGTCATCGGCATCGCTATCGCGGGTCTGGGCGCGTTGGTACAAAGCCGTAGTATGAAGGTGCAGAAAAATATATCCGATATCACCTCGCATATACAAGAGACCGTATTCGGGATAGAGGTCATCAAGGGTTTCGGCGTGGAGAGCGAGATACGCCGGCGTTTCGCGAAAACCAACGACGCGCACCTGAACTCCCTTAAAAAGGAGGTGCGTATCCGCCTGTTGGGAACCCCCACCCTCGAATTCCTCGGGGTCATCGGTATCCTCATTATACTGATACTCGGCGCGATGGGCATCCAGTCGGGGATGGCGAAATCGGGCGATATTATCACATTTATCATGCTCGCGCTGGGGCTATCGCTCCCCCTCTCGCAGGTGGGAAATATCGCGATGGTGCTGCGTAAACTGAAACCCGCATCCGACCGTATATTCGAGATTATCAACTCCGAGGAGAAGGAAGACTTTTCCAAACCGGACATGGGGACGATCGAGGGCGCTATCGAACTGAAAAAACTCTCGTTCGGGTACGAACCCGGGCGGATTATTCTCGATAACATCGACCTCAAGATCAAGCCCGGCGAAACGGTCGCGGTAGTCGGGTCGAGCGGCGCGGGGAAATCCACCCTGATCTCGCTTATCCCTGTCTTCAACTCGCCCACATCAGGGCAAATCCTTATCGACGGGAAGGACACATCCGGGGTGAATCCCCTGACTATCCGCCGGCAGCTCAGTATTGTGACGCAGGAGACTATCCTGTTCTCGGGCACCATCAGCGAGAATATCCTGCTATCCCGGCCCGACGCTACCCCAGAGGATGTGATCGAGGCGTCGAAGATCGCGAACGCCCACGATTTTATTATGGAGATACCCACAGGCTACGATACGATTATCGGGGAACGCGGTATGACGTTATCGGGCGGACAACGTCAGCGGATCGTGCTCGCGAGGGCGATCATCCGTAAGCCGAAGATTCTTATTCTCGACGAGGCC
>MIBD01000171.1:14170-16549 GCA_001829395.1 Spirochaetes bacterium GWF1_49_6 | reverse complement strand
AATCGGAGAAGCTGATCGCGGAAGCGATGAAGCGTATCCTCGGCAAACAGACTACCCTGATTATCACGCATAAACTGTCGTCGGTTGCCAACGCCGATACAATTATCGTAATCGAGGGCGGGAAGATTATCGAACGCGGGACGCATAAGGAATTGCTGGAGAAAAAGGGGATTTATGATAAACTGTACAAGATTCAACTGAACGTATAGATTCGTTTTATTGACATAATTGATTCCGCGTGTTAAGTTATACATTATAATGAGGGTAAATATGCGAACGGCAGAGCAGAGAATCGACCGTCTTGAAGAACTTATGGAACGTCTCGCGGAAGAGCATATCAAAACAGAAGAATCCATCCGCGACCTGAAAGAGGAGATGTCCGATTTTAAGGAAGAGATGTCCGACTTCAAGAACGAGATGTCCGACTTCAAGAATGAGATGTCAGACTTCAAGAATGAGATGTCAGACTTCAAGAATGAGATGCAGGAATTTAAAGGCGAGATACGGGACTTTAAAACGGAGAGCAATAAAAGATGGGGCGAACTCGCCAATCGTCTTGGTACAATTATCGAGGATATTATTCTTCCGGGTGCGCCGGATGCGTTGAAGGAAAAATTCGGCGTCGAAATTTACGAAAGCTATCCGCGTATGAAACGCAGGATTCCTGGCACGAAGAATCTCGAAGAATTCGATTTGGTACTGATCGGCAGTGATAATAAAGTTTATTCGGTCGAGGTAAAAAGTAAACCCAATAATTCCGCGATAGATTCCGCGATAGAAAAAGCCGAACGCCTGAAAAATGCTTTTTTCCCCGATCGCGATGTAGTGACTATGTTCGGTACTTTATACTGCGATAACGATTCAGTGATAAATTATGCATCGAACAAGAATGTTCTTATACTCGCGATGAAGGGCGAGTACCTGAAAGTAATCAATTAATCATCCCCGGTAACTTTTCATCTCGCGATCCATATCCCGCTGGATATCTTTCTCACGGATCGCGTCGCGCTTATCGTGAATCTGCTTACCCTTGACCAATCCCACCTGTAGTTTGGCAAACCTGCCCTTGATATATATCTTCAACGGGACAAGGGTATAGCCCCGCTGCATGATGAGATTCGTGAGGCGGAGGATTTCTTTTTTATGCAGGAGTAACCTGCGGCTGCGGGTCGGGTCGTGATTGAAGATATTCCCGAAGCCCCACGGGCTGATATGGATATTGATCGCCTGCGCTTCGCCGTCACGGATGAGCACATAGCTGTCCTTGAGATTGACGTTCCGCGAACGTACCGATTTGATCTCGGTACCGCGCAGTTCTATCCCGGCCTCCATCGATTCGATCACCTCGTAATCATGATAGGCCTTTTTATTCTGCGCAAGATCGGTAATCGGTCTTTTTTCCGCCATTTTCCTTTCCGTTACTGGATTACGCCGCCGGGAGTATTAAACCCGACGTTATCGGGAAGCGCGATATCGCCGAACTTCTTCTCGAAGTTCTCGATATTGTTCTCAAGCGCCTTCATGAACATCTTCGCGTTCTTCGGCGTCATAACGATACGGGAGACCACCTTCGCCCCTTCCTGCCCGGGCATAATCCGCGCGAAATCGATGACCAATTCTTCGGGGGAATGGGAGACGATAACGAAATTCGAGTATTTGATAAAACCCTCTTCGTTCGGGACTTCCACCTTTAAATTCTGCGGCTGGGGTTGGTTTTTCTCATTCATTTGATACTCCCTGATTATTGTTACCGATAATATTAAGCATGCCGTTAAAAAAAATCAAGCGGGACGACGCCCGCTTATTTTTATTTGCATATTGTTTCGTTTTCCGGTTCTCCCGGCTATACTCTTACTGGGGCGGGAGGAGCTGTATCCCCGAATTCTGGGGCATAGGGAGATTCTGTACAGGCGCCGCCGTTCCGGGATTGGAATAGAAATAGAGCTTCGCCTTCGCGAATTTATGCCATTCGGAATTGGTGTAGTTGTCCGCCACATCACGGTAAACGCTCAATGCGCCGTTGATATCCTTCAATGCCTCAAGGTTCTGCGCCTTCGCGATCATCGCGTAAGGGGTAAATCCTTCCTTCGAATATTTCTCGATCACCATATTGTACTGCTCTATCGCGGAACGGTAATCGTTACGAATTTCGTGGCAATACGCGATACCGAGAGTTCCCGCCGCGCGGTAAAAATCCGTTCTCGCTTTAGCGACCACATCCGAGTATAACGTGTACGCCGCGGACAGCACCTGATTCAGGTCGGCTTCGCTCAACGATGCGCCGACTGTCCGTTCGAGATAATTGTTCGCTAAGAACAGTCTCGCGCGGAGGGCGCTGACAGTATCGGGATAGGTCTGAATGACAACAAACATGTTGGA
>MIBD01000171.1:5348-14156 GCA_001829395.1 Spirochaetes bacterium GWF1_49_6 | reverse complement strand
AAATCCGGTTCTGCTCCTGCTGGTTCGTCACATAGTTCAGGTTCTCTATCGAACTCAGCGCGATATCGTATATCCGGGTTGCTTCGCCTTCTTCGTTGTTCTTATTCTGATAGTTGAGGAAAAGCACGATGCTCCCCAGAACAATCCCCACTACAACCACTAAAAAAACACGGCTGTTTTTATTGAGAAACTCCACCATATTTTCAAATGGCGTCTTCGTTTGGGTATTCGTCCCGGCTACAGGTCTACTCTTCGCCATCGGTATTCTCCGTATCTTTAGATTTCTTCTTGACTGTTTTCTTGGGCGCGGATTTCTCGGATTTCTCGGATTTCTTTTCAGGCTCGATCTTCAGGCCTTTGAACTGGTCGGCCAGAAGCGATCCCATCGAGGTCGAATAGGTATCCGAACCGCGATTCTCGTTGACAATGTACTTCTGGAACTCATGCTGTTCCTCGGCCTGCATCAGGTCTTTGCGGCTCAGTTCGATCTTTCCCTTCGCGACATCGACATAACGAACCGCAGCGCGGATCGATTCGCCGACCTTCACCGCATCCTCGATCTTATCCACACCAGCCTTGTCTATATTGGAAATATGAATATAACCCTCGAGATTGTTCTCCAGCGCGACGATCACCCCGTGCTCCTGTATCTCCTTTACCGTACCTTCGACCACCGAGTTCTTGGGATAATTCATCGAGAAGGCCTGCACCGGATTATCGGAGAGTTGTTTGATGCCCAGGCGAAGGCGTTCCTTGCCGGGCTCGATCGACAGCACGATTACATCGAGCTTATCGCCCTTTTTGAATTTTACCTTGAGGTCGATCTCGTTCTCCATCCAATCCACGTCTTCCTTGCGGAGAATGCCTTCGATACCGTCGTCAAACTTGATGAACACGCCGAAATCGAGCACTGAGGATACCGCCCCGGACAATTTCTTGCCACGGGTGTAGGTCGCCTCGGCGGCGTCCCACGGGTTCGCCTGGAGCTCCCGCAGGGAAACATCCATTCTATGCCGTTCTATTTCGATATTTTTTACTTTTACTTCGACAATCGCGCCCTTCTTCAGAAATTTTTTCGGGTCGCGGATACGCTGCGTCCACGAGATTTCCGATACATGGAGGAACGCTTCGATACCTTCTTCTATTTCCACTACCGCGCCTTCCTTGCGGAAATGCACGACCTTACCCTGTATCACATCGCCGACAGCGAATCGGTTCTCGATATTTTCCCACGGGTTCGGCAGAAGCTGCTTCTTACCGACCTTGACCGAGTCCTTACTCTTATCGAGTGAAATAATCTGCACCTCGAATTCGTCGCCGAACTTGACCACGCCGTGGAAATCGCTGAGGTACTTCCATGAAAAATCGGATATATGCAGGAACGCTTTAATGCCTTCTACCGAGAGGATGATATAGTTCTGGTCGATTTCTTCAACCGACCCTTTGACTACATCGCCTAACTGATGGGTCTCGAAAAATTTCGTGTAGAGCTTCTTGACCGTCTTTTGCAGATAAACCCTGCGGGAAATAATGATACTGCTCCCGCGCTTCTCGAGTACGACAAAATCGAACTTCTGTCCGACGATATTTTCGGGTTTTTCATACCTGCGGGTATCTATATGGGAAAATGGAAGGAACGCTTTTAAATCGCCGCCCAGATCGACGGTGAATCCTTTGGGGATATTGTCGCGAACAACAACTTCCTTGATCGTACCTTTTACAGGCAGTTCGTCGCGGATAGCGTCATGAATACTGTCGAGAACGCCCATTCTCTCCGCGCGTGTTTTCGAGGCGATAGGAACTCCTTCCCTGCGGTCTCCGGTCATTACAACATCGACCTTCGAACCGATAACGGGCGGGGTTTCGAACTCATCCATCGGTACTACTACCTCGGATTTTCCCCCCATCTCTAAAAAGACGAGATTGTTGTCCACCGATATAACCGTCCCGCTCCTAACAGGGCCCTCGGATTCGGTGTCGTTTACGAGCTCTTTCTCCATAGCTTGCAAAAAGATCTCGTCATGCGTGTTCGCTTCCATATATGCCTCTTCATATTAAAAATAATGTCTAATATTTTAGATAACGCTCGCCTTTTTGTCAATTTTCACGAGGTTCGTCATTCCTGTATAGTGATATCTGTCAAATCAAATATTAACACCTTTTCCTGCGCGCCTTCGAATACCTTCACGAGAAATTTCTGCGGAACAAGATACGTCTTTTTGCCCTTCTTCTCAACATAGATAATACTGGTGGTGGTAATCAGGTCGTTTCCGAGCAGGTAGTCCACACGGATAATTTTTTTCTGCGAATTGTCCACATAGAGATTGAGTTTATTTTCGGCATTCGCGGGTTTGAGTTTCAACGTCAGTACTTTCGTCCCGGGAGAGTCCATGAAAAATGAGAAATCATATTTATTCATCAGGCTTTGTTCGCTCTGATTCGACAGGATATTGCCCAGCGTGAAGAAGCTGACATAGTCGCCGAAAAGGTCTTCGTAGAATTCATCGACATTTTTTACCTTGACGCTGATCCCAGCCTCGCGTTTGAAAACCAGTTCCACCCACGGTTTCTTCTTCGCGTCAAGCAGGGCGTTCGCGGGTATCTTATCCAGTTCCTTCTCGATCGGCTTACCGGTCAGCTTCGCCGTGAACGAAGCGGGTAATTTATCATAGATCGCTTTTCTGACTTCGAAAAAGTACTGCGCGGGTGTGGATTGGGCATACGCGAATACGGTCAGCCCGATCAGAGCCGATAATAACAAAAATATTTTTCGAGGCATTGTTTTCTCTCCTTTTGCATAATCAATCAGTATTATTGTAACATAAAATCAGCCGTTTTTCAATGCGTTTTAGGGGCGTAAAAAAGCCCGATAAAAACAAGGAGAGTATGCCATCCCTGAAGATCGAAGTTTTAATGCAATTCAGCCGGTATTTCGAATAAAAAGGTTATGGTCTAATTCCCCGAAATTTTAAATATCTTGATTCCAGCCGGCCCATATGCCGCATAGATATACGGCGTCGTGTCGGTGGAATAAAAGAGCTTAGACGCTATCCCGGTGGATTCGATATACCGCCCCTTCAGCACGACGGAGCTGGACGATGCGATATTCAGCCAGAGCATACCGACCGAACCGTCAGCCATAAATATATCGCTTCCGTTGACGATAATATCGCGCGCTTCACCGGAAGTATCGTATGAGGCCTTTAACTTCGGTTTAGTGGGATCGCTGATATCGTACACCACCGCGCCGTAAAATTGGTCAGCGATCACGAGGGTATTCCCCGAAACCGATACCGCGTTGGCATAGCTCAGCGATGAAAAGATGTTCGCGGCAATCACGCCTGTGGTCAGATTGACGATAAACACGCCGCCCTCTTTCGCGGCGACATAGGCGTATCCGTTGGCAATACAAAGATTTTCGGGCTTACCGTTCAAGGCCTTCACTACCGGAGCCGCCACTGTATATCCGGTCGTTCCCGGGGCTAATGCATAGGTCACTATCCCTTTAGCGACATCGGCGACATACGCCTTCGATAGGTCGTCGTTTACGGTAATCGCCTCGCTGTTATATCCCACAAAATCGTTGGTATCGTGCCCCGCGGGAAGATAAACATTCGACGGCGAGGTGACATTCAGTATCAGCATACCGCCAAGGTCGTTCACCATACCGAGTGGTATAAACGCGTAGTTAGAACCGTCGGTAAAACTCTTCACGATGACATCGTTCACCGGTAAGAAATCGGCATAGGTGTCAACCTTTACCAGATTGCTGGGAGTCACTATATGATAAACCAGTAATCCGTTGTATCCGGCGGCAGCGAACAGGTAATCCCCGCTGACATACACCGTTTTGATTACCTCGGTCGTCGTGACAGTAGCCACGAGCGATATATTTGCGTTCCCTGCCGATGAATCCTCGGGTAACGTACATGCGGTAACCCCCGATAAAAGAACCGATATGGACGCGATTATTACAAACTTTCTGCCTTCCATGAAATGCTCCCCGCTGCTTTTATATATTATCTGCAAAATCAGGGCAATTCTAAAGCCCCCGATTATTCTTATATACTAAGAATTTATCACTAAAACCCGCCCAACAGCTGCTTCTATAGCAAAGTTTTAGAAGTAACCATAATAATATAACTTTATCACCCGTTAAAATCAAGTAATGGAGGAATATATTCCGAAAATTATATTGTATTTTCCTGATTTTTATTTAGAATATTGGAATACTGGAGGCAATAATGAAAAAAATCTTAGCTATAGACGACCATGAGGAAATCCTGAGCATTATTAAGACCAAACTGTCCCGCAGCGGATACGACGTGGAAACTGTCTCCGATTCGATGCTGGCGATAGAAACCGTCCGCCGGTTCAAACCCGACCTCATCCTGCTGGATATTATGATGCCTAAAATCACGGGTTTCGAGATATGCGAAGAGCTCAAGGCCGATGCCGAATTCAAGGATATCAAGGTCGTATTTCTGACCGCGAAGGATATGGATTTCGCGCGGAAAAAGGCGCAGGAGCTTCACGCGGACGGATTTATCGCTAAACCCTTCTCACCGAAAGATATTGTCACATTTATAGAAGACATGCTCGGAAAGAACGATGACTAAAGTATCCCGTTTCTTTAAAGCAATCGGCCGAACATTATCCGCACCGTTCAGATGGGTCTTTCATAAATTTATGGACAAGCACGATACGGTACTGGAAAAAAAGATTCGCCGCGAACTGGAAATCAGCCTCAGCCATGAACTGAAAACCCCGTTAACCAGCATCTTCGCGTATTCCGAACTCCTGATCGAGAGCCTCGAAAAATACGGTACTAAAGAGGATAAGGAATCCATCAAGCTCATCTACCGGAAGAGCCAGGAATTGATCCGTTTTATCGATAATATCATCAATATCTCCATACTCGAAATCAACCCGCAAGTGCTGTTTTCCACCAAGATCAATCTATCCAATATCATTATCGAGGCTGTCAACCGGTTCAGGACGTTCTATGAGATTGGGCGCGATGTCTCGATCGCCACGAGTATCGAACCCGATTTGAACGTGTTCGGGAACGACCGGTTTTTTCAGACCGTGTTCTTCGAGCTCCTGAGTAACGCGTACCTCTACCGGAAGGATAAGAAGCCGGTCGTCATCAGCCTGTCCGCGAAAATGGTACTGAAGAAGGAGAAGGATAAAACTATCGAGCTTTGCGAGTGCGTTATCGCCGATAACGGGATAGGTATCCGTCAATCGAACCTCAGCAGGGTATTCGAAAAATTCTTCCGCGCGGAAGAAGCCGATACCGCGCAGACATCCGGGTTGGGGATGGGACTGACTCTGGTAAAAAAAATCCTGAATTTTTATAACAGTACGATAGAAATAAAAAGCGATTACGGGAAAGGGACGACCATCACCATCGAATTTCCGTTGTACCGTTAGGAGCCGTATAGTTGAAGATACAGCAGAAGATGATTGTTTCTCACTTAATCGTGGGCGTTATACCTGTCATGCTGGCATTTGTGATACTGTCGTTGGCGATAATCAACAGCTCCCGTCAGGGAGTCGTCGGGCGTCTCGACGCTACCCTCACGCGCATCCGGTTTCTCATCGATTCGGATATGGAGAAGTACCGGGTGATCTCATCCGTCTTTAGTAAAAATATCCTGATTGCACCCCTCAAGCAAGGGAAAACAAATATCATGCCCAAGGGATTCAGCCTGAACTCATTTACCATCGATATGGTCGAATTTACCTATTTTACGAATAATGTCCTGCGATATAATATCCATCCTGAGAACGCCCCCTATTTTTCGTCAGACCCGATGCGTCAATATATGTGGGAGTTCCTCGCGAACCCGTACTATACGCCGGAGCATTCGCTGACATTCCCCGATATCGTATCGAATATGGTAGTGATGCGGAACTGCTCCACTATCTACGACAACGTGCTGAAAAAGAAGATCGGGTTATCCATCGTCAGCGCGGTTCTGGACGAGAAGTACCTCAAATCGCTCGATCAGGGGAACCCCGACCTGGTGGTATTTATCGAGACCTCGCAGGGAGTCCTGTTCAGCCGCCCCGTCTCGAAAAATATGACGGATACCGCCGCAATCATAAAAGACACCGAAACCGTCAAACCGGGCGTCCCTCAACTGATAGACCTGAAGTCCGAGGGCAAGTATTACGTATTCAAGATCGCCCTCTATAATCTGCCGTCCAAGGGAACAATTCACCTGGGGATACTCTACGGCTTCGAGTCGGTCAACGCGGTGCTGAATCTTTTCCAGCAGGTCAGCTTTATCATTTTCTTTATCGTCGTCCTTCTCGCGTCGGTGATCGCCATCGTATTCGCGCGGAAGATCACCATCCCGCTCTTAGTGCTGAAATCGATGGTAAAGGACTTCCAGAGCGGCGTCCATGCGATACCCTCGCCCGATATGGTTTCCGACGAAATATCCCTGCTCCAGCAGAGTTTCAGCGAGATGGCTACCGATATCCTTTCCAATAAGGACAAGCTCAATTCATATAATTCCGCGCTCACCAAGGAAGTGGAGACTAAAACCCAGGACTTGCTGAATAAAGTCCGCGTCCTGACCCTGATTAACGATTTCAGTTCATTCACCATGAAGACGGAAATAGTGGACGAGACCCGTTATATCGAACGGGTGATACTCGAACTGCGTAACCTCTTCCGACTGAACTATATCTCGGTATTCCACCAGAAACGGCGGGAAATCGAGAAGATGCATTTTATCTACTCGCACCCTAAGTTTCCCGAGCCGGATACACGGATATTCCGTATCGAGGAAAATGCCGCGAAACGGGTATTTGCATCGGCGGAAACCTACTCCCGATGCAGCGGAGACTTCTGCCTGATGTCGTTCCCCGTCTACTTTGTCGACCAGCTCGAGTACGGGATAGTCATCATGTGCGAATCGAAGAAGGGGGGATTCATACTCGATACGATGAGCACGATCCTCAACCTGATCGCGATGAAAATTTACTCGATCCGCATCAATTCCGAAAAGATTCATTCGGAAAAACTCGCCTCGCTCGGCCAGTTCGCGAGCACGATTATCCACGATATAAAGAACCCGTTGACTATCATCCGCAGCGGTATCGAGGTGCTCGGCGACGAGGACTTCACCGCGAAGGAAAAAGACGAATATCTCCTGATGATTGCGCAGGAGATCGACAGGCTGACCAATATGCTGAACGATATCCTCGACTTCGCGAAGGGGAGTATCATCCTGCATTACGAGCAGGTCGAGATCGACCCGCTGATCGAGAACCTGTCGCGCATGTTCGTGCAGAAAGCCGAGAAACACGATATCAAACTGGTCATCGACTGTAATTCCGGGATAACCCTCAAGGCGGACAAGAACCGTATGATCCGTTCGCTCAGTAATATTATTACCAACGCGATAGAGGCGGTGGGCGACGGCGGAAGGATAGTCGTATCCACCCAGAAAAAAATATTCGACCTGCTGATAAAAATCGAGGATAGCGGCCCCGGTATCCCCGAAGAGATTAAAAGCCGCATTTTCGAAGCGTTTGTGACCCTCGGGAAAAAAGAGGGCACCGGGCTAGGGCTTTCCATCGTGAAGAAGATCATCGAGGCGCACGGCGGCAATATTACCTTCAAGTCCAACCCGGGAGTCGGAACCACATTCTATATTTCCTTGCCATTATAACCCGTATATGTAAAAATATCCCGCAGATAATTTTTAGCGGAGAGAAATAACGTGATCGAAATCCGCGGCCTGTCCGTGCTCTACCCCAACCGTTCCATACCGTTTCCCGCGACAATCGATATCCCCCCGCGCGGGAACTTCCTGATATCCGGGGATAATGGGTGCGGGAAAAGTTCACTCGTCCGCGCGCTCATCTTCCTGCACCGGAAGTTCGACGGATCGGTCGTTATCGACGGCGCGGATAACCGCTCGATGAAGCGGATCGATATCGCGCGGAAGGTCTCGTACCTCCCGCAGACCGGCGGTACGCAGGTCGAATTGACGGTGCGCGATTTTATACTACAGGGGTTATACGCGCTCGGCCCCGCCTCCGATACCGGAACCCGTTACCGGGATATTTCGGAGGGTTTGGGATTATCGGGGTTTTCGGAACGGAATTTTGCCGAATTGTCGGGCGGGGAGAAGCAGTTATGCCGGATCGCGCGCGCGCTGATCGCGCCGGTATCGTACTCGTTCCTCGACGAGGCGGACGCGTTCCTGAGCCGTAAAAACCGCGTGCGGTTCTACGAATATATCGGGAAAATTTCCGCCGAACGCGCGGTCATACTGGTAACCCATTCGCCATCGGACGCGCCGGACGGGTTCGAAACACTTCTGGAAATGTATGATTGACGGGATTATTCGTACTCTTTAGCCTTGGCGAAATCGAGGATAACATGCACCCCGAGGGAGACCGCGAACCCGTTGAGCACGAGAGTGCTTTTTGGGTTCGAGTAACCGATGTTCGTAACATTCGCTCCATTATTCCCGTAGTACACGCTGCCGGATAGATTAAGCGGCGCGCTGACATAAAGATACGAGACCGACAGGTCGACCGAGACTATACTCCAACGGTAGCCGATGCCGCCGCCGAACGTATATCCCAAACCGAGGTTATTTTCGAAACTCATCTGCGAATAAGCGGAATCGTACCCGCTGGCCGAGGCGAGGTCTTTATCGATATTGCCCTTGAGAGGTTCGAGGTTGATATTCCAGTTGACGATACCGCCGACATAATAACGCAGGAAAAGATTCCCCAGCGGTATCCTTCCCTCGAGCTGAGTCTGGAACATGAACG
>MIBD01000171.1:3376-5310 GCA_001829395.1 Spirochaetes bacterium GWF1_49_6 | reverse complement strand
TTCCCCACCTCCATCCCGTAGATACGGTTATAACGGATAGCGAGGGGTTTGAAGAACAGCAGGTCGTCGAGCAGGGTAATCAGGAAGAAGTCCGAGATAAGATCTCCGCTGATTTCAGCGGACGCCGCCGCTTTATTCGGGAAAAGCAGGGTGAAACTCGTGCCGATTTCTGCGAAAGCGCAGTTAACGATAATAAAAAGAAGGAGTATCCCGCGTAAAATTGTCACATTCCGCTCCAGAAAAGTATGAAATATTTTATCATAAATCGGCAGGAAGTCAAAAAAAAGCGGATTTCTTCCGATTATAAATATGGGCAGTTCTAAAAACTCTGATTATTCTAACAAAACAAAGTATAATTGATAATAAAACGCCCAATGGTCACTTCCTAAACTGAGTATTTAGAAGTTACCATAATAAAGTAAAGATATTTCAGAAAATACTTGCACTATTTGTAATAATAATGCATAATAATACAACGATTAGGTTTGAGTATCCAGATTAGATTTCGGTATTTGGTTTAGTTTTTGAGAAGCGGATTTTGGATCTTGTTTCCCGGAGAAGTTCAACAAAGTGCGGTTTTTGCTAGCTATTTGTTCAGTTCACTTGTTTCACCTCCGTTTTCATTCCTTTCTCAAAGCAAGAGTCACCATCTACCATCTTGCTGCACTTGACATGGTACCGATCCGACCGTTGGCAAGCTTTATAGGAGGTTTTTATGCCAACATCCATCTACGTGGGCAATCTGCCCTTTTCAACAACCGAACAGGATCTCGCATCCTTGTTCTCGCCTTACGGCGAAGTAGTTTCCGCGAAGATCATCCAAGACAGAGAGACCGGGCGCAGCAAAGGCTTCGGTTTTGTCGAAATGGGTTCGCAGGACCAGGCTCAGAACGCCATCGCGAGTCTTGACCAGTCTGAAATGGCGGGCAGAAACATTAAGGTTAATCTTGCTAAGCCTAGAAAGCCCCGTTTCTAAGGAAATTAACTGACAACCGGCGCGGTTCTTCAAAGAACCGCGCTTATTTTTTTCCCACCCCCCGCCTTGACTTTTTCATTCCATTCAATACAATATTGCCCTAATATCATTCCCTCAAACCGGAGAAAAATATGATTAAAAACAGATTTATCCCTTTCATTATCCTTTCCTTTATCCTCGCGGGATGCGCGGGCCGGCAGAAAAGCGGAAAACCCGTTATCTTCGTCAGTATTCTGCCCCAGAAATACCTGGTCGAACGGATCGCGGGCGATAAGGCCGAAGTCCATTCGATGACACTACCCGGACAGGACCCCCACACGTTCGAACCGTCTCCCGGCCAGATGTTCGCTCTCTCCGACGCCGTACTATACTTCACTGCGGGCATCGAGTTCGAGAAGATATGGATGAGTAAGATCGGCGAGGCCAATCCCGCGATGAAGTTCGTCGATTCTATCGAGGGGATCGAACTGATTCCTTTCCCCCCCGAGAACGAGATATTCGGCTCTGACTCCGGCGATACGGCAAAGCACGATCCGGGTATGATTGACCCGCACGTATGGCTCTCGCCCGCGAACGCTGAAGTTATGGCGAAAAATATCCTTCTCGCACTCGACAGCGCCGATGCCGCTAACAGCAAGTATTACCATGCGAACTTCGATAAATTGGTGAAGGAGTTGGCAGAGTTGGACAAGGATATCCGCGCGATGTTAAAAACGGCCGCCGTGACAAATATGCTGGTCTTTCACCCGTCATGGGGATACTTCGCGAAGGAGTACGGGCTGACCCAGATCGCAATCGAGTACGAGGGCAAGGAACCGTCCCCCAAGCAGGTCGGGCTGATTATCGACTACGCGAAGTCAAATAAAATCGACACCCTGTTCGTCCAGCCCCAGTTCAACGAGGCGTCCGCGAAAATGATCGCCGGGGAAGTGGGATGTAAAATCGTCACCGCCGACGC
>MIBD01000171.1:569-3336 GCA_001829395.1 Spirochaetes bacterium GWF1_49_6 | reverse complement strand
GCCGCATTGGCGAAGCCGTAATAGGATATATATGATAGAAATTAAAGACCTGAATTATTCCTACGGGAATATTCCCGCCCTGCATGATGTTACTCTGACTATCGACGCCGGGGACTTCGTGGGGATTATCGACCCGAACGGCGGGGGTAAGACGACGCTCCTGAAGCTCATGCTCGGGTTGATCGACCCCGACAGCGGCACGGTGCGGATCGGGGGAATGACCCCCCGCAGGGCGCGCGGGCTGATCGGTTATGTGCCGCAGACTCCGCATATCGAGGCGGGATTCCCGATGCGCGTCCGTGAAGCCACCGCGATGGGGCTGATGAATTCGCGCGCCTTCTTCCCGCGTTTCACCCGCGCCGAATGGGATCAGGTCAACCGCGCCCTCGAGATGACCGGTATCGCCTCGCTCGCGGATAGGGGCTACGGCGAACTCTCCGGCGGCCAGCGTCAGCGTGTGCTGATCGCGCGCGCAATGGTGTCTCAGCCGAAACTCATCCTGATGGACGAACCGACCGCCCAGGTGGACACGTCCGCCGAGAAATCGATTATGGACCTTCTCTCCGAGCTGAACCGCAACGGCATTACTATCGCGCTGGTCTCCCATGACGTCGGCTTTATCACCACCTTCGTGACCCGCGTCATCTGCGTCAACCGTGAAGTCCACCAGCACCTTTGCAGCGAAATTCTGCCGGAGGACGTCGCGCACGAGCTTTATAATTCCCACACCGCGCCCATCGGGCATCATTCCCATGGAGGCGAAATATGATGGAATTCTTTACCGCGCTGGTCTCGAAACCCTTCGTGCAGAAAACCGTCATCGCGGGAGTATTATCGAGCATCGCGTGCGGCGTAACAGGGACGTTCGTAGTCATCAAACGTATCGCGTTCATCAGCGGGGGTATCGCGCACGCTGTCATGGGCGGGCTGGGTATCGCGTTATTCCTCGGGTGGAATCCCCTGATCGGCGCGCTTATTTTCGCCGTACTTTCGGCCGCGCTCATCACATTATTCAAATTCCGTTTCAGCCAAAACCTCGATACATTGGTCGGCGCGCTCTGGGCGATCGGGATGGCGATCGGGGTGATCTTTATCGCGCTCACCCCGGGTATAAAAAAAGACCTTTCGTCTTACCTCTTCGGCAATATACTGCTCGTCAACACCGAGAGTCTGATTATCCTCGCGGTACTCGACTTTATCCTCCTGCTTCTCGTGCTGATCTTCTATCGCCAGTTCCTGTATCTTTCGTTCGATGAGGAATTCGCGAAGGTGCGGGGAATCCCGGTCACGCGGATGACTCTTCTTCTCCTGACGATGGTTTCCGTCAGCGTGGTGATACTTATCCAGACCGTAGGGATAATCCTCGTGATCGCGTTGTTAACACTCCCCTCCGCGACCGCGGGGCTGTTCTCGAAATCGACGGGAAGGATGATCGTGCTGTCGACGCTGATCTGCCTATTCGTGCTCTTTTTCGGATACTGGTCGTCGTTCTCGATACAGAATCTCCCGACCGGACCGGTCACTATTCTGGTCGCGGCGGTGATCTATATCCTCGCGCTCGTGGGGCATAGGATATATACCCGCAAGAAGAGCGGGATTGCGCCGGGCAAGAAACCGGCCTCGGATTAACAGGTAAATTTACGGAGAGACTATGAACGATATAGAACGGTTCAAACGGGAGATCGCGGAATACGCGCGGCTGATGTACGAACGGGGCTATGTCACAGCCACCGAGGGAAATATCAGCGTCCGGCTCGATAACGGCAATACCCTGATCACCGCGTCGGGAATAGTCAAGGGGCTGATTACCCCGGAGGGAGTGACCGAAATCGGCCCGTCGGGCGATCCCGTCTCCGGCGCGGGGAAACCGTCCACCGAGCGCTACACCCATCTCGAAATCTACCGGCAGAACCCCTCCGCGCGGGCGATTGTCCATACTCACCCGCCCTACGTCCTCCTGTGCAATACGCTGGGCATCGAGCTGACCGCCGCGCCGTTCACCGCGGAGTCGGCGATGTTCCTGCGCGACATCCGCATCGCCCGCTTCGCGCTCCCGTCGACCTCCGAAGGCGCGGACGCGGTACGCCCTATCGCGGGAGAGACGAATATCATCCTGCTTGACCGTCACGGCACAATCACCTATGGGGAGACGCTCGTGAAGGCGTTCTCGCTCACGGAGATACTGGAAAAGCACGCGAAGCTCTGTTACCTCGCGTCGATATCCGGGAAAACGCCCAAACCGTTCGATAAGAAAACCCTCAAACGGTTACGGGACATTCCCTATTAACGCCACCCGCAAAAATTACCGAATATTAACAAATATTTCTTCCGAAATTAACGAATATTATTTATTATTATGCAGGAGGATAATATGGACAAAATAAGGATTCTTTTCGTCTGCGTACATAATTCCGCCCGCAGCCAGATAGCCGAGGCGTATGTCAACAGTCTAGGCGGGGATAGATATTTCGCCGAAAGCGCGGGGATAGAACCCGGCCCGGGGCTGAACCCGTATGTAGTGCGCGTGATGGCCGAGGACGGTATCGATATATCGCATAACAGCGTCGATAAGGCGTTCGACTTCTTCCGCGAGGGGCGCAGGTATCATTATGTGGTGACCGTGTGCGACGAATCCCAAGCGGAGCAATGCCCGCTATTCCCCGGTACGCAGATGCGGATGCATTGGGGATTCCCCGACCCGTCGAAATTCACCGGCACCGATGAGGCGATCATGGAGCTGACGCGGAAGGTTCGCGGTCAGATCAAG
>MIBD01000171.1:0-535 GCA_001829395.1 Spirochaetes bacterium GWF1_49_6 | reverse complement strand
TCAAGGGCGAAGTAAAGTTCTGACCCTACCCGAAAATGGCGCTAAGCGTCGGTAGATAAGAAATCAGCATATAAAGATATATCCCGACAGAGGCAGCTCCCGTTATCAGGCTGATTACCCGGATCGGCGGCGCGAACATGGTCAGCGCCCGCACGGGGATCAGCCCGAAGAAGAACAACGGCAATATCGAAAACTCCGGGCCGGTCTTCCTGACCGCGTCACGCACCCCCCACGTCACCATGAGTTCCTGTATGATAAATATACTCCCTATCAGCAGCGCCGATATCAGTACGTGTTTCAGAATTTCCCGAACCTTACTCCATGGCGTGTCTCCGTCACTGTAAAAATGTTCGAATACTTTCTGGAATACCGGCCACATGAGGATATAAAACGTCACCAGAAACGCGACTAGCACGAGCAGGACGATGTATCCGGCGGAGCCTTGGAACTGTTCCGCCACAAATCCGTTGACAAACTGATGCAGTACGGGATGAAGCTGAAATACGGCGTACAAACCGACTACCGCCGTGAGGGT
>MIBD01000170.1:5804-8036 GCA_001829395.1 Spirochaetes bacterium GWF1_49_6 | reverse complement strand
CAGGGCGCGGCGCACGCGGCCGACGGGTATTCCCGCGCGACCGGCGATGTGGGAGTATGTCTCGCGACCAGCGGACCCGGCGCGACCAACCTGGTCACCGGTATCGCCACCGCGTATATGGACTCCATCCCGATGGTTGCCATCACCGGGCAGGTACCCACCTCGATGATCGGCAGCGACGCGTTCCAGGAAGCCGATATCACCGGTATCACACGCCCCATCACGAAGCATAACTTCCTCGTGAAGGATATCCGCGACCTCGCAATGACTATCAAGAAAGCGTTCTATATCGCGCGCACGGGGCGTCCCGGTCCGGTTCTGGTCGATATCCCTAAGGATGTCCAGACCGCTAAGGCGAACTTTGTTTATCCCGAAACTGTCGAAATGAGAACTTATAAACCTAAAGTAAAAGTCCACCTCGGACAGATTAAAAAGGCCCTGACCCTGATCGAGGAATCCCAGCGCCCGATTATTTATTTCGGGGGAGGGGTTATTCTCGGTAACGCGTCTAAGGAACTTACCGAATTCGTGAAAAAATCCGGTATTCCTGTCACCGCGACCCTCACCGGACTGGGCGGCTATCCCGCAGACTACTCCGACCCGCAGTACCTCGGTATGCTGGGTATGCACGGGACTGTCTACGCGAACCTGACCATCTCGCACTCCGACCTCATTATCGCGATCGGCTCCCGTTTCGACGACCGTGTCACCGGAAAGCTGAGCGAATTCGCGCCGAACGCGAAGATTATCCATGTCGACATCGACCCCACATCGATCAGTAAGAACGTAATTGTGGATATACCGATTGTCGGCGATGTTAAAGAAGTACTGACCGAATTCAATAAACTGATCAAGCCCGCGAAAATCCCGCAATGGCTCGAGCAGGTCTCCGAGTGGAAGAACAAGAACCCCCTCGGATACCAGAAGGCCGATAACGTCATCAAACCGCAGGACGTGATCGAGCAGTTGTCGAAGATAACGAAGGGCGACCTCATCATCTCCACCGAAGTGGGGCAGAACCAGATGTGGACGGCGCAGTTCTACGAGTTCAAGAAGACGCGCACCCTGCTGACATCGGGCGGATTGGGCACTATGGGGTACGGCTTACCCGCGGCTATCGGCGCGCAGGCGGCCTACCGTGATAAGCTCGTCATCGATATCGCAGGGGACGGTTCCATCCAGATGAATATCCAGGAACTCGGCACCGCGATCTCCCATGACCTCAATGTGAAGGTGCTTATCCTGAATAACTCATACCTCGGAATGGTTCGCCAGTGGCAGGAACTGTTCTATAACCGCCGTTATTCCGGCGTGCTGATGGAGAAGCATAAAAATAACGAGTCGAAGGGCGAATACTACCCCGATTTCGTTAAGGTCGCCGAGGCGTACGGGTGCTGGGGTAAACGGATCACCAAACCGTCCGAAATACCGGGCGCGCTCAAGGAAATGATCGATTATAACGGCCCCGCAGTTCTGGATGTGCTGATAGAGAAAGAGGAGAACGTTCTCCCGATGGTGCCCGCCGGCGCAAGTCTTACCCAGATGATAGGAGGGATGGCATAATGTCGAATTCAATCGAACTACATAAATCGACCCTTTCCGTACAGGTCGAGAACCATTTCGGCGTCCTCGCGAGGATCGCCGGGCTTTTCTCGGCGCGCGGTTTCAATATCTCCAGCCTGTCGGTCGCCGAGACCGAAGACCCGTCCGTATCCATTATGACGATCGTGGTGGACGGCGACGAGCAGATTGTCGACCAGGTGAAGAAACAGCTCAATAAGCTGATCGAAGTCATCAAGGTGCGCGACCTGACCGAGCAGGATTATGTTTCCCGCGAGCTCGCGATGATCAAGGTCGCGGTCGATTCTGCCAAACGCCGCGAGATTATCGAGATCGCCGACATTTTCAAAGGACGCGTGGTGGATATTTCCCATGAGAACGTCACTATCGAAGTGACCGGGTCGAGCGAAAAAATCGACGCGATTATCAAGCTCCTGACCGGGTACGGCATCAAGGAACTCGCCCGCACGGGTAAGGTTGCTCTTATCAGGGGCTAGACTTATTCAGCGCTATTTTTCACGTTAGAAATATATTCCATTGGGACTTCCTTCTGTTCGGGGATAATTATAAGTACATCAGGAACCGGACTCCCTGCACCATAATCGGGTAGGTCTCAAAATACTCGCTGTAATTCCAGAAATAAGCGATATTAAAGAAATCTGGTTTCAGCCC
>MIBD01000170.1:3351-5794 GCA_001829395.1 Spirochaetes bacterium GWF1_49_6 | reverse complement strand
TTATCCAGCACCGCCATTCCGATCCCGGTCTCGATTCCCAATCCGCTTTCTCCCGCGATTTCAACCTTACCCGTATCAGGCTGTTTATAGCTGAGCGCGCAGTATATCCCGCCGCGTGAAAGCAGGTATTTACCGTTACCCTCCGACCCGCCGAATCCCGATTCGGGAAAATAGAACCAAACCTTCATCCTCGCCTCGAAATGCGCGAGCCTGACTGTCTCAAGGTTGAATTCTATGCTCGGCCGCAGGTACACGAACGCGTCGAACAAAAGCTCCTTCCATTCGCCGGGGGATATAAAATTATGCAGGGAAAACGTAAATATCGGCGAAAGCGTCTTCTTGGCGGTGATATATTCCAAACCCAGACTTAAATACTCCAGTATCGCCGAATCGAACTTTATTATATTAAAACGCTGGCTGCCGCCTGTGAAGACAAACTCTTCAATAACCGTATTGTTCACAATGCTGACTTTGTTTTCATAGGGACTGAGGCCTATTCCTATCGTGGATCGGATGAACGGGAAAAAGACACGGTAATACTGGAATGTCCTGTCGAACGCGAAGGTGAAATCGGCGGTAATAAGCGCTATCGGCGCTATATACAGGCTGAGTCCTATTCCAGACGCGCCGAACCCCGGCCCGTTATACCCGCTTTGGGGAGTATAGGCTCCTAATGTAAAGGCTATATCGGAAGTGAAACCGAGGAAGTATATTCCGAGCGTCAGGTCGGGGGAGATATACCCCCCTCCATACATGACCGACATCATGCTCCCGCCGGAGTACTCCGCGTAACGAAAGTCGGCGATAATACTGAATAACTCCTCATCGTTCATCAGAATACCCCGTTCATGGGTAGCCCGCAGGTGGTTCATGTGCGAGTTAAAGTACATGTAGTTCAGATAATCCGTTGTTTGTGTTGAGAAAACGGTACCGAACGGGATAACTAAAAAAACGATAAATATTATCAGCCTTAAATTCCGCATACATCCTCCATCAATTTCATACCTTATTAATATAATATGAAATGTAGGGAAATGCAAAAATATCAGAAATTAAATTTTATTATTATATGATACTGAAATAATATTCCTTTGGTTTTATAGATTCAGTGTCATTCTTTATCTCTTTTCACACTATAAATATCCATAGAATTTTATACCAGTTAACCTTACGGTATTTGAAAATGTTCAATAATGAATTTAATTTATTGAAACTGCTTAGTAATCGTCTTTTATTAGGGCAGTTCTCCCCTTGCGGGGACTAACGTAAAAACTCTGATTATTTTAACAAATCAAAGTATAATCGATTATAAAGCGCCCAATGGTCACTTCTTTATCTTCGCGCGAAGTGCGGAGGCTAAAACTGAGTATTTAGAAGTGACCATTATATATTTTTACTAGTTTACTTGCATTTTATCCCGGCTGAATTATAATCTAGCATGAATTGAGTGGTTTTTAAATATTTGGAAATGATTATGCGAAAAAAAAGCGGTAAAAATACCAATCTGGCATCCCTGCTTGAGGAACTGCGAAAATCGGTTGTCGATAATGATGCTTATGAATCTCAGGAATTCACGCTCTCCGATATAGTAAATATCCCCGCACTGCAAAAAATCATGGAAATTCGTAATCAGCCTATCGGTATAATGGATCACGATAACCGGATTTTAGTCGCCGCGGCATGGCAGGACGTGTGCGTCAAGTTTCACAGGGTGCATCCCGAAAGCGCGAAAAGGTGTCAGATCAGCGATGATTATGTTAAAAACAATCTCAACCCCGATCAGTTCGTCTCCTACCATTGCGCGAACGGGCTATGGGATATCGCATTCCCCATAGTTATTGAAAACCGTCACGTCGGCACTATTTTTATCGGGCAATATTTTTACGATGACGATAGTATCGATTATGAATTTTTTAAACGGCAGAGTGACTGTCTGGGATTTGACTGGAATGATTATAAAAAAGCGCTCGATAAGGTTCCCCGTTTTTCAAAGGAACAAGTTAGAAACTATATGGAATTCAACCGTCAGATCGTCAATATTATGGCGGAACAGGGTATCGCGAATTTAAGGCTGAAACGCGAGATGGAGGAGCGGAAACGTACCGAAGGAGCCCTCGATTTTCAGCTCCGTGTTATGGGAACCCTTCTGGAAAACCTGCCGGTGGGTGTGCTGATGATCGAGGCGGAAACCGGGAAAACGCTGATAGAAAACGCCGAAGCCGGTCGGCTTTTCGGGCGGGAAATTCTCCCCGATATGAATGAAGAAAACATCAACCGCAGAGGTATCGCTTATAAAAGTTCGACCGGAGAAATATATCCTCCCGATGAGATGCCGATTATTCTCGGTCTCAAAGGAATCAACGGACATGTCGACGACATGATTATCAAGCGTCCCGACGGTTCGTCGATACTGCTTGAGGTCTTCGGTTCGCCCATCTATGAT
>MIBD01000170.1:3051-3298 GCA_001829395.1 Spirochaetes bacterium GWF1_49_6 | reverse complement strand
TTTTAATAATCTCCTGACCGCCGTGCTCGGGAATGCCAGCCTTGCGCTGATGGACCTTTCCCCCCTATCGCCGGTGCGCTACAATATAGAGGAAATCGAGAAGGCTTCTCAACGCGCCGCCGATCTTGCCAAGCAGATGCTGGCCTATTCCGGTAAGGGACATTTCATCATTCAGGATATTTGTATCAATGAGTTGTTGAGCGAGATGGCGCACCTCGTATCCGTGTCCGTCCCGAAAAATATCGAA
>MIBD01000170.1:1385-3026 GCA_001829395.1 Spirochaetes bacterium GWF1_49_6 | reverse complement strand
TCCCGCTTATCGAAGGGGATGCTACCCAGATACGGCAGATCATCCTGAACCTGATTACCAACGCGGCGGATGCGATCGGAAACAAGCATGGGTCTATTTCTATTTCCAGCGGTTCAGCAAAAGTGAATAGTGCGTTTCTGAACTGCGATAATCCCGCGCATCGGCCGGGGCTGGACCCTGTCCTCATTGAGCGGGAATACGTGTATTTCGAGGTTACCGACACCGGCGCGGGTATGGATCATGCGACAATAGAAAAAATATTCGATCCGTTCTTCAGTACGAAGTTTACCGGGCGCGGCCTCGGTTTAGCCGCCGTCTTAGGGATTGTCCGGGGGCATAAGGGCGCGATAAAAATTAACAGTAAACCGGGCGAAGGCACCGCATTTCAGGTACTTTTTCCGGCTAAAACATCCGCCCGGCCTGAAAAGCCAGTGATAAAAACAAAGCCTATCCCTTCCGATATGCCCGTCACCGGAACGATTCTGGTAGTCGACGATGAATTCTTCGTAAGGAATACTGCGTCTAAGATATTATCCCGTTATGGAGTTAACGTCTTGCTCGCGGATAACGGTGAAACCAGTGTCGAATTATTTATAAAAGACCGCGATTCTATCAATCTCATTCTTCTCGATATGACGATGCCGAAAATGGACGGTGTGATGACGTTACACGCAATCCGTAAAATAAGCTCCGATATTCCCGTCATCCTGATCAGCGGTTTTACCGAGCAGGAAACCGCCGCGAAATTCGAAGGATTGAGTTTCGCCGCGTTTCTCCAAAAACCATTCTCTCAGTCCGAGCTGATACAAAAAATCCGCGATGTTCTCGCAAAATAGGGTATTTCAATTAACCCTTTAAAAATGACAACAAACTTCCGATACATATATGAACTTCATCTTTTTACCGGAGAAACGCATGCTGAAGAACCTGAAAAAATTGGGCTTAAAGAAAGGGATATTAAAAGATAAAATCGCGATAGTGACAGGCGCGGGGCAGGGACTGGGCGCGGATACGGCGCGGGGCTTAGGGCTTCTCGGCGCAAAGGTGGTTATCGCGGACATCTCCGATGCCGGTCTCAAGGTACAAAAGGAAATCATCACCAAAGGCGGCGACGCCCTCTTTATGCAAACCGATATTTCCGATTCTGACAGCGTGAAGGAACTCGCCGAGAGCATTCTCCTGACATCTGGACGTGTCGATATATTGGTGAATAACGCCGCTATCATACCGTTCGGATCATTCCTGGAACAATCCATCGATAAATTCGACGATGTTTACCGCAACAATCTCCGCGGCACTTTACTGATGACCCGGATGTTTCTCCCGTCGATGCTCCTTCGCAAGGAAGGCGTAATCGTCAATATGGTAACACCGGATATCATGCCGTATGCGGCGGCCTACGCGGCGGCGTCCGCCGCGGTTCGCGCGTTCACCCTCTCGCTCGCGGAGGAGACCGGTGAAAAATCGGGCGTCTCTATCTACGCGTTCGCGCCGGGATTCACCGATACCCCGGGATGCACCGACCTATGCCAGAAGCTCGCATCCGCCTACGATATGTCCTACGAGCAATATATCGCGCACCTGAAAAATCCCGGATATAAGAACCTTGTCCCGTCCGACGAGTGCGCCGCCGGGCTGATC
>MIBD01000170.1:0-1221 GCA_001829395.1 Spirochaetes bacterium GWF1_49_6 | reverse complement strand
CGACGAAGCTCTCGCGCTCACCCGCGAGCTCGAGAAACAGCTATTCGACCTGAACCGCGAATTTAACGAACTCGGCTCATTTAAACGGATGCGGGAGAAGATGAATTTTAAAAGCAGGGCGGGCACATCGCTCGACGATTGGATCGATACCTCGCAGGAACTCGGCGATATCCTCGAACGGTATCGTGAGGCGGAGCATTCCAAGGAAGTCGGCGTGCAGAACCTGATACTCGAAAAATTCCCGTGGCTCGTAAAAATCCTCGAACGCCTCGCGGAATACTTCCAGTCCAATATCGATAAGCTGAAGCAGGAGATAAAAAATCCCGTAAAGGCCGAGCTCGCCGCGCAGAACCTCCGTCACCGCGAGGATACCGTCCGTTCTCTCATCATCGCGCTGGAAAAGATCGCATCCCGCTAACCCGCTGCGACCCCATGGACGGGGAAGCCCCGCAGCGACATGGATGTCAGGATGCGGGGCGCAGTGTAATACAGCAATCGGAAACCGAGTGTCCCGCATGAAAAGCGGGATGTATCGAGGTTTCCGGCTCACGATGAATTTGCGCGGAAGTATATCGACTGCTTCACCCCGCGCATTGAAAAAATATTTTAGCGCGAAGTATCGCAGTGACAACTTTTACGGTGTAATTTGAGGGATTAAATTGATAGAGGATTCTATCAGAGTTTATTCGTCTGATTGTCCGCGGTGTGTTCCGCTTCCATCTCCGCCCACTTGGCCGACTTGAATTCGATCAGTTGCCCGTTCGTCTCGATAATAATCATTACCGGGAGCGCGTTCTTTTCCGCGAACTCCATCCCGTCCCGCAGTCCCATGACGAATATCGACGTGGAAAGCCCATCGGTTTGCATCGCGCTGGGGTCGAGCACGCTCACGCTGACTACCCCGTTCCGTACCGGGTATCCCGTGAACGGCGACATGATGTGATGGTAACGTACCCCGTTCTCGATAAAGTACCGTTCGTAGTCTCCCGACGTAGCGACCGAAATCTCCTTACCCGGATCGGTGTAGATCACCGCGATAATCTCCCCTTCCTTGCGCGGGTGACGGATTCCGATCGCCCACGGGGTCTTGTCGGGCTTTGCGCCGAACACCTTGAGATTTCCACCGGCGTTGACAATCCCGTTTTGTATCCCCGCGTTCTTCAGAAAATCCACGCCCTGATCGACCGCGTATCCCTTGAGTATACCGCCGAGGTCGACGAA
>MIBD01000169.1:7712-7881 GCA_001829395.1 Spirochaetes bacterium GWF1_49_6 | reverse complement strand
TCCTATCGGGCATTATCCTGCTTCTCGGACTTGCCGCATGCGGCATAGAAGCCCCGGAACCGATCCGCGACCTCAAGCCGCCCCTCGCGTTAACCGTATCGGTGGAATCCGGCAAGATCAAACTCGAATTCTGGGCGATGAACGACGAATCTTATATCACGGGATACTG
>MIBD01000169.1:3171-7682 GCA_001829395.1 Spirochaetes bacterium GWF1_49_6 | reverse complement strand
TCTCGCCGATAAGGGTGTGAAGTATCCTAATAGCGACGGGGTGCAGAATAAACCCACCATCTGGGACGGCATTATCACTATGACTCAGCCGACGAAAATTGTTTACTACATAGAACGCGAGATCGACGATACGCCCCTGGAAAACGGGTCCGATTATTTCTTTATGATTAAGGCTTATTCCTACGAATACAACCTGCTGAGCAAACCCAGCAATATCACAAACGTGACATTTACGAATATCTAACACGGATTTTACATGAAAAGTCCCCTGTTCGAAACCATCCGCGACCATATCGAATGGGCATCCCTTCTGCGGGAACTGAATTCGAACCGCGTCACCAATCTCCGCGCGCCGCTCGGGGTAATCCCGTTCCTGCTGTCCGTGCTGTCGAATACGCACACCGCTATCTACGCGGCTGTCGACGAGATCCAGGCGGAAGGGGTTTTCGAGACCGCGAAAACCCTCGAAAAAGACCGCGCGCTGTTCTTCCCCGATATCGACGTTATCCCGTTCACGAATATTTTCCCGTCGGCCGACAAGCTCGCCGACCGGATGAGCGCGTTATTCAGGATGGCGAATACCGATAAACCGCTGATCGTGGTGACCACTATCGAATCACTCCTGCGGAAACTCCCGCCGAAGGCCGCGCTCGAGAAAAGTATCCTCAATCTGAAGAAGGGGATGACGAAAGACCCCGCAGGACTCGCGCGGACGCTCGCGGGACTCTCCTATATCCGCGAGTACAAGGTTACCGAGCCGGGATGTTTCTCCATTCGCGGGGATATTATCGATATTTTTCCGCCGCACTTCAAGGATGCGGTACGTATCAGCCTTTTCGGCGACGAGATCGAGTCGATTCGCGTCTTCAACCCGGTCACGCAGAAGTCTATCGATGAAATTCCCGAACTTTCCATCATTCCCGCGTCGGAGTTCTCGCTATGGAAGGAGAAGAAGATACCCGCCGGGGAGTACGACGATACGATCATGCATTCCCGCTTCCCGGAGTTCTATTCCCGTACAGACGGGATACCCGCGTACTCGGCGTTCCCGTCCGCGGTAGTTCTGCCGGACGGATGGATACGGACGGGCGAGGAAGTGTTCAATAAATATACACGTTATATGCCGGAGGAAATCCCGGCGGAATACCTGCTGCACCGTTTCGAGGATTTGAACCCGGACAGGATAATCGAGCTGACGGGAAATCCCGCGACCGAGGCGGTGACGCTTAACGTCAGGCATCCGTCGGTACTGGAGGGCGGATTCACGAACTTCGTCCGCTTCCTCGAGGAAAGCGCGCGTGACGGCGAACGGAAAAAGACGTTTATCTTCGCCGAGTACGAAGACCTCGCGCTCCGGCTGGAAAAAATCCTGCGCCGCTCCGACCCTAAGGTCGTATATACCGAGGACGCGATACCCGATGATAAGGATACGTTGATAGTCGTCGCGAATATCGAGACGGGGTTCGAACTGACGGCCCCGGACGGCGAGATATGGCGGGTATACAGCGAAAGCGACATCAGCGGCAAAAAGCGGCTGTTCCGCAAGCGTATCCGCCAGATCGATTCGTTCTTCGAGGGCGTCGAAGATATCGCAGAAGGCGAATATGTGGTGCATCTCAATCACGGTATCGGGGTATTCCGGGGTATCCGCCGTATCAATGTGCTCGGTAAGGAAAAGGACTATATCCTGATCGAGTACGCGGATAACGAGAAACTGTTCGCCCCCCTCGAACAGGCGGGGATGATCGGGAAATATATCGGCGCGGGCGTGACGAAGCCGCGTCTCGACTCTATCGGGAGTAAAAGCTGGGCGAAGAAGCGCGACGCGGTACAGCGGAGTGTCGAGGAATTCGCGCGGAAGCTCATCGCTATCTACGCGAAACGCGCCGAGCTTCAGGGTCACCGTTTCGGCGACGATACCGGCTGGCAGAAGGAATTCGAGGATCAGTTCGAATATATCGAGACGCCCGATCAGGTGCGTGTGCTCGAGGAAATCAAGAAGGATATGGAAAGCCCCAAGCCGATGGAACGTCTGCTGTGCGGGGACGTCGGCTTCGGAAAGACGGAGGTCGCGATGCGCGCGGCGTTCAAATCAGTGATGGACGGGATGCAGGTCGCTCTGATCGCGCCCACTACGGTGCTCGTCGAACAGCATTATTACACGTTTACCGAGCGGTTTCAGGGATTCCCGGTCAAAATCGCCTCGGTATCGCGTTTTACCCCCCGTAAGGATGTGACCCGTTACCGGAACGAGCTCGCGGAGCATAAGCTCGACGTGATTATCGGGACTCATATCCTGTTCTCGGAGAGTTTTAAGTTCCATTCGCTGGGACTGGTAATTATCGACGAGGAGCACAAGTTCGGGGTTGAGCACAAGGAGAACCTGAAGGAGCGTCACCCCAGTGTGGACTTCCTCTCGTTGTCGGCGACACCGATACCGCGTACCCTGAACCTCGCGCTGTCGTCTATCCGTGATATATCGCTCCTCCAGACCCCGCCCGATATGCGTATCCCTATCGAGACGCAGGTCGCGGATTATGCCGGCGAGGTGGTCAAGTTCGCTATAGAACGGGAGCTCGACCGCGGCGGGCAGGTCTATTTCGTGCACAACTCGATTAAGCGTCTCCCGGAGTACGCTTATTCCATAGAGAAGATGATACCTAAGGCGAAGGTCGCTATCGGGCACGGCCAGATGGAGGAGGAACAGCTCGACGAGGCGTTCCTCGGGTTCGTGAGGGGGCACTATAACGTGTTCGTCTGCACGACCATCATCGAGTCCGGGCTGGATATCCCCAACGCGAACACGATCATCATCAGCGATGCCCAGCGTTACGGGCTATCCCAGCTCTATCAACTCAAGGGGCGTGTCGGCCGCGCGAAACGTCAGGGATACGCGTACTTTTTATTCCCGAAGGATAGGATACTGACCGAGGAGGCGCAGAAGCGTCTCTATGTCATCAACGAATACACCGACCTCGGCGCGGGCTTCCAGATCGCGAAAAAAGACCTTGAGATACGCGGCGCGGGGAATATCATCGGGCGCGAACAGCACGGGAATATCGCGGCGGTCGGGTACGATTCGTATATCCGCATGCTCCGCGAGGAAATCCAGCGTCTCAAGGGCGAGTTTAAGGCGTCGACCGATACGATGATCGACCTGAACTACCACGCGTTCATCCCGGACGAGTATATCGCGGAACCGTCCCTCAAGATGGAGGTCTACAAAAAGGTGCTGTCCGTGCGGGACGAGCAGGATATCCGGGAATTGTCCGCCGAGTTTGCCGACCGTTTCGGGCGTGTTCCCGACGAAGTAGCGACATTGTTCGAAATATCGCGGATGAAGATCAAGGCCTGCGACATGGGGATCGAGACATTGATGGAGAAGGGGAAATGGATCGAGATATCGTTCTCGAAGTACTCGAAGGTCGACCCGGGGAAGGTGCTGAACCTGGTAGCCACGGGAAAGCACCCGATAAAAATCGACCCGGTGCAGAAAAATAAAATATTTTACGAACGGTTCGAGTCGGATATATCGATCAAGGTCAGGCGTCTGTCGGCGTTCCTCGACGATATACGCGAAACGCAGGACGAGCCGCTGAGCGGCGTCTGACCCATTACCGACGTGTACGGTAGGATACGGTGAGTGCCTGCGACGGTTTAAAGAGCTAGTTCAAGGATGAGCCATTGAATGGCGTCTGACCCATTACCGACGTGTACGGTAGGATACGGTGAGCGCCTGCGACGGTTTAAAGAGCTAGTTCAAGGGTGAGCCATTGAATGGCGTCTAATCCGATTTGGAGCTAGTGCTCAGTTTAAAGATATTATCCGTGTTGAAAGTGTTATTGTCATTGCGAGTTTATCCTTTAGGATAACGAAGCAATCTATTCTATTGAGGTGAATAGACCGCTTCGCCGTCCTACGTCTCGCGGTGACAGGGTAAAATATTAAAACACGGGCTATATCCGGGTATTATGTACCTGTTGGATATCGGGATTAGTCTGCGCAGCAGTCGGGGTTAGAACCCGCTCAGCGGGCTGGATTAGCCGTATTTACCCTTCGACAGGCTCAGGGTGACGTCGCAGGCTAGCGGGCGGAGTGATAGGAAACTAGCTCGATCACGGGCTATATATTAGTATTGTATACCTGTTTGATATCGGGACAGAACCCGCTCAGCGGGTTGACAGGAATGGGGATGTTCGATATAATAATCGCTTCTGCGAGGCCTATAATGAAATACGTATTCATCTTTTTATTATTACTGACTGCCGGGGCGCCAGCGTATCCCGGTATCAACCATGAGTTGATTCAGGCATGCGACAAGGGCGATGCGGAATGGGTTGCGGCGCTCGCGTCGAAAGGCGCGGATTTGCACTATTCCTTTGTCGCGTACTACGAGACCCGTGAGGTGACTGTTATTACGCCGCTGTTCTACGCCGCCGAGAAGAACCATATCCCGCTCGCGGAGTTTCTGTTGTCCCATGGGGTCGGGGTGAACGAGCTATGCGGGCGGC
>MIBD01000169.1:2073-3126 GCA_001829395.1 Spirochaetes bacterium GWF1_49_6 | reverse complement strand
CATGACGCGGCCGGGGCGGGGGATTTGCTGATCACCAAGGCTCTGGTCGAGAAGGGCGCGGGTGTGAGCGACGCCGATCACAAGGGCTGGACTCCCCTGCATGACGCGGCGTTCTACGGATACCCGGAGATCGCGGAGTACCTGATAACAAAGGGCGCGAAGCTGGGGGTGAAGGCCGAGTACGGGGACACTCCCCTGCATCTCGCGGCATGGCAGGGAAATTTTACCACCGTGAAACTCCTCCTCGATAAGGGAGCGGACGTTTCAGCGGCTAACTCATCCGGGCAAACTCCTATTGACTTATATGTCAGTGAAAATAAATCGTCGCTACTTCACTGGTGCGCCGCGATTGGGGATACGAATGCGCTTGATAAAGCGCTCAAGACGGGAATTCCGGTGAATACGCCGGATATGTACGGCCAACAGGCGGTGCATCTGGCGTGCCACTACGGGAATCTCGACGCCGCGCTGCTCCTCAACTCCAAGGGCGCGTCGTTCACATCGCCGGATAACGCCGGACGGCTCTGCATCCATCACGCGATTATCGGAGGGGATACGAACGTCTTCTTGATGCTCGCGCAGAAGGGAGCGGGACTGTATGCGCAGGATAACAGCGGTAAGAACACCCTGCATTACGCCGCCGAATATAAAATGTTCCCCGCGATAGAAACCCTTTGCAGTAACAAGGGGGCACTCGAGGCGAAGGATAAGAAGGAATGGACGCCGCTCTGCTACGCGGTGAAGTCGGGGTTATCCGACGCGGTAGTTTTAATGCTGTCGATCGGGATTAAGCAGAACCCGGCGGACCATGACAAACTCACCCCGCTTCACATCGCGGTCAAGTACCGGAATACGGGTATCGCGGAACTTTTGATACAGAAGGGGGCGGCTATCGACTCGCCGGACGCGTACGGTTGGACGCCGTTATTCTACGCCGCGTATAACGGGGATGTTTTCACGATCGATATGCTGATAACGAAGGGCGCGAACCCGAATATCAAGGATAAGTATGGCTGGACTCCTATTTTCTATACCGTACTGCGTGCGAAGAAC
>MIBD01000169.1:0-2031 GCA_001829395.1 Spirochaetes bacterium GWF1_49_6 | reverse complement strand
TCGTTCGACACGATGGGCGAAAACCTCCTGCATGTCGCGGCGGGGTGCGGGAACTACGGCGCGCTGAAGTTCCTTCTATCAATGGGAGTCGATAAGGAAAAGAAAAATTTTCATAATAAAACGCCTTACGATATCGCGGTAACTTCGGGATTTTCGGCTATCGCGGAGCTATTGAAATAACCGGAGGGTAAAATGGATTGGAAACTGTTATTCAGTACGTTCGCTCTGGTATTTCTCGCGGAGCTTGGAGATAAAACCCAACTGACCGCGCTTGCCGCGTCCGCCGGGTCGAAATCCCCGTGGTCGGTATTTATCGGCGCATCTCTCGCACTCGTGGTATCGACGCTTATCGCGACACTGGTCGGCTCGGCGCTGAAATCGGTGCTCCCGGAGAAGGTGATAAAAATCGCCGCCGCCGCGCTATTCCTTATATTCGGCGGTATCCTACTCTTCACTACCCTTACCGGAAAGGAAGGGATTATCAAGGCCGCGCCCGCCGAGCAGGAATGGAAACCCGGCGCGCTGGGACGTTTCGCGCTGCGGATGGCGCTCGAGTTCGAGAAGAGCAGCGTTAACGATTACGAAAAATTTGCCTGTACGTTCGATAACGAGGCCGTCTGCGCGGTGTTCCGTGAGATCGCCGACGACGAGTTGAAGCATCACCGCGAACTGGAAGCATTGGTGAGCGCGGATATTAAAGAGACCGCTGAAGAGATCGAGAGCCTGCCGGAGGGGTATCCCGAGAAACATCCCGGCGGCGCGGGTATCGCGTCTATAGGAGATTTACAGACCGCGGTGGAACGGGCGATCGCGCATGAGAACGACTCGGTGGACTTTTACCGTTCGCTCGCCGCGCATACCCCGTTACCGAAACTCGCCTCGGCGTTCGGAAGCCTCGCGGAACGGGAGTCCGTCCACATGCAAAAACTGATCGGCCTGCGGAAACAAATCGTTTAATGGGATGGTTAAAAAAAACTAGTAGGTCGCCGCTAGACGGTATTCGTCGAAGCGGTCTTTATAGATTTCTACCCCGATGAGGATATTAAAATACAAGGAGCGTCTATGCGTTATTTAGTACTCTTACTCTTTATGCCGTTATTACTGCTCGCGGCTGAAAAACCCGCAGAAAGCGCGGACTATCAGGCGTTGAAGCAATCCATGATAGAGAAGTATAAAAATAAGAAGCCCAAGACGAGCGGGGCGTATATCGCCGGGATTAAGCTGAAAATCAAGACGAAAGAAAAAATAATGGCGCTGACCTTTGACGCGTGCGGAGGCCCCAAGGGGTCGAAGTACGATAAGGAACTCATCGATTTCCTGACCGAGAAGAAAATCCCCGCGACCTTATTCATCAACGCCCGTTGGATAGACGCGAATCCCGCAATATTCGCGGAGCTGGCGGCGAATCCCCTGTTCGAGATCGAGAATCACGGGCTGTATCATAAGCCCTGCGTGGTGACCGGTAAGGAGTTCTACGGGGTCAAGGGCACGAAGGATGCCGGCGAGGTGGTGGACGAGGTGGTGCTGTCCGCGCAGAAGATCGAGGCGCTGACGGGGAAGAAGGTGCTGTTCTACCGTCCCGGCACCGCGGTATTCGACGATGTCGCGCTGGAAATAGTGAATGAGCTTGGCTACGAGGCGGCGGGGTTTAATTTGTTTACCTACGATTTCGACCAGTCGTCGACCGCGAAAAAGATCGCGGACTGCCTGATCAAAGGGACGAAACCCGGCGCGATCATCCTCATGCATATGAACTTTCCCGAACGCAACACGCTCGAGGGGCTGAAGATCGCCCTTCCGGTGATTATATCCAAGGGGTATCATTTCGTTCAACTGAAGGATGTTAAAGACCAGCTCGCCGGGGCGGGGGAATAACTCCGACGCTCCGTAGGGTTATTACATAGCGTTGGTAACTATTATAGAAAACACATTCGGCGATACCAGAGTAATATTTGCCATAATGGCTATTTTATTACCTAAGACTTCAACATTATAGAATCCATCGAGGTCATTACTATTCTTCGTGAGATT
>MIBD01000168.1:3115-5585 GCA_001829395.1 Spirochaetes bacterium GWF1_49_6 | reverse complement strand
ACTGCTTCACCCCGCGCATCGAAAATATATTGCAGCGCGGGGTTCGCAGTGACAGAAAATGGTAAGAATTGCTACTTTGTCATCAAGCCGCCTTCGGGCGGCTTTTTTATTCGACCCCTTCCATCCCAGGCATGGTATCGTTCTGAAGACTCTGAATTTTATTGGAG
This sequence comes from Spirochaetes bacterium GWF1_49_6, assembly GCA_001829395.1. Classification (GTDB taxonomy): domain Bacteria; phylum Spirochaetota; class Brevinematia; order Brevinematales; family GWF1-51-8; genus GWF1-51-8. The sequence continues at coordinate 5,418 of MIBD01000168.1, read as the reverse complement.
AGTTCGTCCGGCTGGAGCGTATTCCCCGTGCCGCCTATTTTGCTCAGGTCGGTAATCAGGAAGCTGTAAAAAAATATCTCCTCGATCGTACCCTTGGTCAGCGCTTTATTGAAACGGTGCGCGAGTTCGAGCGCAAGGGCTTCCCGCCCGGTGGGGTCGTCGATCTGCCCGGTATTGAACGTCGCGAGCACCTCGATTGCGAGACTCTTCAATAGCGGGATGTTTTGCCTGATCTCGTCTTCCAAGCCCGGTTTATCGGGATATCCCAACCCTATCCCAGCCTCGACATACGCCTTACCGGCGCCGGAGGGGAGTTCGGTACGGACTACGGGGAGTTGGTACGTCCTGAGCGGGACACTGCTGTCGGGGGGGTTATTCTTGTCGAGCACCTTCTGCGTCAACTCGCCGATAGTGAGGCGGTTGATGAGCGCGGGTATACCCCAGACTGCGAGAACTATTCCCATAACCATCGCGGGGATAATCCCCCACGATATCTTGATATTGCGATTCCCCATCCGCCCTCCCGAACAGAACTAAGGTTCGATCGTCTCGATCAGCTTGAGGTTCGTCACGTTCAGTACCGCGATCTTCTTCGCCTCGTCGTTGATATAGACATAATCTTTATAGAATGTCAGAAACGTGTCCTTGGATATCGCGACCGATGACTGCGCGACCTTGTTCAGCTTGCCGTCGAACTTCCCGAGGAAGTACTTTCCTTCCTTCATGCAGATCGCATAGATAAAATCGTCGCGTATCTCGATAAAGCTCCGCCAGAATATCAGTTCGCTCGATACGGCGACCGGTTCGAGAGTGAGACGGTCGAGCAGGACCAGTTTGTGATTGTAGAGCTCCTTGCCCTCGAAGCCGATGACCACCACCCCGCTTTTATAAACATCGTACTTACTGCCGGAGATGGTCTGGTACGGCGAACGTACTTCTATCTTGCGGGTGTCGGCGTTGATGATATACATCTCGTTCTCGTAAACCCCGTCGGGGAGATAGTCTTTTATCTTGAGATAGTAGAACTTTCCATCGAATACCTTGTCGTCCACACCCTGCTTGAGCTCGTCCTCGCGGGTATCGAGTTCCTTTTGCTTCTCGTCGATTTTCTTCTTCTCTTCTTCTATCTTCTTCTTTTCATCTTCTATTTTCTTCTTTTCGTCGGCTATGGTAGTCTTATCGTCCTGGGGATTGTTAATATCGGTCTTCTTTTCTTCAACCTTCGTTTCATCCGTCGTAATCAGTTCCTTATCTTTCTTGATCTCGTCTTCCTTTTTAACTACTTCCTTCTCTTCCTTCTTTACCTCATCTTCTTTCTTGGTCACATCCTTCTTGGTTTCCTCGATCTTCTTTTCTTCCTTCTTTATATCTTCCTTGTCCTTCTTGATCTCGTCTTCTTTTTTCTTAATCTCTTCTTTCTTCTTTTCTTTTTCAACAGGGTCTTTTATCGTATCGATTTTTTCCTTGTCCTTTTTAATTTCGTCCTGCTTCTTCTCGGTTTCTTTCTTTTTCTCATCCAGCTTCTTTTCGTCTTCTTTAATCTTATCCTTCTGTTTCTCGATATCCTCTTTCTTCTCTTCTATCTTTTCCTTCTTCTCGACTACCTGCTCTTCCTTAATCTCGACCAAGTCCTTGCGCTCGTCGATACCCATATCCTCGAGCTTCTGAAATTCCTCGATAATCTTATCGTCGGATATAATAGACGAATCGAGCGAGTTCAGGTTATCCCGTTCGGCGCTCTCGGTGAGCGGAATCAGCATCTTCGTCTTGCCCGGCCAATCGTAATACTTGGTGGAGATACCGGCGTTTCCCTTATCGATATTTTTCAGCACTATCGATTTATACTTCGTCGTGAAGTAGTCCATATCGCCGCGGTACACCGCGTTATAATAAAGGATGAAAATCGCGAGCACGCGCGCCTGTTTCTCCGAGTAATTATACATCCCCTCGAGGTAGCCCGCGATGATACGTTTGATGTTCTTGACATGATTGACCTTGGCTTCCTTATCGATGGAGAATATGTCGGCGGAAAGTTTGTTGGTCTCGTCCTCCGAATAGGCGTGAATGATGGAGTATTTCATAAAGTAATGGAACCATGTATTCTTATCCTGCTTCACGATACCGTTGGCAAGATACCGCCCGATTCCCATCACTTCCCCGACAGTGTTCTGGTAGGATGGTTTTCCATCCCCGCCCATGTAATTCTCGAATTTTATCGATTGAACATTCTTTAATTCACTCAGGCTCACTTCCAACGGGAATAATAACGGAAGGATTAACATCACTAAAAGCGTTAAATAGGC
>MIBD01000168.1:0-3105 GCA_001829395.1 Spirochaetes bacterium GWF1_49_6 | reverse complement strand
CCCTTTTTCATATTAACCTCCTGTTCCCCTCAAGCATATTATAATCCGATTCGATGAAAATATCACATTTTTCAGTACTATTATCGTTTACGATGAATGATAAGTAAAAGTTTACGCTTCTTTATTTTCATGCGCCTAATCCCGATAATATACTGGCAATTCTCGCCGCTATTTGATATAATACTAAATAGACAGTAAAGGAAACCTTGTTGAAACGCGTATTAACAATCACACTCCTCTCTATCCTTTGTGGAACCGTCTATTCGGAAACCAGCCTGAATTCTTTGCTCTTGTCCGCCGCGAAAAAAGGGAACATCAGCGATATCCGTACCTATGTCGCGCGCGGGGCGGATGTCGACGCTGCCGACCCGTTCGACGGGAATACCGCGATGCATTTCGCGGCGTTCCAAAGCGACAGTAAAATGGTGCAGACGCTCCTCGCCCTCGGCGCGGACAGGAACAATCCCAACCATGACGGCCTGACCCCCCTGCATATCGCATGCGTCAAGGGAGACCTGGACTTTGTTAAGCTCATGATCGGGTGGGGCGCGGATATCAACACGCAGGAAGAATTCACCGGAAAGACTCCGCTCTATTCGGCGGCGGAGGGCGGCTATACGGAAATCGTCCAGCTTTTGCTCCGTTACGGCGCCGACGCGTCTGTCCACGCGTATTACCGGAATTACTCGCCCCTCAATATCGCGTTATCCAAGAAATATTTCATTATCGCCATGATGCTCCTGAAAGCGGGAGTATCGGTCAATACGCTGAGCATCCATAAGTTCACCCCGATGCACTGGGCGGCGTATGAGAATAATATCGAAGCGGTGAAACTCCTGCTCGACAACGGCGCGGCGGTGGACGCGTACAGCTATCACGGGATGACGCCCCTGCATATCGCGGCGATGAACGGAAATGTCGAGATGATACGACTCCTGCTCGAAGCGGGCGCCGACCCGTTCGCACGTACCCTGATTATGTGGGATAAAATCCCGCCCGGATCGATTCCCGCCGACGTCGCGCGTTTGTACGACCATCCCGATATCGTGATGCTTCTCTTGACCGCGAAGAAAATCGACAAATCCGCGACAGAACCCGATAAAAAGAAAAAAAAGCAGAAATAGAAGGGATTATGGGTAAACCGATCGTTCTCGATTTCGGGGAGTTCTCCCTGCGCGCGACCCTGAAAGATACCGTTATCGCGGAGAAGTTCTACGGTATCCTGCCGGTTAACGTAAAGCTGACGACATGGGGCGGCGAGGCCTACGGGCCGGTGCATTCCGATCTGGGGGTCGAATCCCCCGTACCGTCCATCCCACGGGGCGGACTGGCGTATACGTCGAACGGCGGGTATATCTGCATCTTCTACGGGCAGACGCCCGCATGGCCGGTGGAGTATATCGGGGATATCGACGGGGACTCATGGAAACGCCTGATGGAACCATTCCCCCAGACTGTGGAAATAAGAAGCCAAATATAAAAATGATTTTTAAGATTTTCTTTTTGACATTTTCATACACTATAACTACAATGTTTTATTAATCCGGGGAAAAGCAATGGATAAAATATTAATAGATATATCGAAAATAATTCAAAGAATCCTTTCGAACAATAAAGTACCGCTTAATAAAATCATACTATTCGGTTCACGCGCGAAAGGTACAAATTTTTATAATAGCGATTTCGATCTGCTTCTCATGATCGAAATAAAACTAAATAGAACCCAAAAAGCGGTTCTGGCAAAAAAGATTAGAAATGAACTGGCTGATTTATACCTGAAAAATCGGATAACCTCAGGAACAGATATTATTATCCGCACCCCGGCTGAGGCGGAAGAATTCCGTTCGCTTGCATTCAGTGTTACGGCCCAGGCATTGAAAGAGGGAAAAGTGATATGGCCTCTGAAATAGTCAAACAATGGATGATAAAAGCTCAGCATGACCTTCTACTTGCCCAGCATGAACTGGAAAGAAATGAAAATGAAATCGTCACCGATGGGGTTTGTTTTCACTGTCAGCAATGCGCTGAAAAATCTTTCAAGGCATTCCTGATTAGTAAAAATTCGATATTTCCACGAACCCATGATCTTGAATCATTGCTAAAACAGTGTATCGTGATTGATTCTACATTTGAACAAATAGAGACAGGGATGCTTACCGGATATGCTATCGAAGTCCGGTACCCAGACGATTTCTATCTCCCGGATATCCCGGAGGCACGAGAAGCTTACCGGATTGCAAAAACAGTCTACGAATTTATCAATGGTCACTTCTAAATACTCAGTTTAGGAAGTGACCATTGGGGGTTTTATAATCAATTATACCTTGATTTGTTAGAATAATCAGGGTTTTTAGAACCGCCCAATAATAAAATTCTGGAATAACTATAGGGCGGTTCCCCCCTTGCGGGGACTGACGCAAAAACTATTAACATTTTTAACATTAATAATGATATATCTTTAAAATACGCCGGATGGTCATTTCTTTATCTTCGCGCGAAGCGCGGAGGCTTGTCCTCTTTTCCTTTAGAATCTGGTAGAAAAGAGGGTAAATTAAAAGTGCCCTATACCAGCCCTATCCATTCCTCGTCCGCGTCACGGAATCCGTCGTATATCGCCTTCTGTAATTTCTTCGGCAGCGGGCCTTTCTCTATCAGCTCGATATTCTTCCTGATATGCTCGATATTCGCCGAGCCCACGATAGCCGAACTCACCCCCGGCGAGAACGCGGTAAACCGGAGCGCCGTCTCGTGAAAATCGCTAATCTCCGACGGCAGCGTCATTTTACGGAGACGCAGCCAGTAGTCCTCGCAATAATTCCCGTACGGGCGCTCGTCGAACCGCCACGGCGAATTCGCGAGGGGGCGTTTCGCGATAATCCCCATCCCGTTCTTGATCGCGGTAGGGATAATTTCCTCGAGCGAACGCTGGTCGCAGAGATTGACCGAACACTGGATACCGTCGAAATATCCGCAGGTTACGGCGAATTGGAGTTCACGGTTCTCTCCAGAGTACGCCGCCGCGCGGACTTTCCCGTCCTGAACGGCTTTTCCCAGCGCGCGGATAACATCCCCGCGTTCCCGTATCTCCAACGTGCAGGAATGGAG
>MIBD01000167.1:6188-7519 GCA_001829395.1 Spirochaetes bacterium GWF1_49_6 | reverse complement strand
TTTCGCGATGTTCTATAAGCCGATGGAGGAAGTGGGCGGGGATTTCTTCGACTTTATCGATGTCGATAATTGCAAGGGTCTCGGTATATTTATGAGCGACGTATCCGGGCACGGCGTACCCGCGTCGCTGATCTCGTCGATGGTCAAGACGCTTGTGACGACATCGACGAAGGATATTATCTCGCCGTCGGAGTTCCTGCAGGAGATCAACCAGAAGATATGCGGCCTGAGCGCGGGAAATTTCGTCGCGGCGTTCTACGGGATTTATTTTCACAAGACCCGCAAGTTCGTCTATTCCACCGCGACCCAGACATTCCCCTATATCCTGCGGGAAACGTTCGTACTCCAGATGCGCGGACGGGGAAGTATGCTGGGAATGTTTCCCAACCTGAATTTCGACGTGTATGAGTTCCAATGCGAGCCCGGCGACCGGATACTTTTCTATACCGACGGGCTGATCGAGACGTTTAATCAGGATAACGAGGTGTTCCAGAAAGTTATCGATAAGGCGATGCTCGCCCATCGTGACGAGGATATCCGGGCGTTCCTGACGAGCGTATTCGAGGAACTGAACCGTTTCGCCGACGGGCGTTTTAACGACGATATCTGTATGGTTGCGATGGACATCGAATGAAAGGAGTTCCCCCCGATATTTGATTATTTTCCATTTTTTTGATATAATTTACGTTGTGTTTAGCCTGAAGGAGGAATGAATGTACACCTTTTTACTCATTATCTTTGTAATCGCCGTCATTTTAATAATACCGCTTATACTGATGCAGTCCGGGAGCGGAGCAGACGCCGGAATGTTCGGGAGCGACCTGACTCTCGGGGCGTTCGGCGCGAAGTCCAGCGAGGTGCTGCTGAAGTTCACCCGATGGCTGGTCGCGATTTTCATGTTCGCGGCGTTCATGCTCGGGTATCTGAAAGTGATCGAGAAGAAGAATCTTGCCGCCCAGCCGACTCAGACTATGGAACAGGGTCAGCCCGAAGGCGCAGGCGAAACCGCGCCGCAGGAACCGGCCGCCCCTGCGGGTCAGCCCCTGACTATGCCCGATACGACCCCGGCTCCTACACCTCCGGTACAGTAATTCGCTATGCCGGAATCGAAACTTAAAGTCGCCGGCATTATTCTCGCGGGAGGCACAGGGTCCCGTTTCGGTACCGGAAATCCAAAACAGTTCGCCGAGCTTCGCGGAAAACGCGTCATAGAATACTCTATCGAAAAATTCCTGAATATCGTCGATTCCCTGATCATCGTATCCCATATCGATTGGCTCGACTATGTCGGCTTCGAGGTCATTAACGACCGGAATATCCGCGCAGTAGCC
>MIBD01000167.1:5038-6138 GCA_001829395.1 Spirochaetes bacterium GWF1_49_6 | reverse complement strand
ACGGGAGATGCCGGATATAGTGGCGATCCATGACGCCGCGCGCCCGCTGTTCGCCCCGGCGCTGCTGAAAAAGTGCATCGAGGCCGCGGCGGAAACCGGCGCGGCGACCGCGGCGGTACGTTCCAACGACACCCTCGCGCGCGTCTCCGATGGGGAGATTCTCAACTACACCGACCGCGAGAGCACGGTGAAAATCCAGACCCCGCAGGCGTTCCGGTACGCGGATCTCTATGCCGCGCACGCCGGGGCGAGACTGCACGATAAGACCGATTACACCGACGATACTCAGGCAGTATTCGCGACAGGGCTTTCCGTGCGGATTGTGGAGGGTGACGATACGAATATCAAGATAACGACATTCCCCGATTTGAAGATCGCCGAGGCTATTCTGTCGATGGAGGAATAAGCTCCATCACCATCAATGTCACGTCGTCGTCCCATTCCTTATCGCGCGACGCTTCTTTCATCTCATTAATCACCTTATCCAGAAGTTCATCGCCGGATAACCCTTTATTCCTGAGGAACACATCGCGGAGTTTGCTTTCCCCCAGCACACGCCCGGAATCGCCCGGAGCCTCGGTCAGCCCGTCGGTATAAAAAAGAATCTTATCGGACAGCGCGAGCGGAAGTGTTTCCTCCTCGAACACGAGGGTCTTTTTTACGCCGAGGATGGTCGTCCTGACGGGTAACTGCACCAGTTCGGACAATGCGGCGCGGTAGAAGAGCGGCGACGGGTGCGCGGCGTTGGCGTAAACACAGGTCATCTCGTTCAGGTCGGCCAGCATCAGGAACGCGGTGATAAAGAAACCGGGTATCAGGGTTTCGCAAAGCTCCTTATTCAATTCGTCGAGCAGTCCCGCAGGGGAAAGCCTCACCGCCGGATCGCGGATCTGTTTTTCGAGACTCGACTTGAGCATCATCGTGTACAGCGCGGCGGGGATGCCGTGTCCGGTGACGTCCGCGATAAAGAAGAGGTAACGCCCCCCGCCCACGGAGATAACATCATAGGTATCCCCGCTGATCTCATCCTTGGGATGGTAACGGGTATGGACCGACAGGATGCCCTCGCGGAGGCTTCGCAGGGAGATGAAGTTCTTCTG
>MIBD01000167.1:1808-5010 GCA_001829395.1 Spirochaetes bacterium GWF1_49_6 | reverse complement strand
CTCGTTATACTCGGTGATATGCTCGATGTGACGTTTCGCCTGAAGGTGCGCGTTGACGCGGCTGAGCACCTCGTTATGATTAAACGGCTTCACTATATAGTCGATCCCGCCATGGTCGAACGCTTTGACTTTGTCTTCCTCGCTGTCGAGGGCTGTGATGAAGATAATGGGGATATTGCGGGTTTTATCGTTCTTTTTTAATATCTCCGCGAGCTGATACCCGTCCATCTCCGGCATCATAATATCGAGAAGGATGAGGTCGGGCATCTGTTCGCCGATATGCTCCAATACCGCTTTCCCGTTGGCGGCGGTCATGATCTGGTGTCCGGTATGCTTGGTGATGATTGACGCGAGGAGCTTACGGTTTTCGGAGTGGTCGTCGACTATCAGAATAACCGATGGCCTGTCGTCCATTTTTCACTCCTTATTGAATTTATCGAGTTGGGAGAGGCGCTTGAAGACATCGTTGAACTTGGTACGGTTTTTCAGGAACGCGTCCACGACCTTGGGGTCGAAATGCGTGCCCGAGGATTCCTCGATAATTCTAACCGTCTCATCTTCCGCGAGGGCGGATTTGTACGGGCGTTCCGTCCGCAGCGCGTCGTACACGTCCGCGAGCGCCATAATTCTCGCCTCGATGGGAATACTCTCCCCCTTCAGTTCGGAGGGATACCCGCTTCCGTCCCATCGCTCGTGGTGATAGTACACGATATTTTTCGCGACAGACGGGATACCCGGGAGATCGATTATTTTATACCCTATATAGGAATGTTCTTTTATTTTATCGAATTCCTCAGGGGTGAGTTTACCTTTTTTCTTCAGGATTTCCGTCGGGATGCCCACTTTTCCTATATCGTGAATAGGAGCGTAACGCGCTATCAGTTGTATTTCCTTTTCGGGAAGGCTTAGGCTCTGCGCCAGGAGCTGGCTGTAGTAGTTTACCCGATGGATGTGCGCGCCGGTCTCTATATCGCTGTAATAATTCGCGTTCTCGAGGGCGAGGATGAGCGCGAAATTCAGGCTTTCGAGTTCCTGCGTACGTTCGCGTACCTCCTCCTCGAGTCTGGCCATCATCTGCGCGAGCTTGAGATGGTTGTTGATACGGATAATGATTTCCTTCGGGGAAAACGGTTTCGAGATATAATCCACCCCTCCCATATCGAAGGCTTTCATTTTACTTTCAATCTGGTCGAGTGCGGTGATGAAGATGATAGGAATGGAATCGGTCGCGGGATTTGATTTTAATTGTTTCGCGACTTCATACCCGTCGATCTCCGGCATCATAATATCCAGCAGAATAATATCGGGCTTGATTTCCTCCACCTTCGACAGCAGGGTAGCCCCGTCGGAAATCATCGTCAGATCGAATTTCGCGTAACGCTGCAGGGTTGACGCTAAAAGTTTGCGGTTCTCCAGCACATCGTCGCAGATCAGGACCTTTGGGATATTTTTATCATCCATTTTCCTTCTCCATCTTTTTTACTATATCGGAAAGAAGTTCGTCGTCGAAATCTCTGGATGCAATTCTGATACGTTCGGCAATTTTAAAATAATAAGGGTAAGGCAGTCCTTTTTGAAGCTCGTCCGCGAGGTTTGATACTTCCCGGGAGTTAAAAATCTTGCAGTTTTCTTTAAGCGCTTGGGTGATTCGATTCAATTCCTTTAGTTGCTCGGGCGATAGTTCGGGCTTCATTTCCGGCAGGTTTTCATTATCCGACGGTCCGGTCTCTTTCAGGAATTTTTTCAATATGCGCCCTATTTTTTTCTCGAACAGGACGCGGTCGATGGGCTTCGAGAGAAAATCGTTAAAACCCGCGGACAACGCTTTTTCAACGACTGTCTTGCCCGTATTCGCGGTCAGCGCGATAGTCGTCGTTTCTTTTCCGTTTCTCATCTCGCGGATTTTTTTCAATGTGTCGAAACCGTTCATATCAGGCATATAAATATCCATAATAATCAGGCTGTACCGCTCGTTTTTAATTTTATCGATCGCGGATTTCCCATCCTCAACCGCAACCGAAGGAAGCCCCATTTTCGCGAGCAGGGTATGGATCAGCTTACGGTTGAGTTCGTTATCGTCGACAATCAGTACCTTGCCGGGATCGTCGTCGTCGGGGGCGTATTTCTGCGTGAAGACCTGCTTGATATGCAGGTAATGATCGGGAATTCGTCCGATGATCTCGTGGAGCTTGTTCATCGGCTCGCGCAGGTTATCGGGACTGAACGGCTCGTCTGAGATGATTTGATCGATCTCCTTCGCGAGTTTATAGACTTCTTTCATCCCGAAGTTACCGCTTACCCCCTTCAGGTCATGGGCATGATACTTGATTTCATGCGCGTCCTCTCGGATAATGGCGTCTTCGAGCCGTTTCACCTTTTCGGGAAGTTTCTGCAATCCCTCGAAGAAAATATGCTCGAGATCCGGGTCGCCGTTCATTTTATCCAGCCATCCCAGCACCATGTACTCGTCCTTATCCGACGGGAACACCGGCAGGTCTTTCATATCCGCTTCTCTGCCCGCGGAGGCGGTAGGGAGGAGCGGGATAGTGATCGAGAAGGTGGAACCCTTCCCCGGGCGGCTCTCGACTGAAATCTTTCCGCCCATGATTTCAGTGAGTTTCTTGGTAATCGTCAACCCGAGCCCGGTGCCGCCGTACTCCCGCGAATGGGAGGCGTCCGCCTGCTCGAACGGGGAAAAGATACTTTTTATTTTATCGCGGGGTATCCCAATTCCGGTATCGATCACCTTGATCAGGGCCGTCCCGTAATAGTAATTGATGTCGATTATTACTTTACCCTTTTTCGTGAATTTCAGCGCGTTACTCACGAGGTTCACGATTACCTGACGGATTTTCGTATGGTCGCCGATCACGAAGTCGGGGACGGTTTTATCGATCTTAATCTCGAAACTCAGCCCCATATCCTTTGCTTTCAGCGTAAACATGTTTTTTATATCCTTCAGGACTTCGTCGAGGGAGAACGGCACGGATTCGACGATAATTTTCCCCGCTTCTATTTTCGAGAAGTCGAGGATATCGCTGATGATATAAAGGAGATTACGGCCGGAGCGCTCGATTATTTCGAGCAGTTCGCGCGTTTTGGATTCGTGGATTTCATCGAGCAGAATCTGCGCGAATCCGAGGATCGAGTTGAGGGGGGTTCGTATCTCATGGGATACGTTGGCGAGGAATTCGCTTTTCAT
>MIBD01000167.1:0-1787 GCA_001829395.1 Spirochaetes bacterium GWF1_49_6 | reverse complement strand
CTCTTTTGCGCGGTAAAGTTCGGTTTCGGCATGTTTCTTCTCGGTGATGTCTTCCTGTATCCCGATGTAGTTCACTATTTTGTCATGCTCGTCCTTGATCGGCGAAATGGACGCTTCCGCCCAATAGGTGCTCCCGTTCTTCTTCCGGTTCAGAAATTCGCCGTACCAGACCTTTCCCGATGCGATCGTTTTCCAGAGCTGCCGGTAGAATTCCTTGGGGAGCAGGTTTGTTTTCAGGATATGGGGATTCTTTCCCAGCGCTTCTTTTTTGGGATACCCGGTAACCTGCTCGAATGCGCGGTTGACGAACTCGATGTTGCCCTTTAAGTCCGTCATAATTACCACATTGGAAGTCTGTTCAATAGCCGCGGAGAGTTTCTTTCTCTCCGATTCGGATTCCTTCCGGCCGGTAATATCGAGGGTATATTCGATCATTTCGACTATGTTTCCATTCTCGTCGAAAATGGGATAGGCGTGTATCTCATGGTATACCGGATTTTTAGCGTCGTCGGAAATCACATGCTCGATGACCGCCGGGCGTTTGGTCTGCATCACTATATCGAGGGGGCAGGGGTAGTCCGCGCTGCATATCCGTTTTCCGCTCTGGATGACCTGACGGCATGATCCCCGGGTATTATTCTTTCCGCAAAGGTACTCCGCGTGGGAGTTCATCATCAGCACCTCGCGGTCGGCGACACGTATAATATAGAATGGATACGGCAGGGAGTTCAGGATATTCCAGAGGAATTTGTACTGCTTGCGGATTTCCTCCTCCGCGCGTTTCCGTTCGGTGATATCGCGGTAGATGAGATATACTCCGATATCGTTATCCCGCATGATGATCGGCGCGCCTAGGAGCGATACGTCGAACAGCGAGCCGTCTTTTTTCATTCGGATGGTCTCGGTATTGATGGTATTGCCCTGGCGTACCTGTTCGAATAACCGGGCAGCCTCGCCCTGCTTATCCGGCGGGGTGAGCATCCCGATGATATTTTTACCGGTGACCTCCTCCGATGTGTAGCCGAAAAGCCGCTCGAATTCGGCGTTTATCCGGCGGATAACACCGGTGTTGTCGGTAATCGCGACCGCCTCGCGTAAACTCTGTATCAGCGCTTCCAACTGCGCGTGCTGGATTTCGAACCGTTTCTCGGTTTCAATACGAGCGGTGATATCGAAAAGAATGCCCTGCAGCATCACCGGCTGTCCGTGCTCGTCGGAAACAAGAACCCCCTCGTCATGGAACCACCGGTATTCCCCCGAACGTGTCAGCATCCGGTACCGGTCTATATAGGGTTCTCCCGTTTCTATGCAATGCTTCAGTTTCTTCAGTATGGCATCCCGCTCGTCCGGGTGAACGATTCTTTTACGGAAGCTCCCGAATAGTTCCGCGAACTCGTCCTGTGTGTAACCCATGATATTGGTGACCTGCGGGCTGGCGTAGATAACATGCCCGGCTGCGTCGGTGGAGGTGATGTACGTGATCGCCGGGATAGTCTCCACCAGACGGCGGTATTTATTCGCCGAGCGCGCGAGGGTTTCAGTCGCGATCCGTGATCCGGTGATATCGTTGAGCATGATGCAATAACGATTCCCATCCCATTTATTTACCCTGATATGCAGATAGAGGGTTTCCTTGTGCGGCGGGGCGAGTTCGAGTTCGAACGATGCGATACTGTCGCCTTGATCCAAATTATGCAGGTGAGAGATGAATTGTTTTTGGGAAGATTCCGCGAGGAGCGATGTGAACGGCCGGTCTAAAAGTTTAGCGGGAGCGCTCTCGAGAATTT
>MIBD01000166.1:3364-7234 GCA_001829395.1 Spirochaetes bacterium GWF1_49_6 | reverse complement strand
CAGTCCGCCGAAGCCCACCGTCAGCCCCAGACCGTCCAACGGGTTCACGAAGTACACCGGAACGATCGCGGCGGCCTTGCTGACCATCCGTTCCCAGTAACTATTGATGCCGAGGCTGCCCTCGAAAAACCCGAACAGGACGAACGCTGTAGATATTGACGGGGCGATCACGCATTCGAAATGCGACCAATCCCCGCCCTGCTGGACAACCGGTGATTGAGGCGGTTTTTTATCCTTGATGCCGTCATTCCCCATAAATTGACCGAAGAACGGTACGGGTACAGTAAAGAACAATAGAAAAAGAACGTAATGCGGAAATAATTTTTTCATAGTTCCCCCTTTGTTTACATAAAATGTTATAATTATCTCATCAATCTAATTATAATACTAAGCTGAATCATTTTCCATTATTTTTTGACTTATTTATCAATCGGGTCTATATTATATCGGAAAGTTTGTGAGGAATGCGGGGCTTTATGGATTTTGAGACGTTGGAAGACGTACCGGAACGCGATAGTATTATCAATACTTTCATCGCGGATTTTCTCTCTAACCTTGATGAAAATGAAGAACAGGTGCGGGATTCTTTCAGCGATGAAAATTTACCGCCTTGGTTCTATAAATTTATCATCAGCTTCTTAACCAATCTTGAGTTCGACAACGAAGAGTCAAAAAATCATTTCTATAAAATCCTCGCTCACCGTAAGGATATTTCCCTCGAACACAGGAAAATAGATATCCGTATCGCGGCTCTGGATTATTTTATGAATGTCGCGCATATCCTGAAGAACCCGATTTTTATCGAGTACGGGCTTTTCGAGAAAATCTATACCTACAGCAAAGAGGATCCGAAAACCCGCCTCTACAATCCCCGCTTCTTCAAGGAATTTGTCCAAAAGGAAATCATCCGCGCCGACCGTTACCAGCAGAAATTCTCCGTTATCCTACTCGACCTCGATAACTTTAAGGTAATTAACGATACCGAGGGTCACCTGTACGGCGATGAAGTCCTGATCCGTTTCAGCAATCTCCTGAAGGAGCAGGTACGCGGTGAAGATATCGTTTCCCGTTTCGGCGGAGACGAATTCGCGATACTGCTTCCGCAGACCGGACGTATCGGGGCGCGCGCTATCGCCGAGCGTCTCAAGGAGAGAATCCACAAGGAATTCTCCGCCGATAATATCGCTAATCCTTCCGCGGTGATTACCTTTTCCGCCGGAATCGCCACCTATCCGTTCGACGCTACCGACTACACCTCGTTAATCGATATCGCCGATAAGGCGCTGTACCGTTCGAAGTTCCTCGGCAAGGATACGATCTACGACCGTCTGGAACAGGATTTACATAATAAGAACCGTAACGGTAACGAGCACCGCAAGCACCCGCGTTTCCGCCTGAAACAGAACCAACTGCTGAAGTTTATGAATACGCCGCAGTTAGTAAAAATCAGCGCGCGGATAGCGAATATCAGTAACGGCGGGGTACTGCTGGAGTGCCACGGTACTATCGCTGAGGACATCAAGGAACAGGCTTTCGGGTTTGTTATGGATAAGCTCGGAGCGCAGAATGTCGATAACCTCGAATTGTCGGGGAAGGTCGTGCGTATCAATCAGGACGAAAGCCGGATCAAGTTCTATATTGCCATCCAGTTCGATGCGGAAATATCCGGTGAAACATGGGAACTAATCGAGAAACTCGGGGAAGCCATCATCGACTAGCTCATGACATCCCATTCGGCTAGCTCAGGACATGCCCTTCGGAGAAAAATACCACCTTACCGCCTACCAAAACTTCAAACTTCTCGCCCGTTTTCGTCGTCTTGACATAGAGCACGGAAGGACGGTTTACCTCCGCGCCCTGTAGAATTTTTATATCGATTGTCTTATCCGGCCCGTAATGGGTCAGGTACGCCCCCATGCATCCCGCGGCGCTTCCGGTCGCGGGGTCTTCGGCTATCCCGAACTGCGGCGCGAAAAGTCTCGCTGCCGCGGTTCCCCCATACGGGTGTTCCGGCGGCAGGAAACAATAGAACGGATTTTCCATATCCTTGGTTACCCTGCCGCTCCCCGTCGAGAATACAGCCTGCGAATGCCTCAACGCGTCCGCGCCGCCGAGGGGAATCATCAGGAACGGGATACCCGTCGATACCACCGCCGGGGGATATGCGGGATGGAAATCGTTCATATACATCCCGAACTTTTCAGCAATGGTCTTGATATCGTAACGCGCCCCGAAGTCGGGCTGATTCTGTTTCATCCATAAAACCCCGTCTCCGGCGGACATGGTCACGGGAATTACCCCGGCCTTCAGGGATAGTTTTATAGGCGTCTGACTATCCAGCCCGTACTCGCGCGCGATAACCGCCGCCGTACCCAGAGTGGGATGCCCCGCGAACGGGACTTCCACGGCGGGAGTAAAAATCCGCACCGCATAGGCATCGTCCTTCATCCCAGTCACGAATGTTGTCTCGGAAAAATGAAACTCCAGCGCGATCGCCTGCATTTCCTCATCGGACAATTCATGCTTAGGAAACACCACCGCGAGCTGGTTACCGCCGTTCTTCTCTTCGGCGAACACGTCCGCTATATAATATTTCGCCTTCACAGGAGACTCCTCTGTTTTTCGGCGATAATCGCCCGGATTTTATCGATCAGCATCCCGATCCCGACCTCGTTATATCCCCCGTTGGGGATAATGATATCCGCCTTCTTCTTGGTGGGCTCGATAAACTGCTCGTGCATGGGTTTACTGAAATTCTCGTACTGCGCGATCACCGATTCGAGCGTGCGTTTCCGTTCGATCACGTCGCGCTTGATTTTCCGTATCAGCCGGAGATCGGCGTCCGCGTCCACGAACACCTTGATATCCATTAGTTCCGACATCTGCGGGTTTTCCAGCACCAGAATCCCCTCGACTATGATGACGCGCGCGGGGTGAACCGGAACCACCTGATCGGTGCGATTATGTTCGATATAGGAATAGACCGGAACCTCGACGGCTCGCCCGTCGCAGAGCCGTTTCAGGTCAGCGACTAAGAGGTCGGTGTCGAACGCAGAGGGGTGATCGTAATTCACCTTGGGACGATCCGCGAGCGGGATATGATCCTGCCGCTTGTAGTAGTTATCGTGCCGGATCAGGACGACGTCCGATGTAATCTCGGCGATAATCCTATCCGCGAGCGTGGTCTTTCCAGACGCGGAACCGCCGGCTATCCCGATAATAATAGGGTCTTTCACATTACCGCCGCGCTATAACAGCATTCCCGCGATAGTCGCGGTCATCCATGACGCGAGCGCCCCGCCTATCATCGCCTTCAGCCCGAGCGATGCGAGATCGGAACGGCGTTCCGGCGACAGCGCGCTGATACCGCCGATCTGGATACCGATCGAACTGAAATTCGCGAACCCGCAGAACGCGTAGGTCGATATAATGACCGCTTTTTGCGAGATGACCATCGCCCCGGTTTTCAGCGTACCCGCCGCGAGCATATTGTTCGCCGCGATATGGTCGCCTAATGTGATATATGCGATAAACTCGTTAATGCTGATCTTCAGCCCAAGCATATTGCCTACCGCGGTAGAATCGTCCCACGGGACGCCCATGACGAACGCGAGCGGACGGAAGACGAACCCAAACAGCTGCTTCATGCTCATGGGGAATATCCCCGAGTAGCCGCCGTCAGGACCTAGCTTCCCGCCGAGTATTATCCCGTCGACCAGTTTATCGCCCCACCCGAGAAGCACGTCCAGGAACGCCAGTATCGCGATGAACGACAACAGCATAGCGGCGACATTAGCCGCGAGCTTTAATCCGTCGGTAGTCCCCGCCGCGATCGCTTCCACCACGTTATCGCCGACTTTGATGTCGGGC
>MIBD01000166.1:2228-3335 GCA_001829395.1 Spirochaetes bacterium GWF1_49_6 | reverse complement strand
TTCGGTTTCGGGATGGATAATCTTCGCTATCACGAGCGCCGCCGGCGCGGACATCACGCTCGCCGCGATCAGGTGCTGTGCCGGAACCCCCAGTCCGATATACGCCGCGAGCACTCCGCCCGCGATAGTCGCAAACCCCCCTATCATGACCGCGTTCAGTTCGGACTTGGTCATATCCGCTAGGAACGGCTTGATCAGGAACGGGGCTTCGGTCTGCCCGACGAAGATATTCGCGGAGCAGGATAATGTTTCCGCGCCGCTCGTCCCCATATTCCACATCATGAATTTCCCCATCGCGGAAATCACGACCTGTATAATACCGAGGTAATACATCATCGACATAAACGCGGAGAAGAAGATGATAGTCGGGATAACGCTCACGATAAACACGTAGATATTATTCTGGCGCATGATTTCGATCACCTGACTGCCGAGCAGGAACTCGGTGCCCTTCCACGTCAGCGAGAGGAACCCGGAAACCTTATCCGACAGGAATGCCATCAACTGCTGGCCGGATATCCCCCGCGCCCATAGTACCGCGACTGTCAAAATCACCACCCCTACGAACGCGTTTCTCGCCCATTCGCCCTTTTTCGCGAGCAGCATCACGATATAGAACACCAGCACCGCAATCAGGATATAGGTGGCTATGTGCAGGTTGCCGAGGGTTTCCACGAAATAGAACCCCACTACGGCCGCCGCTCCGCCAAGAAGTATAATAAGCGCGAAAAGGACAGGATTCATCTTGATATTCTTCATGTCCTTTTCGAATATATAGAACAGTATCATAAAGGTAAAAATAAACATCCCGATAAACGACAGGAGACCGTCGCCGAGGATAATGATCGCGAAGAGAAGCTGGAGCGCGATACCCCACAGGACTGTTTTCAGTTTGATCGCCTTGCGGTTATTGGACATCAGGAACGCGATACCCAATAGCACGAGCATACCGCCTACGCTGAGGATACGGTACCATGCCAGCGGTACGTCGATCCGCACCGTTAACACAGCCGACGCGCCTTCGTTCCCCGCGCCGTCGATAGCCTTCACGCTGATCGCGTGCTCCCCGTTAGACATACCCTCCAGCTTGAATTCCCATACCGACGC
>MIBD01000166.1:902-2216 GCA_001829395.1 Spirochaetes bacterium GWF1_49_6 | reverse complement strand
CGCTCGTATCTAAAAGCCCGTCGTCCGCCGTACCGGAGAGCATAAACGTATCATACGGGATGCGGACGTTCGTACCCTCGAGGGTAAATTTTACCTCGGGGGCGGCTTTATCCGCCAAAGACGGATTAATCGTTACGACCATCTCCTTCTTCTCGGAGAGCGCGCCGGTAACATCCTCGGCGTAAACAGTAAGGATATGTTTTCCGGCGGAAAGCCCGTCGAATGTGATTTTCCACTTCCCCGCGCCGCTCACGGGCTTCACGTCGGCGCTTTTATCTATCGACGCGAAAATCCCCTTCAACGCGGGTTTATCTTTCACATGAATATATTCGCCGGAAACAGTCAGGGAATTCCCGGCTATCTCGGCGTTTTCTTTCGGGAATACTACATCCGGCGCTTTAATTGCCGTATCAGTCTTACTCTGCGAGTAACCGTTACCCGCGAGCATTATCACGCTAAAAAGTAACAGCGAGATTATTTTCTTCATAGTTCCCTCCGAAATTTAATAAACTATTATAATAGAAGGGATAAAACTTTCAATAGAAATGTTGTTTGACGGCGATTTTTACCAGATATTCGTCACCCATTCGGGGTGGTCGATGAACGGATTCCGGTTACCCTGAAAAAGCGTGAATATCAGGTCGTTCCGCAGCATTTCAGCCGGGCTGGGCGGGTCGTCAAGATGCCACTGAATCAGGACGGAGAGTTTACCCATATACGGTTGCCCGCTTACAAGGCTCACCGTATTAGTGAGTTCCAAATCCGGCTCGTTAAACAAATCTCCGTTATAACGTACCGCCATATAGAACATCGCCCTCGCGATATCGCCCTTCATATCGTCCGGCGGTTCCCATGAAACATTCGAAACCATTTTTAACGAAGTAGGAACCGTATTGCCGTTTGAAAGGGTTATGTAATTTACTAGATTATAAAGCGGAATACCGCCGAACTCGTATGGTAAATTTCCCCTATCGTTATTAACCCTACAAATCTCAGGACGAAGCGCGAACAAATCGGTGTAGGGCGGCCAAGTAGTCATACCACCAAATCCATACGAGTTCGGCCATGTGTGTTCCCGCTCCCAATGCGTCCAAAAATCCCATCCCAAAAGACCGCCATTATTTTGAAGATTTTTCCCTATGCTCTGAAAAGAATATATTGTTAATATATTATCTGAATTAATCGGATCTTCATCTAATTCACATAACGCATCCCATACATCAGTAGCGGAGCTGGTATAAGGGAATACCGTGTGCCGGTCGATAATTTCATGCAGGGCGTTCTTCAGAGTAAGTCAGGTTTTATAGTAGGCGG
>MIBD01000166.1:419-884 GCA_001829395.1 Spirochaetes bacterium GWF1_49_6 | reverse complement strand
ACGGATCGGCCGGATGCAGGGTATTGTCGACCGAGAAATTTACCTGCGTGACGATACTATATACGCCCATCGTGTTCTTCGCCTTCACATACGCGGTATTACTCCCGTTGGCAAGCGTCAGATTAGTCGTCCAATCGCCCGTGAGCACGCCGGCCGTAATCCCGGCGGTCTTCCCGTAGGTAACGCCGTCAAGCGAGAAATATACCCCTTCCAGCCCGGCCGCGTCCCCGGCGGTACCGTATATCGTGATCTGATTCGTATTATATATCTTGTCGTTAACAGGCGGCTCGTCGATTGTCACTACGGGCAGGTTCGTCCCGGAACTCCCCACCTCGATATTCAGGAGAAGCTGCACTTCGTTCAGGTTAGCCCCGTCCGCGCCCTTCCCGAGAAATCGCAGAACCTGAATCCCGCTGTCGATCTCATAGACCTCCAATACGACGCTCCATGTCCCGCCCGGCAGAA
>MIBD01000166.1:151-281 GCA_001829395.1 Spirochaetes bacterium GWF1_49_6 | reverse complement strand
GGCCGCTGACAATACCCGCGAGGTCGCGCAGATTCGTACAGGAAAATAAAGACGCGATCAGTAGAATTAAAATTACAGAATATACAATGCGCCGTTTCGGCATAGGTATACTTCCTTAGTATTTCAATCG
>MIBD01000166.1:0-135 GCA_001829395.1 Spirochaetes bacterium GWF1_49_6 | reverse complement strand
GGTTCCCGTAGGCGGCATAGGTCGGGTAGTAGTTCTTCATCGTAACCGCGGCGTTCCATTCGGTCGTCAGCGCGCCGTCGCCGATAGGCAAAGTCAAATCGCGCACCATCGGGATACCCTGTCCGCCATGATAAT
>MIBD01000165.1:3899-4813 GCA_001829395.1 Spirochaetes bacterium GWF1_49_6 | reverse complement strand
CGCGAACTCCGGGTATACCCATAATCACGATTGGAAATCGCTGAGCGGGTCGGAATTCCTCTATAACGAATATTACCAGGGGACAAAGGACGAATGGATATCCTATATCGATAATAAGATCGGGTATTACCGGGGCGAACTGGACAAGAAGGACCGGCATCCCGATGACGAGGACGATTTATCCGCAGTCAAGCTGACCGATAAGCTCAGGCGTCTGACGGATTTCCGCGATAAGTTCATCCGTTTCGTCGACCTCCTATTCCGCTTCCGTTCGGGAGATAACGTGACATTCGGTGAATTCAATACGTGGTTATTCAACCTGATTGCCGCATCGGGAATGGAAAGAACGATCGACGACCACGACCTAAAAAACTCCCCGGAGTACTGGATAGTCACCAAGGATTATACGGCGTTCCAGAAGCTGAAGAAACTGCTGGTATCGTTACAGACCGCCCTGCGCGTGCTGGAATCGGAAAAATTCAGCTTCGACGAGCTCTATAAACTATTTACCGAAATCGTGAAGGATACCCGCTACCGGTATGAAATCTTCCCCGGCAACTGTGTAAAAATCCTCACGCCATACGACCTCCGCGAGACGGATTTCCATACAGTTTTTATCACCGGCCTCAACGAGGGGGAGTTTCCCGGGCTGGCGTCGTTATCCATTCTGAATCAAAACGAACGAATCCGCCTCAACGAGCGCTTCCGCGATATGATCCTGCCCACCGAGGAAAAACGTACCGATCTGGAACGGTTCGATTTTTATATCGCGGTCTCACGCCCCACTCATAACCTCTACCTCTGCCGGAATTCCTTCAGCGAAAAAGGAGACTATAATCTCCCGTCCTTTTTTCTCAATACTATTTACCGGAGTGTCCAGAAGGAAACCATCCTCAGCATACCGCCCCGCGAAC
>MIBD01000165.1:3723-3802 GCA_001829395.1 Spirochaetes bacterium GWF1_49_6 | reverse complement strand
GTATCTAACCACGGAACTCCGCGAGCAGCTCCGGGTGAGTCTCCCTTTCCTCCGATACGCCGACGATATGGCCGCTTAT
>MIBD01000165.1:2612-3708 GCA_001829395.1 Spirochaetes bacterium GWF1_49_6 | reverse complement strand
GCGGAGAATCAGGCGTTTTTATCCGGCGGCTTTTCACAGGATACCCGGATGCTGGGTATCCTGCATGATAAATCCCGTCTCGATACCGCGATAGAGTCGTTTCAACGGGATCACGGGTACAGCGCCACCATGCTCGAGACGATGGGGAACTGCCGGTATGCGTTCTTCATCAAATATCTCCTCGAACTGAAGCCCGAGACTTATCCTGAAAACACTATCCGTGACGAGTATAAAGGGCTATTCCTGCATGAGGTCCTGTTCCATTATGTGACGTCCACCATGAAGGACGACCCCGGTGAGCTCCCGAATTACAAGATGCTCGACCTTGCGATAGGGCTGGCGTTACGAAGCGATAAAAACAGCCGTTCGGGCGGTATGGTGTTCGATTACGAGGTGGAGTTCTACCGGAAGGTTTTGCATGATTTCGTGATGTCCGAGAAGGAACTCCGTGAGAATTATCTGCCGGATAAACTGGAATTCCGTATAGAAAACTCCGAGATA
Organism: Spirochaetes bacterium GWF1_49_6; assembly: GCA_001829395.1. GTDB lineage: Bacteria > Spirochaetota > Brevinematia > Brevinematales > GWF1-51-8 > GWF1-51-8. The sequence goes on along the minus strand of MIBD01000165.1, from coordinate 3,207 downwards.
GATGTCCACGGTAAAAAAGTCAGGGTTCAGGGTATAATCGACCGTATCGATCAAGCGGACGGGGCGAGCAGTTACCGGATTATCGATTATAAGAGCGGTAATGTCTCCAGGTATTCAGCCAACTATTCGCGGGTACCGTTGCGATTGTTCCAGCTCTATCTCTACGCCGCCTCGTTTATGAAACTCATTATGAAAGAGGATGCGGTAAAGGAGCTCAACTATATTTCGATTTTATCGTTCAGCGATATGAAAGACGGAGTAGTATTCCCCTCTTCGGAGGAATCCGCCGACTTCCCGTCGGAATGGAATAAAAAACAGCGGGAGATCGCGCTTCTTGCGTCGCTGATGGAGAACGGCAATCTGTCGCCGTTCACCGTAAAGAGCGATTTCGACGCCGATCAGGAAATTCCCGCCTTTTACCAATCCCAACAGGACGCCCCGTTGACCGGGTTAGAGACGAAGGATAAATGCGGACTATGCGGTTTCCGCGACATCTGCCGGAGAGAGCCCAAAAGAGAGGCGACCTTTTACCGATAAAGATTGAAAGAAAACCGTTTTTATATTAGAATCTACCTAATTCACTTTCAACGGGAGA
>MIBD01000165.1:2188-2288 GCA_001829395.1 Spirochaetes bacterium GWF1_49_6 | reverse complement strand
TCTGGAGATGTGGGCGGAGGCGATCGCTCGTCTGGCATCGGCAGCGGGAGTTACCGCCGACGATATCGCTCAGATTTCCTTCGGATACGGCCTGTTTACC
>MIBD01000165.1:0-2032 GCA_001829395.1 Spirochaetes bacterium GWF1_49_6 | reverse complement strand
TTGAACGAGATGGGTATCGACCCCGATAAAGACATCAAGCTGAAATACGGCCTCTTCGGCGCCGAACCGTGGAGCGAATCCATCCGTCACGAGCTTGAAAAAGGCTTCCATTTCGACGCCACCGATAATTACGGGCTATCGGAAATCATCGGCCCCGGCGTATCGGGCGAATGCCTTGAAAAGAACGGGATGCATATCAACGAAGACTTATTCTTTGTCGAGGTGATAGATCCTGAGACCGGGGAATGGGCGAAAGAAGGGGAAACCGGCGAACTGGTAATCACCCCGCTCGAAAAGGAAACTCTCCCGTTATTCCGCTACAGGACGCGCGACCTGTCGCATATCGAAGAATCCCCATGCCCGTGCGGACGTACCTCCGCGAGGATTATGAAGATCCGCGGGCGTACCGACGATATGCTGATAGTCCGCGGGGTAAATATATTCCCGTCGCAGATAGAGGAAGCGCTCCTGAAAATCGAGGGAGTCGCGCCGCATTACCAGATAGTGGTCGATCGTAAGAATAATATCGATACGCTCGAAGTATGGGTCGAGGCGACCGAAGCGGTATTTTCCGACGAGATGAAAAAACTGGTCGCGCTGGAAAAGCTGATGATCGACAGGCTTTACGTCCAGCTCGGCATCAAGGTAGAAGTGAAACTGGTCGAACCTAAAACTATCGAGCGAAGCCAGGGCAAAGCAAAACGTGTGATCGATAAAAGGAAGATATAAACTACATGAAACATACCCTATTTCTATTATTGCTCCTGTCCTGTTTCTCCCATTTATTCGCCGCCCCGGTAAACTACCCCGAAATATTCGGGCAGGATTTTATGAAGGCGCTGAATATCTCGATAGAAATCAAGGCGCAGGTCGTGAAACTCAGTAAAGAGATGAAAGCCGACCCGGAACTGGTACTTCCCGCGGCGTTCCCCGAGCTGATCCGTTACTCCCTTTTCCGGGATAGTATGGAGCTTTTTACGCTCGAGGTATTTTACGTCAATTTCGGGAGCGGCGTGAACGATTTCTCGGTGGGAATATTCCAGATGAAGCCCTCGTTTGTCGAGCAGATGGAAAACTACCTGAACACGCATGACGAACTGAAAATGTACCGCCCCGTATTCGTGTATAAATTCCCCAACGATCCCTCGGCCGTCCGTAAGGAACGTATCGAGCGGATGACCAAGATCGATTGGCAGATCCGTTATCTCGTCCTGTTCTCGAAAATCGCCGAGCAGGTGTTCCCAAAACAACCGGGACAGACCAAATCCGAGCTGGTGAAGTTCTATGCGGGAGTATACAATACGGGGTTCTGGAAGACTAAGGAGCAGATTCTCAAGACGATGGCGCTGAATATTTTCCCCAACGGGATGAGCTATCCCGGCGAACAGAATAATTATTCCGATATAGCCCTGTACTTTTTTGAAAATTACTGGCAGAAATTCCTGAAAGACGATTCCATAAAAAGTTTTCCTCTGAGGTGATGAATTGAGCTTGAGAACGGGTCTCCCTCTCATTCTCTTACTTCTGCTCGCGTCCTGTCATAACGAAACCAAATTACCCTCGAACGCCGAGACTACGCTATTACGTGAAGGATTCGACGCATACTCTCACGGGAACTGGGACGCGGCGTTGGAGTCTTACAGCGGCGCGCTTCATATCAACCCGAATTCACCGCCCGCAAATTTCTATTCCGGCGTGATCTACCACCTGAAAAAGGACTACACCTCCGCTATCGAACATTTTAATAACGGATTATCGTCCGATAGCGCGAATTTCCAATTGTTATTCAACCGCGGATTGACCTACATGGAAATCGGTCATATTCCCGAAGCGCGGGCGGATTTTTTACAATGCGCCGCGATCAATCCCGCGTCATGGGAAACCTTTTATTATCTCGGCCTCTGCGGTATAAAATCCGGCGACGATATTGCCGCGGTCAAGTACCTCATGGAATCGGAGCGGTTGAACCCCGGATATTTCTGGTCTTATTTTATCTGCGGGATAGCCGATTACCGTCAGGGAGATTACGGCG
>MIBD01000164.1:4656-5044 GCA_001829395.1 Spirochaetes bacterium GWF1_49_6 | reverse complement strand
CCCGCGCACGCGAACACCTGCCAGATAAACCGCGAACAATCCTGCTCGCCCCACATATCGCCCCATCCGTAGGGAGTATAAAGCAGCCGGAACGCCTGTTCGAGGATGACGCGCGGCGTATAGGGGAGATACCCCTTATGGACGTCCGATTTCTTGATATACGCGGGCTTGACATCATACTCGCCGTTCTTGGTCTTTACCGGCACCTTGACCTTCCATACCCACGCGTTCGCCTCGCCGGTCAGCGGGAGGCTTGTCCCCATACGGACGAATTCGAACGGCTTAGTCAATCCCTTATCCCAGTATAGGTCGGCTTTGGGGCTGGTCACCACAAGGAACAGTTCGGACGATATATAATTCTTGAGCTGGGTAAGCGAGCAGTAGACCA
>MIBD01000164.1:489-4584 GCA_001829395.1 Spirochaetes bacterium GWF1_49_6 | reverse complement strand
GCAGGATGGCGAGCGGGGTGCCCGCCTCGGCAAGACTGAGCTGGAGACGGTCGAAATTCTCCTCCGCCTCGTTGAAGATACCCTGCATAGTCGGCATGACCCGGAGATCAGCCATCGCGGTCACGAGTCCGTACTTCAGCTTGACCTTATAGGGGAATGACTCCGCGTTCATATTTTTTTTAACATCTTGGAGATTCGTGATTGTGATTTTTTGCCCCGCCGACACTAGCGGCCCGATGTCGTTGAGGATATAATAAAAATTCCCCCATATCAGGTTTTTCACGGTTTTTCCTTTTTTGGTTGGGCCGTAGTCCGGGATATACGCGACCCCTGTCTGCGCGATAATGTAATTATTGAGCTTCTTGATCTGTTTGGGTGTGAGGATGACTTTATCGGGCGAGGGGTTTATACCGATCCAGAATCCCGCCGACAGCATCTCAGGCTTGATCCCCGGCAGGATGGCGGGGGCGGCCGTGGACGGATGGATGTTCGCGGAATACACCGCCGCGATAAATAGAATGGTTACGATAGGAATATAAAAAATTATCCGGCGCATTTTCCCCTCCGATACAGCGGGGTTATTTTAACATATTTCCCCCGTAATCGCAATTCCTGCGGTACTGCGTACGGCTAACCCCATTACCAAAGCATATTGCAGTATAGAGCGCAAGCCTGCGACGTGTTATATAGCCAAGTATTTGGATATACAACCACCTGAGGGGGGTACTGCGCCCACTGCGTGGGGGCTAACCCCATTATCATAGTGACCGGTAATATGAAGTACCAGCCTGCGACATTGTATATAGCCAATGTTAGTCTGCGCAGCAGACGCAGTACACGCAGCACATGCGTACGGCTAACCCCATTACCAAAGTATATACCGGTATAAGGCGACAGCCTGCGACATAGTTCGACATCCCGCTATTCGCGGGACAAGTGCTCACTATGACACTTTTACTTTCATCACGGGCAATATCTTCATCATTGTAAACAGTTCGACATCGGGGTTAGTCTGCGCAGCAGACGCAGTACGCGCCGCAGCATCCTATCTCTCTTTTCATCGTTACCCCTACGGTTTATTGTAATGTAGTGAAGCGATTACCTATTGAGGAATTAATGAGCTACGAAGAAGAATCCTTCTCAATCACCTCGCGGATTTTCTTCGCGAGAGTTGACATGGTATAGGGTTTCCCGATAAAGTTCAGGCCTTCGTCCAGCATACCGTGATGCGCGATGACGTTCTCAGGGTATCCCGACGTATAAAGTATCTTTATCTCAGGGTAAATCTTAACCATCTTATCCGCGAGCTCCCGCCCGTTCATCCCCGGCATGACCACATCCGTAATTAATAGGTCGACAGGGTTCCGGCTGCCTTCCGCTAAGATTAACGCTTCCTCCGCGCTGGAAGCGGAATACACTCGGTATCCCAAACGTTCGAGGATAGACAGCGCCAGTTTTAGAACACTACCTTCGTCCTCGACCAGCAGGATAGTTTCCTTCCCGCCGGGTAAATCCGTTTCGGAACCGTCCGCTTTTAACCGTACCGCGGCCTCATCGAATTTAGGGAGGTAGATTTTAAACGCGGTTCCCGTACCTGACTCCGAATAGACCTCGATAGAACCCCCAGCTTGACGGACTATCCCGAAGATTGTCGCCAATCCCAAACCGGTGCCTAATCCCTTTGGTTTTGTCGTAAAGAACGGTTCGAAAAGGTGGTCTTTTACCTCACAGCTCATTCCACAACCGGTATCGGAGATTTGAAGCAGGACGTATTCCCCGGATTGTATCGGCGGGTGGGTCTTAGAATATTCGTCGTCTATAAAAACGTTGGCAGTCTCGATAATCAATTTTCCCCCATCAGGCATAGCGTCGCGGGAATTGATCGCGAGGTTAATGATTACCTGTTCGAATTGCCCGGCGTCTACCTTGACAGACCACAGATTATCTTCGAGAATAGACTGAATTTTTATATTTTCACCGATCAAACGATGCAGCATTTTTCTGAGATTATTGATGATGTCATTGAGATTCAGGACTTTCGGTTCAATAACCTGCTTCCGTGAAAAAGTAAGGAGTTGGCGCGTCAGGGACACCGCGCTGTCCACGGCATTCATCGCTTCATCCAGATGGAGAATCTGCGGGTCATGCGGCCGGAGGTCCATTTTTGCGATTTCTATATTTCCCTGAATGGCGGTGAGAAGGTTGTTAAAATCATGAGCGATTCCCCCGGCCAGACGTCCGACCGCCTCCATTTTCATCGCCTGCTGGAGCTGTTCCTGGAGCTTTTTCCTTTCCTCGTCGGCATGTTTAATTTCGGTAATATCTTGTACCGTCCCGATCCCCCCGATTTTTTTACCGTCAGCGTCATACTCGAATTCCGCCTGTTCACGTACCCATTTCACATTATCGCCGCTTAATATACGGTGTTCGATGTCGTATGGCGCTCCCGCTAAAGCGGCCAGCCAGCTTTTATCCACATATTCGCGATCCTCGGGAAAAATACATGATAAGAATAATTCATAAGTGAGCGGCGTCCCGACAGGAAGAGAAAAAATATGATATGTTTCATCCGACCAGATAAGATTGTTTTTTAGAAGATCCAGGTACCAGCTTCCGATATGAGCAACCGATTGGGCGCGATTCAGGTTTTCCTCGCTTTTCTTCAGCGCATCTAATGTGAGTTTCCGTTCCGTAATATCCAAGGTAAATCCTGCAAGCATATTCGGCTTCCCGTCGATAAATACGGGGAATTTCGTTGTCTCGTAAGTTTTCCCCGCCAGTTCCTCGATAGTTTTAACAACCTTACCTTTCTCAAGTATCCTTTTATCGTCTTCAACCATGCTCTTAGCGAGATCGGACGGAAATAACTCGTCCATATTTTTACCGAGCGCGTTTTCGAGGGGCATCCCAAGCATCTGTTCGTAGTTTCTGCTTAACCTTAGCGTCCGTATGTTTTTATCCTTGAAGAAAACATACACGGGACTATGCTCCATGAAGGAAGAAAAAATAATCTCGTTTTCACGCAGGGCTTCCTCGGTTTTCATACGTTCCGTAACATCCATTTGGATACCGTTCCATAAAATCCGCCCGTCCGGCAGCAAGCTCGGAGAAGAAGATAATTCCATCCAGCGAATTTGACCGTCAGGTTTTCTTATTCGGAAAATGTGGTTGAATTGCTTCATCTCCTTCAGGGCTAACTCTTCGGCGGCGATAAGTTTATCAATATCTTCCTTTACGGTCAGGCCATATAGTTTCATGGGGTCGTTCAGCACCTCTTCGGCGGTAACCCCGTTAATCCGTTCGACTCCCGCGCTGACATACTCAAAATGTTTGCCGCCGTCCTTGCCGCTGATGATCTGGTATACCATTCCGTTAGGAATATTGTCGCCCATAGCTTTAATACGTTCCCGCTCCTGAAGAGCGGATTTTTCAGCGGACGATTTTTCTTCGATACTGGCCGCCATCATCAGTCCCGCGAACGACGCGACTCCCAAAAACATTTGCGCTAATATAAGGCGGTCGGGTAAAGTATCCCCTCCCCATAATAACGGGACGGCGATCACCGTGTTACTCGTAACCGCTATGACAAACCCCGCCGCCAGAGCAAGCGTTATGCTTTTCAGGCCTAGGCGGAGGGCTCCCCAGATCAGGAGTAAATAAAGGAAGTAAGGCTGGGGATGTAGCAGGGAATTTGTTTTATTCGTATCGTAGATCATCCAGCTGATGATACACCAGATCACGATAAATATGGTTGTTTCGACGATCCATTTCCAGTCCTTTTTGAACGAGAAGTCCTTGAAGTCGCTCCATGCCACGATGAGCGGGGTAACGATCAGAATTCCCAGTCCGTCGCCAATCCACCACAACCCCAGAAAATTCCAAAACGAAGCGGTCTGCGATAACGCCGCGGTACCCGCGCCGATAAGCCCGGTGAAAAAATTAAGTACAGCAGCGGCTAAGATCAACGCGAATATCTCCCTGATCCGGTTGAACCGGATTTTTTGACCGCACAGCAGGGTAATCAGCCATGCGCTTCCGAACGATTCGAGGATGTTCGCGGTCATAAATCCGAGGCTGTTCAGAAGGGGGCGTCCC
>MIBD01000164.1:0-438 GCA_001829395.1 Spirochaetes bacterium GWF1_49_6 | reverse complement strand
GGCCAGAGCCGCTTGGGATTGAGCAGAAGCGCCGCCAGTCCAATACCGCCCGCGGGCCAGATTGCCACGAGTATTTTTTGGGTGTCGGGGAACAAGAAAGAAATTTTATGAGCTAAAAAATAAATAAGCCCGATCGATAGGATTTTTAATATATCTTTCCAGTAGGAAATATGAATAGAGCTATTATCGCCCTGATCTTTTATTTCTTGCATATCACACCGCCGGATTAAATAAAAAATCATCTGATAAGAAATCAAATCATTTCATAACAAGTCATTCTAAATAATAAGGAAAAAAAATGCAAGACGATTGACAAAAAATATTATGGTCACTTCTAAAAACCGCCATTTCAAGGTGCAAGAAAATGACTATTGGGCGTATGATTTTTATTTATCAAGATAAATGTAAAACATGTTTATTATTTTTGAATCGCCCTTA
>MIBD01000163.1:1811-6792 GCA_001829395.1 Spirochaetes bacterium GWF1_49_6 | reverse complement strand
ACCATATAGAACGGGTAGAAGTTGGTCGGGCCGGAGGGATAGACGTTCTGCGTCTTCGTGACATTGGTCTCGATCACCTTCTGCTTCACTTCCTGTATATCCCCCGCGGATTCGGCGATCACCGTCTGCGGCTGGAAATCCTGTATCCTGATGATATTGATCGCCACCGGCTGCGAACCCTTACTGCCCATCCGTATCTGGAAAACCAAAATGAGCACGAGATGAACTACCGCCGAACCGATCAGCCATTTAATGCTCATCCGCGGCCTCCTCGTCTTTCTTCGTCTTGGCGATAAACGCCGCGTCGATAGGCCCGTTTTTCCGCAGCGTGTTCAATAGCAGGTCGATCACGTCGTACTCGGTGTCGACATCGCCGACCACCTGCAGGATAGCGTCCGGGAAAAGGCTGGCGTGCTTATCGTACAGGAACGATATCTCGTTGACGTCCTTCTCCTCGCCCTTGTAGTAGTAGAAGCCGTCCTTGTCCACGAACACGGTAAATACCTGATCCTGAGATATCGACGAGGTATGGACGACCGTCGGGACGTTCAGCTTCAGCTTCTGGCTCTGGTCGAGCGCGGAAACCACCATCAGGAAGATCAGCAGAAGGAACGCGATATCCGACATCGCGGCCACGGGGATATTGATATGGGAGACTACTTTTCGCAGTTTCATTTTTCCATCCTTACCGAGATATTCGCCCCGGAGGCGGGGATCAACCCGATAAAATCGAGGACATGCTGGTACTTCACGCCCTTCCGCACCTCAATCAGCAGGTTCGGCCTGTTCAGCGCGAGGATCGCGTCGGCCAGCCCCTGCATCCCGGTCTTTTTCCCGTTAATCAGGTACGTGTCCTGCGTAATCAGCACCTTGTCGATCTGCTCCATACTGACTGTTTTTACGGTGTCGGTCTTTTTCGGCATATCGAGTTTCAGCCCGGTCTTTAGCGCGAACGATGTCGTTATCACGAAAAAGATGATCAGCAGGAACGCGATATCGGACTGACTGGAAGTGGGTATTTCCGTACTGACCCGCTTCCCGCCTATTTTTAGCCGTTTCATATTAAATCACCAATTTTTCTATGAGGTTCTCGCCCGCGTCGATGGTCTTACAGGTAAAATTCTCCACCTTGTTCACGAACATACTATAGAAGAAATTGAGGACGATGGCGATCACGAGTCCCACCTCGGTGGTAATCAGCGCCTCGTAGATACCCTTAGCCACCAGGCTTACCGATACCTGCTCGGCGAACGAGATCGTACGGAACGCGAATATCATACCCGAAACTGTCCCGAGAAATCCTACGAGCGGGGCGAGATTGATCAGCGTATTGATGATGACGAAGCCCTTCTGGAGATTCAGGATATGGATATTGAGCGATGCCTCGAGTACTTCGTCCAACTCCGTGATGGATTTCCGGGTATCGGAAAGACGCAGTACCTCGCGGAGTACGTCCCCGAGGCGCGACGGGTTTTTATCGATATACTTCCTGATATCGTCGATAGAACCGCCGTTTTTGCACATCGCGAAAAGTTTATCGTCGCTGACTTTCCTGCGGAGATAAAAGAACGCGCGTTCCATCAGGTACGCCATACCGAGTACGGAGAATATGAGGAGCGGCCACATGAAGATACCGCCCATTTCCATGAACTCCTTGATATTGAAGCTGGATTTTTCCGGCTGCATAGCGGGGGCGGGGTTTTCTCCCGCTTCGCTATTACTGACGACACTCGCGGCCGGCGCATTGGTGGCAGCTCCCGCGTTCTGCGCGGCGAGCGCTAAGGGCGCCGCTATAAACAATCCGAGCATTATGATCGCTTTCTTTTTCATCGCTATTTACCTCTTCCTATTATTTAGAACTTGATCTGCATCCCGCCGAGGAACGTGAACGGCAGGTCCTTGATCGCCGTTTTCTGGAGCGCGTTATCCTTAACGAGATAGGTATAATCCACTATGTTGTCCCAGTTCAGCAGGTTACCGAACGAGAAGTAACTGGATGTCTCGAAATCGTGTATCCCGAAAAGTTCCAGCAGTGAGAACAGGGAGTACGGCATGGATATTTTCAGGCTGATATTCAGCTGCGCGGGCGTCCATTCGCTGTCATACGCGCCGTAGTACATCAGATACTTATTATACACATCGACTCCGTTGGTGACCGACAGGGTCGAGAAGTTGGTTACCGGCGTATAAGGCTTACCGCTCATCACGCGGATGTCGACGCTGAGTTTCCAGTCCTTGAGGAAGTTGAGGCCTGGGGTGGTGTCGTTCGTGCGATAGGTAAACTCAGCGATAGCGGAAACCGTGTGATTCCTGACATAGTCCGGCACGAACCACTCGTCCTGAGGGGTCATATAATGCTGGGACATGTTCTCGGGAGAACGGTTGGTTATCTTCTCAAGCGCGTTGATATAGGTATAGGATACCCATCCGTTGAACCAGTCGTTCTTCGCCGCCTTCTTCTGGAGATAGACGTCGAACCCGTAGGCGTCCCGGATACCCGCGTTATTCACCTGCAGCGCGAAATCCTGTTCGACAATGTTATAATAATGCTTGAAGAACCCTTCCGCGCGGAACGAGTACTCCGCATTCTCGAAGTCGATGCCCGCGATGGTCTGGTAGTTTTTCACATCCTTGATTGCATTGTTCATCATCACGTTGTTCAACTGTGTCGGGAACTGGTTCGCGAGGGAACCCCTCACGAATATGTCCCAATACTTCGAAATCTCGAATTTCAACCCTATCAGGGGGTTAATATTATAAAGCACATCGGTCGCATCGCCGTCCTTGATAGACGCTTTAAAGATTTCTCCTCTCACTCCGGCCTGGACGATAAAACTATCGAACAATTCGATATCGTCCATCACATACGCCGAGCCGTACCAGAGGTAGATATTTGAATACATCTCGTGACTGCTGAATATATTCGTCCAGTTCATCGCATAGTCCAGAATGTACTGGTCGATATTCATATCCAGATCGCCGGTAAATCCCATGATCAGCCCGCCCAGCTTAATCCTGTGATGCTCGGCTGAATTGATATACCCGTTTACGCCGACCTGCCCGGAGTATTCGTTATCGATCTGCTGAACTTTGATGGATATATCCTGGGAATAGTTTATATCCTGCCGGAGATAGGTAAAGCCCCCGAACAGATCGATCTGGTCGCCCGCGTCCGATTTGGATGAATAATTGGCGGACGCAATCAGGTTATAGGTTACATAATGGAAACTCCCGCCATCCTGATTAGGCCCCGCGGTATCGGCGGTCAATTTCATATCCATTCCCTCGATAGAGCCGAACAAGTCGAAAAAGAGCTTTTCGTTCTTATTGAACATGTGGGTGTATTTCAGTAATCCGTCCCAGAAATAAGGGTACTGGACACCGGTCTGACCCCCATTCGCGATAAAATCGTAGAACGTCCTGCGGATGTCGAAAAGGAACGAGTCCTTATCGCTTAACGGTCCTTCCAGCATAATTTCCATAGTCGCGGCGGAGAAATCGAACATCCCGCCGATACCGTTGGTTTTCCCGTCCTTGCTTTTTACGTCGATCACGCCGGACAGACCCTGCCCGTACATGGACGGGAAAGCCGCCGTGTATAATTCGATATGTTCCACCCAGAGCGGGTTAAATATGGAAATTCTACCGCCCCAACGATAGGGTGAAATGACGAATATATTATCGAACGCCGAGATGGTTTCCCAGAAGGTGCCCCCCTGGATATACATCCGGCTATCGAAACTGCTTCCGCTGGTCGAGACACCCGGCATAGCCTGGAGCGTTTTTACCACATCGTTGACAAACCCCTGGGTGGTCTCTTTGATCTGCTCCCCGGATATTTTCGTCTTACTGATGGCCTCGCCCTTATTGGCCTTGCCGTATACGGTGATCTCGCCGAGGTTATACGTCCCGCTGGAAATGACCAGGTCGACCGACATATCGCCGTTCACCGCGACCGCCTGTTTCTTCTTATGATAGCCCTCGGCGGCGGCGATCATCGTATAGACACCGTTAGTCACCTCGACCGTAATTTCAGGGCCGGCCGACGTATTGAATAACAGGTTCAGTTCCATAATAGAAACCGCCGCGTTCGGCACCGGCTTGTTCTGGCCGTCGACCACATGGATTTTCAGCACCGCCGAAAACAGGCTGATTTTCGCCAGCCCCACGAGTAACAACACACACGCAATTTTTTTCACTTGTTCCTCCATTTTTTTAATACGAATACAAAACAATCCTATCGGGTTGGGTACTGCTTATTAAACAAAAAACCTTGTGGAATATGTCACTTTCTATCGAAGAATTCAGAATCTTTACCGTTCCCCGCGTACTTTCCGGCGGTATAAATACTTGATAATCATGCCGTTACGCATTACAATATGGACGAAACTAAAAATGAATCGGGAGATGTCTATGAAACCTGCCGTTATCGTGAAAATAAGCGTTATCCTTCTTCTCGTTATCGTAGTGGTGATACTGATCCTGCAAAACCTGACTCCCGCGCCGCTGAATTTTCTGTTCTTTCAGGCACAGTCCGTACCGGTGATCGTCATCATCCTCGTAACCCTCGTGATAGGGTACGCCATCGGCTTATTGAGTTACCGCCTGCTCTTCGGGGCGTCGATAAAGCAGGAAAAAGAGGAAGTCGAGGCGAAACCGTCCCAGAAGAAAAAGGTGTCCGAAGCGGATAAGGAAAAGTTCGACCCCGATGCTGCCGAGCCCGCTCCGGCGGATAAGAAGAAACGGAAATAACCCGTACTATGCCTAAATCGAAAAGTGTATTTGTTTGCGGGGAATGCGGGTACAAGACCTCCAAATGGCTGGGGAAATGCCCGCAGTGCGGAGAGTGGAATACCTTCATCGAGGAAATCGAATCGTCCGAACCCGCGCAGCATGCCGCCGCATCCGTTATAAATCCTATTCCCATCGGCGAAGTCGAATACTCCGAAAACTCCCGTATCTTTACTAAAATAGACGAACT
>MIBD01000163.1:889-1763 GCA_001829395.1 Spirochaetes bacterium GWF1_49_6 | reverse complement strand
GGGAAATCCACCCTGCTCCTCCAGACCGCCGGAGCGCTCGCCGTCAACCATACCGTGTTCTACGTTAACGGAGAGGAGTCGAACCCGCAGGTCAAATCCCGCGCATCCCGTCTCGGCCTGCAATCCAAGACCATGTACCTTTTCAACGAAAACAATCTCGACAGTATTATCGCGCGGGTCTCGTCGGACAAGCCGGACTTCCTATTCGTCGATTCGCTCCAGACCCTCTACTCGCCGCGCTACGCGTCCCTGCCGGGGAGCGTCCTGCAGGTACGGGAATGCGCGCATGAGCTGATCTCGCTGTCGAAGGGGCTGGGCATCCCGGTGTTCCTCGTGAGCCATATTACCAAGGGCGGGGATATCGCCGGCCCGAAAATAGTCGAGCATCTGGTCGATACCGTGCTCTATATCGAGACCGACACGCGCGGGTATTACCGTATCCTGCGTCCGCTGAAGAACAGATTCTTTACTACCGAGGAGGTGGGATTTTTTACGATGGGGGAGAACGGGCTTTCGGGTATCGAGGATATTTCCACCGCGTTCACGTCCATCCACAGCGGCGCGGTGAACGGGGTATCCGTATTCCCGATGATAGAAGGGAACCGCGTGTTCCCGGTGGAGATACAGGGGTTATGCGTCGCGTCGCAGTTCACCTATCCGCGCCGTGCTGCCGACGGGATCGACCTGAACAGGCTGTATATGCTCGCGGCGATTATGGAGAAACGTCTGGGCGCGAACCTATCCGCGTCGGATTTGTATGTGAATATCACCGGGGGATTGACTATCGACGATCCCGCACTCGACCTCGCGGTCATTTTCGCGGTGTATTCGTCGCTCAAGGATAAGCCCGTATCGCTGGATACGATCGTATTCG
>MIBD01000163.1:0-856 GCA_001829395.1 Spirochaetes bacterium GWF1_49_6 | reverse complement strand
TGTTCAGGATGGAGAAACGACTGGCGGAGGCGAAACGCCTCGGGTTCAAGCGCGCGGTGGTGCCGTACCAGCAGAAGGGGATGGCCCCTCCCGACGGGATAACCGTACTGCCGGTAAAAAGTATCGACGAGGGGATCGCGCTACTGGGGTAAATAAGTTCCATCGCATCGCCATTTCCACACCCATTTTCGCGCGGATCAAACGGATAACACGGATTAACGCGGTTTAAAGGAAAAAACGGGTAATGATTTATCTATCCCGATCCAAATCCGCATAAATCCGTCCAATCCGTGGAATCAGTGTGAAATATTTTGGGTCGATAAGAATAGCGGGCGGTTTTAAAACTCATTGCAACTCCTAAAAAAGACATTCTTCATTTCTTTCTGAACGGTCAGAAAGAAATGAAGCAAAGAAAGAGCCGCCGCGCTGATAAAGCTCACGAGAAAACCCGGGAAATCCGATTCGGGCGTAACTCGCATGCATGTTCCGTGAGAAGCGAAAGCGAGCCTACGTCGGACATACGCCCTTTATCGTATTTCCCGGTAGTAAGAAGCGCTTTAAAGTGCGCGGACAGAACAACCGAAAGGCATAATTCTTTTGTAGTTTTGTATTTGGCTGTTTTCCCGCCGCTGTGACGCGACTTTTACTCAGCTAAACGGACAGAAACGCCGTCTGTTCGAGCCAAGTTCTATCTTGCTTCAGTGATTTCTTTCATGGCGAGTTACGGCGTTTCCCGTTTCGCGCCCACCTGCTTGGGAGCGTCATTCCGGCGGAGAACATCTTTCTTTCTGGGTTCGCAGCCTGTCCCCGAAGGACTTACCTGAGGGGGAAAGAAAGAACAATGCCTTTTTATGTT
>MIBD01000162.1:2516-7531 GCA_001829395.1 Spirochaetes bacterium GWF1_49_6 | reverse complement strand
TATAACTCCTTGATCAATTTCGCCTGATGTATATCCTCCGGTTCGAGTTCCGGGTATGCGGTGAGTACGTCGTTTTCCGATGAACCGTTCGCCAATATCCGTAAAATCACGCTGAGGGTGATACGGGTATCGCGGATAGACGGCTGGCCCGAGCAATATTTCGGAGAAACGGTAATACGGTCGAACTCGTCCATTTGTACTCCTTTTCGCTAATATTTAGATATACAAGTGAAATTCTCTCATTCCTCATTTATTTCACTATCGGTGCGTATATTTTAACGGAAAGAACAGTTAATGACAAGCGAAGGGGATATTTTTCACGGGGCATGAGAAAAATGACAGCTTACTTCTCGATTCCCGCCCAGAGTTTTTCGAACCTGCCCGCGGTCTGGATTTCATGGGTGACGAATTTGCCGTTATAAAAAATAGAATAAATACTGGACGCAGAGGGGAAATCCTTCGCTTCCCCGAGTGATACCGCCTTTCTACGGGTGAAAGGAATTCCTTTCGCTTTAACGGCAGTCTCCAGTTCGTCGGTGTAGTATTCGGTGAACGGACAGCGATTTGTGTAATAGACTGCAATCCCGTTCCTTTCAGGGCATTTCGCCTGTCGCGCTCGGTCGCGGAACACCGGAAGCGGAGCGTCCGTATTCCGGAGTACCAAAAGCTCGAAATAGGGCGGGGCGGTGTCACAAACGGTAAAACCATATTTCAGGAAAAACGACTTATCGGTGAAAAAAGGTTTCTTTTTCGAGGTGGAAATAACGATTATTCCGTTTTTATTCTTGGAATCGCGGATACATTCTTCCAGAAGGGCTTTCCCGTTACCTTGGTCTTTGTACTGGCCGGCCACCCAGAAACATTGAATTGCCATATAACCGGGTGCGTCCACAGGCAGCCATGCGATCTCAGCGGGCATATACTCGATAAACACTTTGTGTTTTACATTCAGCTTTTTAAAAATAAAACCATTGTTGATTTGATTGGAAAGGTATTCTTTTTTCGCGGCATAACCGGAGACGGTTTTTTTATCGGAAAAAGCGCAGCAGATATGTTCCGACTCGATATTCTGTTTGTCTAGTGTAATGAATTTCAATTCCCGCTCCTGCTATATTTATTAATTGAAGAAACACGGTGTTCTTACAGTTCCTTGATCCGTTTTACCTGTTCGATATCCTCCGGTTCCAGCTGCGGGTAAATTCTGAGCACATCGTGCTGTGTCGAACCGCTCACGAGCATTTTTACTATTTCCTTGACCGAGACATGAGTCTCCCGGATAGACGGCAGACCCTTGCAGAATTCCGGGGATACCGTAATCCTGTCGAGCTTTTCCATAAGTCCCCCTTTCTCAAACCCCTTTACTTATCTATATTGTAATGCCTGATTTCGTCTAATTTTTTACGGGTCTTCTCGCGTTGTTTATCCAAGGGATACCCCATCGTGATGACCATATCGATTTTTTTCCCCTCGGAGATGTTCAACAGCTTATTGAGCGGTTTCTCGTTAAACCATCCCAGCATACATGTCCCCAGGCCTTCCTCAGCGGCCTGAAGGCAGAAATGCTCCGCCGCGATACCGATATCGATCAGGTTGTACGGGCGATTCTTGATAGCCCCGCCGACACGCGCGGTCAGGTTCGACGGCTCAGTAACTACGACTATCATCACCGGCGCGGTAAGCGTGAAATGATTGAAATTGAGTATCACGCCGAATGTTTCGCTTGCGACCCTCTTTCGGAGCAGGGGGTCGTCGATCACGATAAAGTACCATGGCTGGGAGTTGCACGCGGACGGCGCGATACGCGCAGCCTCGAGACAGCGCTCTATTTTTTCACGCTCTACCGGCGTTTCTTTATATTTCCTGTTACTCTGCCGGAATTTCGCCAATTCCATGAATGTCATTCAACCTCTCCATTCGTTAATTTTCTAAAACCGGGATATCCCTCGACAGCACCTCGACTTCGCTCGGTATAAAGCTCGGGATGACACTGCGCCCCGTCATGCTGAGCTTATCGAAGTGTTTCATCACGGGGTGCACGAGCGGGAGACCGCTGACGGGTACGCCTGCCAATCAGGTAAAACCGTACGTTATATTATCCCATGATTTGCGGAAAAAAGAAAGAAATTTTACTTTTATTCGCCCGTACCCGAAAATATATCCGCGGGGAAACGAATGGAAAAATGCGGGTGTTGTTCAACGGAAATCGGCGGCGAACCGGGAAAAGTAAAAATCGGCGGGATAACCTACTGCGGCGACTGCGCGAAGGTGTGCCGGAAGTGCGGACGTGTGATGATCAGCGGGGTACATCAGTCCGAAAAAATGCGTAATCTCGATTATTGCCCCGAATGCTACGCGAGTCTGCTTCACCCTGTCTGCGCGGGGTGCGGGAAATTACTGACCGCGAAGCGCGTGTTCACCCATCTCAGGTCGTTCTACTGCCCCGAATGTATTACCGCTCCCCTTTGTCCCTCCTGCGGACGTCCGCATTCCGCCGATACGGACAAACGATGCCCGAAGTGCGGGGATATCCACGGGATTACCCCGAAGAAGGCGATGGCGGTTTACCAACGGGTGGTGTCCAATATCCTCTACCATTTCAATCTCCTTCTGCCGGGCGACGTTCCCATCCATCTGGTGCGATTTTCCGAGCTTCAGAATTACGCGGGCGGGATGAATCTGCGGACGGCGGGGTTGTTCGTACCGGTTAAAAACGCCAATATCCTTGGGAATATATATATCGTACCGTACTATCCGGAGGAATATTTCGTGACCGTGCTTACCCATGAGTTGACGCACGCATGGCAGTACCTTCATTGGAAGCGAAAGGATTATGAGAATATCGAGCTTCGGGAGGGGATGGCGATCTATATCGAGTACGAGTACGCGAAAATCTGCCACTATTACGCCGAGGTCAGCGCGATCGATACGATGCTCGAGGTCAACCGCGGCCTTCCGCATATCGCGGGATTCCGCCGGCTGCTGGAACTCGCGAAAACCCGGAAGCCCGAAGGATTATTGACGTTTTTCCAATCCATCTAGAAAATAGTCACTGCGACGACTCCCATGGACGGGAGAAGCATCGACGGGAGTCATGGATGGCGAAGACGATGAAGTAGTGAAGCGGTCAATAAAAAACCCGGATACTATCAAGTACCCGGGTATATTGTTAGATTTTACGGATTAACGTTATGCTCCGTGGCCGACCGTAATACTCACTTTATTGCCTTCCAATTTTTTAATCTGGACAAATTCTAGAGCGATACTGATATTGATAACAGTTATCTCGCCCTTTTCCTTCTGGACAGTTACCGTGCAGAAAGAACCGTCGTCGAATGTTTTATCATAACCTTTCTGCGGGAAAGTGACGTTTTTAAGCGCGGGCAGATTGAATACTTTTAGGAATACGAACGCTTCCTGAACGGTCATATCGGGAATAGTGACCGTATCGTCTCCGCCCTCGAAATACGCGTATTTCCTGATTACAATCCCCTTGTCATAGAAGAAAGTAACATCCAGTTCATACCCGTCGTCTTCTCCGGCAGGCTGAAAGTTATTAGTGACAGTTTTCTTTAACGGTGCAAAGTTCTTTTTAAAATACTCCGTGAATTCCATGCCGGGCTGGGGAACCGACAGACGCCCCATAAATCCCTCGAACACATATCCCTTATCCGCGCCGTATTTTACATAAAGCCATTTACCCTTGAGACCCTCGTAGGTCATCGTAACCGGAGCGGACTTATCCTCCAGTACTTCCACCGCCGCGCCGTAAGGGACTTTCGTGAGCTTCTCCCCCTCGATGCTGGGGGTTTTCCGCATATTCAGGCCGGACGAGGCATAAATAAAAAGCATCTTCCCGGTAGATGGAGCCGCTTGTTCTACTACGGCGGGGGCGGAATTGGTAGCCGCATTCGCGCCGCCGCTGTTCCCGCATCCCATGAACGATACCGATAAAAACACCGCCATCGATAACAAAAATTTAATCATCGTGTCCTCCTAAGTTTATCAGAGTAAATAACGGTCACTTCTAATAACCCTCTGTTCACCATTAGGATATTAAGGAAAAGAGGACAAGCCTCCTCACGTTCTTCCAGTCTATTTAGAGGGTTTGACCCCGGGGAATAAATCCTCCGCCTGCGCGAACAAGCCGAATATTCCCCCGGTATGCAGGAAAAGGATATTCGATTTCTGCGCGAACCCGCCGTCCTCGATCATTTTTATCATCCCCTGGAACGCCTTACCGGTATAGACGGGGTCGAGGAATATCCCTTCCAGCCGCGCGATCCGCTTAATCAGCTCGACACCCTCCGGCGTGGTTTTCGCGTACCCCGGCCCGACAAACCCGTCCACCATCTGGATGAGATCCGTGTGATGGGGGAGCGTGAGACGATGTTCGGCGATATAATCCCGCACCAGTGAGTCGATACGCTCGCGGAAATACTTCGCGTCGAGCATAACATTGACGCCGTATAGCCTGACTTTCCAGTCGATCAATTCCTTAAAGAGGATCAGCCCGCCGAGAGTTCCCCCTGTGCCCACCGCGCAGAAAACCGCGTCGAATGAGGTATGCATCTGCTTCTCCTGCTCGCGGATTTCGAGGCCCGCCGCGATATACCCGTTCAGCCCGACCGTATCCGTACCGCCCATCGGCATCACATACGGCGTATATCCCTTCTTTCGCATCGCTTCGGCGGTCTCGGCGATCAGGGCGCCGCTATTATGGAATAGGTCGTGATCGTCCACCCAGCGTATCTCCGCGTCGAGAAGTTTATCGAGCAGGAGATTCCCCTGGTAACCCGCGCCGGGGTCGGTCCCGCCGAGTATCAGCACCGGGTGCCACCCGACGCGTCGGCAAAGCACCGCCGCCGCGCGCGCGTGATTGGACTGGATACCCCCGCATGTTATCATGCAGTCCGCGCCCTCAGCCCGCGCCTTGAACAAATGGTACTCCAGCTTACGGATTTTATTCCCGGATAGCCCGGTTCCCGTCAGGTCGTCCCGTTTGACAAAGATATTGG
>MIBD01000162.1:0-2489 GCA_001829395.1 Spirochaetes bacterium GWF1_49_6 | reverse complement strand
AGAATAGCTTCTCTTTTCTTTAAAAAATCGAACATAACCCCACCCCCATACGTTTTCTACGGTCCCTTGACCGGCGCGACCAGCCCTGTGAACGGATAGGCGTCGATATAGACCGGCGGGATGATAAATAACCCGTTGGTATCGATATAGCCCCACTTTCCCTCCGACTTCACCGGCGCCAGACCCCCTTTGAACGGGTACGCTTCCTCATACGCGAACGGTATCTTCAACTGGCCCGATTTATCCATATAACCGTACATGCCTTTACCCTTAACAGGCGCTAACCCGCCGACACAGGTTCCGGCGTTCTCCAAAATCGGCTTCATCACGATCTGCCCGTTATTATCGATATACCCGAAACGGTTGGAGATTGCGAATACGGACAACCCCTCCGACTGCGTGAAGAGTTCGTCCAGCGAGGGTTTGAGCACGATCACGCCGTTGGTGTTCATCATCCCGTACAGTTCGTTGCTCTGCACTACAGCGACCCCGCCCGAGAACGGAAGGGCTTTATCGAAAAAGAATCCCCCCACTGGCATGCCGGATAGGGACACGAACCCATATTTTCCGCCCTTCTTGACGATGGCGTGATGATTGAGGTACGGATAGGCCTCGGTATACTTGGGCGGGATAACGATATTCCCGTTCCGGTCGATATACCCGAACAAATCGCCTATCTGGATTACCGCCTTACCTTCGGAGAATTTACCCCCCTTGATAACCGTTAATTGCTGGATCGCCCATTGGGCGCAATGACGGATATCCTGGTCGGTATCCTGAAGGAGCGAGGTCAGCGGGACAAGCGACAGATCGCCGTCGATCAGGCTGAGCGCGCGTATCGCCATCAGACGTACCTGTTTATCGGGGTCCTTGAATAACGCGCACAATGCGGGCACCGAATCGTCGGCGCGGATCTGGCCGAGCGCCCACGCGGATAAAAAGCGCACCAACGGGTCAGTATCGGTCAGGCCGGCCGTGAGCGCCCTCTCCCCGTCCGAAGTCTTATATTCTCCGAGCGCCCATGCGCATAATTGCCGTTCGGATACGTCTGCGGATTTCATCAGCGCGATGATGCTCTTCAGGCTTTTATCCTTTCCTAATAAGGGGTTTCCCTGAACCGTGAGATGCACGTTTTCTATTTTAGCGAGAAGGGCGGTGAAGATTTCTTTCGGCTCCCTCGCGAGGTGATTGAGGCTGAGAGCAATTTTCCCGGTCTTATCGATATACCCGAAAATCATCTTCCCGCCGATATTTCCGAGAGTCTTTTCCGCGGGGTATCCCGCCAGAGCCAGTCCGTCCGAAAACCCGTCGGCGAAGAGGAAGAACGGCTTGACGAGGTAGTTTCCTTTTTTATCGATATACGCATATTTCATTCCCTCTTTTATTACGGCGAATCCCTCACGGAACCCGTAAGCCTCGGTGAACAGCCCGGAGATAACCACTTTCCCGGTCTTATCGATATACAGGATGCGGTTGGATAATTCGACCGGGGCGAGGCCGTCGGAGAAAGAGGCGGCCATACTGTAAAATGGCGGGACGACCAGTAAGCCGTTGGAATCGATATAGCCGAATTTTTCGCCGGTACGCACGACCGCCATATTTTCGCTGAACGCCCATATCTCATCGAAACGGGGCGGTATCAGGTACTCGCCGGACTTATTGATGACGCCGTACTTCCCCCCGCCGCATGAAAGTATCAACATGGTAAAGAGACCTAGAGCGATAGTTTTTTTCATTGAGAAACCCCGGGTTTTATATAGACAATTATAACGGTTTTGATAAAAAATGCATAAAAATAAGCGAATATAGTCGGAATTCAGGATTCATATTTGCCGAGGGATACGTATCGCGGGAACGGATAAGGATCAGATATTGACACGGGCGGTAATCTAATAATCTAAATAGGACGTAAAGTTGAGAATATAGAATTTTTTCAGCGAGGTGTCGTAACGCAGGCGGATATCCATAATTTCACGGTCTTTGCTCTTGAGAATCAGGTAATGAGTCGCGCTCCCGTCGCCATGCTCGTTATCTCCCTCATAGGCATTCACGGTATAATCTTGCCAGAATTCTTGGCTATATTTGTAGAGTTCTGATATAATATTCGTATCGATTTCGACGAGAAGCGGAATGTTCTTGTTGGAAATCAATTCGGAGAGAGTGTTTGTAAACGACCCCTCGCAGAGAAAAACGCCTAAGTCTCTCGCCTTCTCCGTCAAATCTTCCGGCGCCGAACAGCCCGCCGCGAAAGTAATTGAGATGATTGTTAGGAATATGAATTTTTTCATAGTCTCTCCCCAAGATGATAATCATTTTACAATAGAACAGGTTTTTTTTCAATCGGATGCCGTCGAAAATTAAAAATTTTTTCGAAAGTATTATATATAGCTCGAAATTAACCTGAAAAATATTGCATATTAATTAAAACTTAACCTGATTCTATTATGATTCCGTGTTATAATAAATTAACGGGGAGATGAGGGTTGAAC
>MIBD01000161.1:1970-5188 GCA_001829395.1 Spirochaetes bacterium GWF1_49_6 | reverse complement strand
GTCAATGGGAGATTCATCACTTCCAATTCGATGCCGGTCTTACTCAGGAGAAAATCCCTTAATGCCTCAATTTCCCGGCTCGCTTCGGGGTTCTCCCCGTTAAACTTATCGATCATAATGGGGTGAAGAGTGTAGGATACCGGGATATGGGTCAGCCGGTACTGGAGTAACGATACGAGCGCGATACTGTCGATCCCGCCGGAGACCCCTAGGAGGATATGCTCGTCCGGGAGAATCATCCCGTAATCGTTGATAGCCTGCCCGGCTTTTTTCGCGAGGCTGATTTCTTTCACTCGGGGTTCCTCATTCCAGATGATCGATCCAGTCCATATCTTCCTGCGAAAGCTCCATCTCGAGCTTCACTACAATATCGTCGCGGTTGTTGAATTTGACGGACAAATCGTGGATTAGTTTCTTAATTTTATAGATTTCCAGATTATTCAGGAACTTGAACACGTCCGCCCGCACGGTGATGAACTCCTTGAGAAGCTCCAGAAGCTGGGGGTTCCCGCACGCGGCGACCAGACTGTCCATATCGGCGAGGCCCTTATAGAAACCCCAATCCATCATCGAACGGAATATCTTGTTGAAGTCATGGGCGAGGAATGGTGAGATATCGTTGATCTCCTCGGTCAGGTTCTGGTAGAGATGGTTGAGGATCGGCAAATCCTGCCGGGAACGAACCCTTTGGAGGGTCTTTTTCATCAGCCTGCGAAACCCGCGGTTTTCGGCGCGATAGTAATCGTGAATCGCCCGGAAATCGTCATCGGTCAGCTCAAGCGTCCTTTTTTCGACCTTATCTAAGAAATCACGTTCCATAAATACCCTCTATAGAACTTGGCATAGGATAACGGTGATATCATCCTGGTAAAAATGCGTTTTCTCGAAAACGACCGCGATCTGTTTATCCATCTCGGCTTTGATTTGGGCGATACTCAGTCCTTTATTCTGCAGGATGAAGTTATTAAAGTAGGAGACATAGGAATCCTCGGACGCGAATACCTCAAGCAGGCCGTCGGTGTAGAATAAGAGTTTATCGCCGGATTCTATCTCCATACTGTCGTCTTTATACGCGTAATTCTCGAAAACCCCGATAGGCGGGGAGTTTTTTATCCCGTAGAACTGGATCATATCGCTATTGCGGATTGCCACCATACTCGGATGGCCCGCCGAGCTGAACATCACCTTCTTATTCGTCGTATCTATAATAGAGAAGAAAACAGTGATAAACTTTTTCATCTCGATATCGAGTTCGACTATTTTCTTATTGAATACTTTCAGGAATTCCGACGGGACGAGGTCTTCCTTCGTCCGGCATGATTTCTTAAAGTCGTTATAAGTATCCTTCACCAGTACGGAGAACATCGACGCGGCGACCCCGTGGCCTGAAACATCGGCGACCAGCACCAGATAAAAGTTTGTCCGTTCGATTTTCAGCTCCTCTACATAGAAAAAATCGCCGCCGATCTCGTCGGATAGGTAATAGATGCTTTCGAAACGGATATGTTTGTTTTTCGGCAGAGTTTTCGGGACAAGGTTTTTCTGCATCAATCTCGCGGCGTTCAGGTGTTCGAGGAAACTCCGGTTCAGGTTCTCCAATTGCTCCTTTTTCTCCTCGAGCTCCTTTCGCGTCTTCATACGGATCGTGTTGTCGATAAAGAAAATAATGACTCCCTGGTATCCGCCCTCATCGCTCTTGATCGGGAAGAAACGGATATTATACCAGAATTCACCGATATTTACGTCAATGAAATTAAAATCGATCTTATTCTTCTTCAGTTCGTCAATTTTCTTCTTGATCTCGGTATTATACTGCCGTGAGAACACGTTAGCGATATCCATCCCCAAAAACGCGATATTCGCCTCCGCGATATTCTTCAGCCTCTCGTTAAAATAGATGATTTTATCGTCGCGGTTCAGCAGGATAATCCCGTCGCGGGCGTTCTCGACGATACTTCTATTGATAATGGACTTGTTTTTCATATTGTTCTTCAGGACCTCGTCCTTACTCACATCCTTTATCAGGATATAAAATCCCATCACCGTATCGTTCATCTTAATCTGCTTGAGGAGAATTTCACAGGTGAGGTTGGTTTTATTATAATCGAGGATAAGTATTTTCATCTTGGTCTCTTCTTTACGCATCGATATATTTACCGCGCGTTCGAAATCCTCGAGACTTTCCTCCGAAATCAGGAACTCGAACTTTCGCCCGATCATCTCGTTGGAGTCGTACCCGAACATCAGTTCCGACCCCTTATTCCATGTCGTAATCTTCATGGAGTTATCCGCGGTGATAAACGCATAATCACGGATATTCTCCATCATTATGGAAAATATATTCTGCTCACGGGTTCGCCCGACCGAGATCATGTCGAGGATGATATTATTAAGCTGTTTCTTATAGAAGATATCCATCTTCCACGCGCGGAGATAATTGACAACATTAGGGAAACAGATAATAAAGAAAGCTACGGGGACTTTATCCTGTACGATCGGGATAACCAGCGCTTTTTTCAGGATATTCTTGTAGCGCGAGAATCCTTTATAGAATACGTGAGGGTAGATCGTCCTGATAATCCTGAGATCGCCCGTCATAATCTGGCGCCTAAGCGTATCGTCAACATCGAAATCCGTTAAATCCATGCTGTCGCGCAGGAATTTCATCTTGCCTTCGGTAATGGAGAAATACCGCAGTCCGCAATGATTCGAGTCGATGAAGAACATCATGCTGAGTTCCGCGCGGAAATGCACCCGGATGGCCTGAATCATATAGTTGAATAGTCCCGAAGTAAAATCACTCGAACTTTTATCTATCGATAGGAAGTTCTTAAAAAAGTCCTGTACGGTAAATATAAATCTTACCATATCTTTTATATAGACAATAAGAAGAAGTACTATTAGTGTTCCGATTGAAAACGCGGTCAAACCCAAAATGGGGTTCATATTTGCTCCGAAATGAAAAACGATTTCGGTATATAGTAACGGTAATATAATCTCATCGCCTCGTAGTCCGTCATCAGCGCTATATAATCGACGACAATTCTTTTTTTATCGTCATCTTTTTTTCTAAAAAACGGCATGGCCTCATAGATAATATCTATATCTTTTGTAAATAATTCAAATAATTCCAGAAGTATCTTTTTCGCTTTTATCATTTCTTTCTCTATTCGCGGATGCTGATATACCTGCTCGAATAAGAAATTACGCAGTTTTTT
>MIBD01000161.1:912-1946 GCA_001829395.1 Spirochaetes bacterium GWF1_49_6 | reverse complement strand
CATCGAGATATGTTCTTTATCGGCGCTTTGCCCGATTACGTCATGCACCATCGCGTTGATTCTATCCGCATGGGATTTCCCTAATACGTCGATTGAATCCTTCGGCAGGTCTTTCTCTTTCAATATTCCCGATGTGATAGCGTCGTCTATATCGTGATTGACGTATGCGATAATATCGGATACCCGGACTATCTCTCCTTCTATAGTTTCGCTGAACTCATTGTTACTTTCAGGCATGATCTCGATATTTCCCGTCTTGGAATGTTTCTCGATACCGTCCAATACCTCGAATGTAAGATTAAGCCCTTTGCCTTTTTTCTCGATACTTTCCAGTACCCGGACGCTTTGCATGGAATGCTTAAAATCGGGATAGGCGATTTCCCTGATAACATCTTCCCCCGCGTGTCCGAATGGAGTATGTCCTACGTCATGTCCCAACGCTATCGCTTCGGTAAGGTCCTCGTTAAGATCGAGTGCGCGCGATATTGTCCTTGCTATCTGGGATACCTCGAGAGTATGAGTGAGACGCGTCCTGAATTCCTCGTTACGCGGCGCGAGAAATACCTGCGTCTTATGCTTGAGCCTTCTGAACGATTCCGCGTGAATGATACGGTCTCTGTCGCGCATATATTCGGTACGCAGGGAATCCTTCTCTTCTTTGATTTTCCTTCCGCGAGTGGATATACTAAATGAGGCTTTCGGCTGCAGAGTATCTTTTTCTCTTTTTTCTATTCGTTCCCGGATGTTCATCTTGATTCCTATTGAATTTGGTTAGTTCTTATTATACACAATAGCAGTAGTTTTAGGAACTTTTCTAATGAACATTTTTTTCGCGGAACTTTATGCTAAAGCGGGAATTAAGGTCTCTGAACCCTGTGCGGAACACCCTAAAAACGCTTGCGGAACTCCGTAATTACGTCCGTTCTCAAACACTCGCCTGTTTTTATCCGAAGGAAATTGCACGCAAATACGGAATTTGACACCTCTTGTGCGCCGATTACACACAGAAATGTGCGTATTTTTCAGGAATTTCA
>MIBD01000161.1:0-847 GCA_001829395.1 Spirochaetes bacterium GWF1_49_6 | reverse complement strand
TTACGAGTAAATTCACCGGATTTACGAAGTAATCTATTTTAGATGGGTATTCTTATAGACTGCTTCGCAATCGGTATATCTCTTATCGTTAACGTTAGAGATGCTCGCAGTGACAAATAACGGGAGATTTTTTTGAAAAGATTCCTGCTGATTTTGCTCCTGCTTCCCTGCGCGCTCTTCGCGGAAAGTATTTATACCTGCGGACTCGATACGAAAGTCCTCCAGACCAATAAGGTGCGACTTCAATGGTCCGCGAATACTCTGAACGGTAAATTCCTCATCTACCGCAGCGATACCGGCCCGATCAAATCCCTGAGCGCGCTGAGTAACGCCAAACTCATATCTATTCTCGATATTAAGGGAGAGCAGGATCAGGAACTTTTCCGCTTTCCCCCTTATTACGATAAGGTCGATAAATCAGGCGACTATTATTACCTGGTTCTCCCGGAAGTAACTCCGATTACTCTCGACGATCTTCTGATCGGGATAAACCTGACAATATTCCCGGTAACGGTGGATATACCGTTAATTCCCACGAATACCAACGTAATCAAACCCGCCGAACCGAAAATAGAAATTACCGCGATCTCGCTGTTACTTTATAATACGAATAAGGTGAAGCTGGACTGGCTGAGTTCCGTCAAGAAACAGCAATTCGTGATCTACCGGAACAACCTCCAGCCGATATCGTCCCCCGGTATTCTGAACTACTCGAAGGTGATCGCGATGTTGGAGACCGAGGGGGGGCAGTTCCAGAATAACTATAAGATGCCCTCCTATTTCGACCGTCTCGATGAGCCCGGGGAATACTACTACGCAGTACTGCCGAAAAAGGATAAGTACGAAG
>MIBD01000160.1:3857-5039 GCA_001829395.1 Spirochaetes bacterium GWF1_49_6 | reverse complement strand
GCCACCGGAAACGTCGTGATAGAGAATACCAACGATAATTACCTGATAAAATCCGGTAAACTCGATTACTACGAGGCGCTGGGATACTCACGTATCAGCGACAATCCGGTTATCGAGTTTAAAAAGAACAACATCAAGGCCTATTCCACCGTTATGGAAAAGTACGACGACGAGGAAAAAGCCAACCTGCTTGGAAATGTGGTCATCATTACCGGGGATAAAAAGGCCTTTTCGAAATGGGGGGTTTACGACTTTAAAAGCGAATCGATGATACTGACCGGGAACCCCATCCTGCTCCAGGGAAAAACCAAGATGAACGCTTTGAAAATTATCGTGGATGTCGCTAAAGAAACGATGAGCATGCAGGGCGGCGGAAGCGGAATATTCGAGTATAAAAAAAAGTAGGTTTCAGGAGAAACTTTTGGGGCTTACCGAGCATATCGAAATTATCGAGAGCTTTGAAAACCTTGGGCTGAGTCCGAACGAGGCCCGTGTCTATCTCGCCCTGCTGGAAAACCATCCCATTACGGGGTACCAGTTGTCTAAAATCAGCGGTATCCTCCGTCCGGTTGTCTACGAGATGCTGGGGCGTCTGGTTGAAAAGGGCGGCGCCCGGATTGTTAAATCCAATCCCGATACCTATATCCCCGTCGAAATAGAGGAATTCCTCCGCAATATCGAGACCGACTTTACGGTCGCCCGTGGAAATATCGCCGCGATGCTCAGCCGGTTCCTTGTCGCGGATGAATCCGATTATTTCTGGAATATCCTCGGCCAGAAAAATATCCGTAATTCCATTATTTCCATGATCGAACGCGCGGAGACCGAGATTTATCTCTGCGTGCAGCTTCAGGAAAACTTCGACCCGATCAGCGAAGCCCTGCATAAAAAACTCCACGACGGTGTAAAAATCGACGTCTTTTCTTATTATACATTGGATGCCCGTGAAATCACCCTCTATTCGTATAACCTCCACAAGTCCTTTACATTCGAAGGAATCATCCCGTCAGAATTTATCCTCGTATGCGACGGGGCCGAAACCATCCTCGCGAATTATACCGATCAAAAATCTGCCAAAGCGGTGCATTCCAAAAATCAGGTCATGGTTCACACATCGAAACAGCATATCATCGACAGTATCTATATGATACGCCTATGGAAATTCATCGGTACCGAGAAGTT
>MIBD01000160.1:1339-3679 GCA_001829395.1 Spirochaetes bacterium GWF1_49_6 | reverse complement strand
GTCAGCGACGGAGTACTGACCGCTATCGGTACGAATAACGTTCTCGGCAGTATGGACGTATCGCGTCATGCGGAGGTCGAGGCGTTATCATGCGCGACTACCGCGGCGGGAATAATTCATCTCCCCGGGAGCATCCTCCTGACCAGTCATTTCCCGTGCATGATGTGCTATCATGCGGTAAAATGGGCGGGCATCAGGGAATGTTATTTTATCTTCGATACGAACGAGACCCGCGATTACTTCGGGTTCGAGGGCGACATTGACTTCCTGAACGATCTATCCATCACGAACGACGGCCTGCAAAACGACCCGCGTCTCAGAACTATCCGCTACAGTTCGCCTCAGATCGATGAATTATTCCGTAACCGTTTGG
This sequence comes from Spirochaetes bacterium GWF1_49_6, assembly GCA_001829395.1. GTDB lineage: Bacteria > Spirochaetota > Brevinematia > Brevinematales > GWF1-51-8 > GWF1-51-8. Next base: position 3,306 of record MIBD01000160.1, on the reverse strand, counting down.
TGCAGATTTGGAACGATAGCTACAAGACTCAACTAGGCGGGTATGACATCTGATTAGATATTTTTCTCGATCACCAGGAAAAGGCCGTCTTTGATCGTGGTAAAATAAAACTTATAGATATAAAAAATATTCTCAGGATTATCCTTGTACTTCAGCATAATATAGGAATACTCGGGACTCTCGAAATAATGAACTAATTCTTTATTCAGGATATATCCCTCGATAGCCACTTTATCGGGATGTTCCAGACCGAAACGATGCGCAATAAACTCAATACCCTCTATGTTATTGATGGGCTCGAAACGGTGTTTGGAACCCGCTTTTATCACCTTGACGAAACTGCTGAGGAGCTTTAACACATCCTCCATTATAATACGCTGTACGCGTAACATACCGTATTCGATTTTTACTCCGAACAGGTCTTTAAAAAGGGGATAGTCTTTATTCAATTCAACCTGGTGCATTTCTTCTTCGCTGGTTTCAGCCTTCAACCGCTTAAAAAGCTCTTCTTTATCGACTTTCTTGACGGTGTTGTTAAAAAACTCCTCCGTCCACAATATTTCGGCCATTCCGTTCCCCTTACTTGGTATGCATGGTTTCGACGCCTTCCCATTCCTTGGGAGGGTTCTTAATCAAGTATTCGCAGCGTTCGATATACAACTGGCAAATCTCGTCTTCCGGCCTTTCCTGAAAAAGTCTGTCAAAATTCGTTTTCGCATCCGCAAAATTCCCGTTATAATACATATTGAGGGTTTCGTTGAATTTTTTTAAGTATTCCATTTTCGGATTCGCCGTTTCCGGCATGTAGGGACAATATATCTTGACAGGCTTGTTTTTCCCTTTTACACGAACAGTATCCAGCTCGCGGAAATAGAACTTCCCGGCGGGTATCTCATCCTTCGTGAATTCGCTGATGACAATCGGGACATGGTACATCTTGGTTAATCCTTCCAGACGAGACGCGAGGTTGACCGTGTCGCCGATAACCGTGTAGTCGATCTTTTGCTCCGACCCGATATTTCCGACAATCACGTCTCCGGTATTAATCCCCACTCCGATATGGAATTCGATTTTCCCGGTCGCGCGCTGTCCCTGGTTAAACTCCTCCAACGCATCGGTATTCTGAATAGCGGAATACACCGCGCTCTCAGCATCGTCGGGACGGACTAGCGGCGCCCCGAATATCGCCATGATAGCGTCGCCGATAAACTTATCGACCGTACCGTGATGGCTGATAATAATACGTACCATTTTATCGAAATAGGAGTTCAGCGATAAGACCAACTCCTCAGGTTTCAGGCTTTCCGATATAGTCGTAAATCCGCGGATATCCGAGAAGAATACGCTGACTTTCTGGCGCGCGCCGATCAGCATCGAATCGGATGCGAGGTTCAATACCTGGTTGATGACTTCCTGCGGCACAAATTTCTGGAATATGAAACGTATCCTTTCTTCACGTTTTTTCGCCAATACCGTCTGGTACGCGTAGTTCTTGATCTGGTTATACGCGCCCTCGAGTTCCGCGATCATGTTATTAAAATAGAAACCCAACACCCCTATTTCGTCCGGGTAGAATATTTTTACACGCTTGGTCAAGTCCATGTTCGACGTAATATCCTGGATCGTGTTGACAAACCGGTTAATGGGCGAAGTAATACGCGCGATGAAGAATAACAGCAGGACGGTCGATATGACCAGACTTGCCGATAGGATGATGACGAGGAAATCGACGATTTCATTCACGTTCTTATAGAAAGTATTTCGCGCCTCGAGGATGGTAAAGACTAAATTCCAATCGGAAAAATCGATAAACACCCCTACCCATTGCTTACCCCGCGAATCGAACTCAACCCATCCGCTGGTCTTTCCTTCGAATTTCGCGACCAAATTCGTTGCATCTTCGGCGTTAAAATTCGATACGGTATTAATCTCCAGACTGTTGCTCATCGTGACGCCGACAAACCCCC
>MIBD01000160.1:0-1297 GCA_001829395.1 Spirochaetes bacterium GWF1_49_6 | reverse complement strand
ATTTTTTCGTATTGATAAATATTGTCGGATCACTGGTAAGATCCATGTTTTTTACGAAATTATTCTGCTGGGCGGTATACTTATAGATATCCTGTAATTTAAACCCCAGAAACTCTTTCGCTATTCCGGTAATACCGTTCTTAGCGGAAAAATAGGACGTGACGCCCAGAAACGCCGCTGTCAGAATAAGAATCGGTATGACCACTAAAAGTATTTTGTAACGTATTTTTCCTCTGATTTTCACGGGGGCCTCACTTTCTATACAGTATATCGCCGACTTTTATCGGTTCATTCTTCTTCACAACCTTTGCTTTAGACATAATCGGCGACACAACCGATACAGCGGCCTCACCGATATAGATTATACCGCCTTTTTCATCTTTGCGGTAGATAAATATCGATTGTCCGACAGTAAGCGACTTTCCTTTATATACATCGAGAATAATTTCATTCCCGACCGCATCGATCACGCGACCGATCGCCTTCTCAAGATAATTCTCTTCCTGTACCTTGTTCTGCTGCTGCGTCTCCTTATTCTGCTGGATGACGACAAATTCTAATTTTTCAATACTTTTATCTATATAATCGGAAAGCGGGTACTGTGTCATTATAGCTATGAGGCTTTGTTTTGCTTTTACGAAATCATTCTTTTTCAAGAAATCTTCCGCTTTAGCGAATTCTTCCTTCGCGGACTTATTATGCTGAGCCTTGAGTTCGGCAATACTCAACCCCGCGCTCTTGGCGCCTTCGATCAGAACAACCCGTTCGAGGCCGTCCACGCTATCTTTTACATAGTCGGATAACGGGTATGCGGTGATGACGCCGATATATTTCGTTTTGGCATCGGTATAATTCTTCGCGTTCTCGCTCTGCCCTGCTTGGGTAAAGATGGACTTAGCCGCCGCGTTCTGGTCGCTCTTGATCTTCGTGAGGTCGACCGCACCGGTTGACTTCGATTTTTCCTCGAGGGCTACCACCCGTTCGATACCGTTGACACTACCCTCGACATAATCAGAGAGCGGGTAACTGGTGATAATCTGGGCATATTTTTCCTTCGCGCTGCCGTATTTCGACCCTTTCTCGTCGGCGGAGGCCTTCGCATACAGGTCTTTCGCGTCCTTATTCTGCGCTTTCTTCATCTCGGTCAAATCGACCGTCCCGGCGGACTTGCCCTGCTCCTGCTTCGCGACTATATTCCCATAACCGGTCATACCGCCCTGTACATAATCAGACAACGGGTAATCTGTGATCACCTTGCTATATTTCGCTTTCGCGCTGTCAAGTTTCCCCGCCTTCT
>MIBD01000159.1:12193-12943 GCA_001829395.1 Spirochaetes bacterium GWF1_49_6 | reverse complement strand
TCATACCACGGAGAACGTCCATCTTTCAATTATTCTACGTTACACTGTTGCACTTTTCCCTTGAACCCGCCAATCCACATTATTCCGAAATATTATTTATACATACGCATTATTATAACAAAAAAATATTACATTCTTAACATCATTTTCACTTGCTTATGGTATAATAACGTGGAGTATTTTTTTATTTTTAGGAGCGGGGCGATGAAAAAGAAAGGGGCGATTATCGGAGCCGTTATCATTCTATTCATTGGGGGATGCACTTTATTCCAGGAACTACTTGAACCTAGCGATATTACAAAAATACTCGACGATAAACCGAAGGATATCTCTTCCCCGGTAATTACTATCAACTCCCCGTCGAACGGAACGGAGGTAGGGCTGCTGTACCAAATCAGCGGTACAGTGTTGGACGACAGCTCGGGAGTCAGGAAGGTGAGTGTTTTTAACGACGGTACACCCGTCCCGGTAATCCTCACAGGTGATACATGGACCGCGAATATTTCCAACGCTATTTACGGAATACATACCAATACCGTAACAGCGGAGGATAATAGCGGTAATGTGTGCGATCCGAAGTCGGTATGGGTAAACCGTGTAAACACCCCCTCCATAATAATTTCTTCTCCCGCCAACGGTTCTTTGGTCACCAACCCCAACGTCCCGCTTTCCGGCACAACCATAATAGATTTACCGAATGTTGTTACTTTAGTTGAGGTACAGTTAAATAGCGGGTCATGGAACCCGGCT
>MIBD01000159.1:5708-12173 GCA_001829395.1 Spirochaetes bacterium GWF1_49_6 | reverse complement strand
AAACAATTTGCTTCTCATAGAAGGAACAAACACCATCTATGCCCGTGCAATCGCTGACAACGGAAAGACTAATACCTCGACGGTGTGGAAGGTCATAAAAGCGACTTATCCTTCGATTGGAATTTCCCTTCCAGCCAACAATTCATCTACAAATATCCCTACGATTTCCATTTCGGGGACATCGAGCGTACCCGGACCGTACCACGTGACCTCGGTACAGGTAAAAACGAACGGCGGAACATGGAACTCCGCGACCGGGACAACGAACTGGTCGATATTGCAACCCCTTGTCGAGGGAACGAACTTCTTCTTCGCCCGCGCTATTACCGACAGCGGAAAAACAAATGGAACCCTCTCACAGTGGAAAATTGTCAAGTACACCCTGCCCCTTGTCAGTATTATTTCACCCGCGAACCACTCGCAGACGAACTCCCCGAATATAGTATTATATGGAACGGCATCCGTGCCGGCCCCGTATGCTATTTCTTTGGTTCAGGTTCGGCTGAACGGCGGGATATGGAGCAACGCATCGGGTACCGCATCATGGTCGAACGAATTACTGCTCATCAGCGGGACAAATTATATCTCCGCCCGCGCGATTACCGATAACGGGAAAACAAACACCGGCGCCCCGATAGAAATCGTGTGTACTTCCGGTTATTACTGGACACGAAAAATCGGGGGTATAGGTGAAGATTATGCTTATGACATCGCAAACGACGGATTCGGGAATATTTATGTTACCGGACAATTCAGGAATAGTATCAACTTCTCCGCGGACTGGGGCGAAAGCGATATAAAATCAAGCGTAGGCGGTGGAGGCTCCGATATTTTCATTACGAAGATCAGTAATTCCGGCGCATACATTTGGACGAAGCAAATCGGGGGCACGTCTTTCGATGAGGGACTTTCCATCGTATGCGACGTATCCGGTAATATATATATAACCGGGTATTTCCGCGAAACGGTGAACTTCATGTCCGATTGGAGCGGAACGGACAGTAAAACGAACGCCGGGTTAAACGATATTTTTATCACAAAGATCAACGCCAACGGAACGTATGGGTGGACTTACCGGATAGGCGGCTCTGGGAACGATTACGGGAAAGCTCTCGCCGCAGATAGTAGCGGGAATGTTTATTTAACCGGTTATTTCGATAGCGGTACGGTCAATTTCGCTGGAGATTGGAGCGGTATTGATAATAAATCGTGTTCCGGTTCATTCGATACGTTCGTAACAAAAATCAGCAATACCGGCGCTTATTGTTGGACAAAGCGTTTCGGGGATACCGGTGATGATGAACCGTGTTCCATAACCGCGGATGGTAATGGAAACGTGTTCCTATCCGGGTATTTTAACGATACGGTAAACTTCGGAGCAGACTGGAGTTCGAACGATAATAAAGCCAGCGCCGGAAACCGGGATGGATTTATTACGAAAATCAGCGGCACCGGCGCATATTGCTGGACTAAAAGGATCGGTGAATCAGGATTCGATACCGCATATTCTCTTACTGCCGATGTTTACGGAAATATTTTCGTTACGGGAGATTTCGTCGGCTATCCCCTCAACTTTGCCGCCGACTGGTCTTCCAGCGATAATCTTTATTCAATGGCCGGCATAGCGGATATATTTATTACAAAGATCAAAGCGGACGGTACCTACGATTGGACCCAAAGGATGGGCGGTTCGAGCTCCGACTACGGAAATGCTATTACAACTGACGGTTCGGGAAACGTCTATCTGACGGGGTATTTTATCAGCGGCACAGCCGATTTCGGCGCGGATTGGAGTTCAAATATTATAAAAACTAACGCCGGAGATTCCGACATCTATATTACAAAGATAAATGCTAATGGTTCATACGGATGGACGAAATGGATTGGCGGGCCAGGTTCGGATAAAGGGCTTTCCCTCACGATCGACGGGAACGGCGGTCTGTATATCGCAGGATTTTTTCAGAGTACGGTTAATTTCTGCGCGGATTGGAGTGGTACTGATAGTAAAACGAACGCCGGATTAAGCGATATTTTTATTTCCAAGGTCAAGGGGTGGTAAATCCCGCGGCGTATGTAATGTAAAAAACTCTACTGCGGCCTTTCCAGACGAATGCGCGTTTTTATCAGGCGCCGCAATTCCTTTTCGATTCATACTTCTCACATACAGCTTTTCACTGAATACTTGCCGAACTCGTGATTTTCAGTTATCCTATACGCAGGAGGATTCTATGAGACTGCGCGCGGGAATACTTACGGCATTAATCGTGTCCGTGACGGCGGCATTCGCCGTGACTTCGAAATATATCTCCGATTATAAATTCGACGATGTGGCGAGCTATCAGCTCTCCAACGTCTGTCTCCTTCAGAACGGCGGACTTGAGCTCGCGCACGCCTACCAATCGGTGTATAAGACCGACAAGCTCATCTGGAGTCTCGCGCAGTTCGGTAACGGCTACCTCGCAGGCATCGGCGATTCCGCGAGCCTGGTACTGGTGCAGGGCGGTACTTCAAAGGAAGTGTACGCATCGCCCGATTCGCTGTTCTTCAGCGATATCGCGGTCGTCTCGACCAATATCTACCTGACGTCCATCCCCTACGCCGAGGTCGTGGTGCTCGACCAGAAATTTCAGCAGAAGAAGAAAATTTCCCTGAAGAATAACTACGCATGGAAAATAATTCCCGCGGCTATGGGCTTCTATGTCCTTGCGGGCGACCCCGCGATGGTTTACTACTTCGAGAACCTTCAGGAAAAATTCTCGGTCACCCTTCCCGACGAAGACAATATCATATATGGAAAAATGATTAACGATACGCTGTATTTCTGCGGCGAAAAAGCCCTATACCGTCTCGATGGACAGAAGGCGGTCGCGATAGTATCGTTCGATAACGCGGTCACCGGGTTCGACTTTTTCGACGGGTATATCTTTATCACCACGTCGAGCAAGGACTTGTATATGGAGTATAACTTCCAGAAGTCCCAGCAGAAACAGGGACAGAACCCCGACCAGAACACGGTAAGCGCGGTATACAAGATACATCCCAACGGCGCGGCCCAGAAAGTGTTCGAGAAAAGCGGCCTCCGCTTTATCGCGGTATCGCACCTGAAAAATTCCCTGATTATCGGCACCGACGAACGCGGGGGATATTTCGAGATCAGCCCCGACTATACCACCGTGAAATTCACGTCGCTCGGCAGCGGTAAGTTCCTGAAATTCCTCGAGGGCAGCGACGGCCTCTACGCCGTACTCCTTCTCCCGTCCGAAATAGTAAAGATCGAGGATAGTTACGCTAAGGAAGGGTTCTATATCTCGGATATTTTCGATGCGGGGATTGTCGCCGAATGGGGCGCCCCGATTATCGAGAAAAACCTTCTGCCCGGTACGGATATCAGTTACTTCTTCCGTTCCGGCGCGGTCAGCGAGACCGATTACTGGGGCGGCTGGGTATCCCTCAAGGGTAAGATTTCATGCGCCCCCGCGCGTTATATCCAGTATAAAGTGAAATTGACCTCCGACGGTAAGCATACCCCCTTCCTCAATGAGATGAATATCCCGTATGTCGAGTGGAATATGCCGCCGGTGTTTAAAAGTATCTCCTATAAATATTCCGATCTGATTATATCGATCAAATGGGAAGCGTCCGACCCGAACAACGACGATCTGGTCTACGATGTTTATATCGCGAAGGAAGAGAACGGGTGGGTCAAGATGAACGACCATCCGATTAAAAGCCCAGCGTTCGATCTGGAGTATAAGGCGTTCCCCGACGGAGTTTACCGCGCGAAGGTGGTTGCGAGCGATGTCAAGTCCAACCCCATGAGCGGCGGCAAAACGAATATTATTATCGGCGAAGGTTTTTATATCGACAGCACCCCGCCCGCAGTGCAGATCACCGGCGTGAAAAACGAGGGCTTCTATACTATATTTACCGTGTCCGCGAACGACGCGCTTCTCCCGGTATTCCGGGCGAAGGTCTCCGTGAACGGCGGCGAATGGACAAGTATCCTTCCCGACGATGGCATCCTCGATTCGAAGGCCGAGACCTTCACGATCAAACTGAAAGTCATGCCGCCCGCGTTCGTGCAGTTCTATTTCAGCGACGTGATCGGGAATACATCCTCCGCGGGAACATTAATAAAATAAGACGGTTTGTTTGACTTTCACCCTGTGTTATATTATACTGTATTAATAGGATTAACGGAGCAGGCACATGACCACGGCTGTAAAGGATTTTGTTACCAATACCATTAAACGCGACGAGATCGACCGTTACCTGATAGGCGGAAAGGATTTTATCGACGACACCCTGATACACGCGCAGATCGCGGCGGGCGCGCGCCCTGAAAAATCCCGCGTGCGCGGCATTATCGCGAAGGCGTTGTCTATCCAGCGTCTCGACCCCGAAGAGACCGCCGCCCTCCTGAATGTCGAGGACGAGGAGCTATGGGAAGAGATGACCCGCGCGGCGGGCGATATCAAACGCAAGGTCTACGATAACCGTATCGTCACCTTCGCCCCCCTCTATTGCAGTAATCTCTGCGTGAATAACTGCCTGTACTGCGGATTCCGAGTGGATAATATCCACGAGCGCCGCCGGACGCTGACTCTCGACGAGGTACGCAAAGAAGCGGAGATGGTCTGCAAGATCGGGCATAAGCGCCTCATCATGGTGTACGGCGAGCACCCGAGTTCCGGCGCGGACTATATCGCCGATACGATCGAGGCGGTCTACGATGTGAAGGCGCCCGTGCGGAACGGGATTGCGCAGATACGCCGCGCGAATATAAACGCCGCCCCGATGTCGGTAGTCGACCTGAAGAAATTATGGAAGGCGGGCATCGGTACGTACCAGGTATTCCAGGAAACCTATCATCATAAACGTTACTCCGAGGTACACCCGTCCGGCGTCAAGGCGGACTACCAGTGGCGGCTTTACGCCCTGCACCGCGCACTCGACGCGGGTATCGACGATGTCGCTATCGGCGCGCTATTCGGCCTGTACGACTGGCGCTTCGAAGTCATGGGGATGGTCTATCACGCTATCGACCTCGAGGATCGTTTCGGCATCGGCCCGCATACCATCTCGTTCCCGCGCCTCAATCCCGCGGAAGGGATGGACTTAAACAATAAATCCCCGTACATGGTGTCCGACGCCGATTTCCGCAAGCTCGTAATCGTGCTCCGGCTGTCGATCCCCTACTCGGGAATGATCATCACCGCGAGGGAATCCGCCGGGATGCGCAGAAAGATCATCCCGCTCGGGTGCACCCAGACGGACGCGTCTACCCGTATCGGGATCGGCGCGTACAGCGACGCGGCGGAGGAGCAGGAGTCCGACCGTCAGCAGTTCATGCTAGGGGATACCCGCAGTCTGGACGACGTCGTCCGCGAATTCGCGGGGATGGGACTGATTACATCCTTCTGCACCGCCGGATACCGTTGCGGACGCACCGGCGATAAGATTATGAAACTCCTGAAATCGGGCGTCGAGGGAAAGTTCTGCAAACTCAACGCGGTGCTCACCTATAAAGAATGGATAGACGATTTCGCGAGCGACAAGACCCGCGAGGCCGCGGAAGCGATCATTCAAAAGGAATTAGAGCAGATCAAAGCCGATCCGTTCTATAAGAATAAAAAACTGCTGACGACGTTCGACGACTACCTCGGCAGGATCATCAACGGCGAACGTGATCTCTATATCTGAGATACTCACCCCGGGACGCGGCCTGAAAGAGGCGCTGGAGTTGACCGGGGAGTTGATAGAACATGAGTACGGCATACGGGTACAGTTCTGCCGGATATTCGGGAAACGCTGGGCGTACTTTTCCGGGCCGGATGACGGCGAGGCGGTCATACCGTTACATCGGATAGAACTTTTACCCGAATGGGGGGTTATTTCGGACGGAGAACTTTCCGGCATAGCGGAAGGGGATAAGCTGATAAAAAGGATCGCTTTGTACCTGCAAAATCACTCAAAATGAGTTTGACATTTTTTTTATTTCCCGTCATAATACGTAAATTTAATTTGTTATTTTTATTCTTTTTCCCGCCCTTTCATGGCATGTGTTTTATTTATCTTTGTTTTTTTGATATTTTTATCAAAAGAAAAAAACATGCCGTCTTGGAACGATACCGGAGGATCTGTGAAATTTATTGTTGAGGTCGATACCGAAAAATGTAAAGGCTGCGGCCTTTGCGTGGAAGTATGCCCTAAAGAGGTGTTGGTTATCGGTCATGATGTGAACTCGATGGGCTGGCTATACGCGGAAACCCGTAATCCCGGCCTGTGTACGGGGTGTAAGCAATGCGCATTAATCTGTCCTGATGCGGTGATAAAGATCACCAAGGAGACCGAATAATGTCGAAACGAATGCTGATGAAGGGAAACATTGCTCTCGCGGAAGGGGCTGTTATCGCCGGATGCAGGTACTACTTCGGCTACCCCATCACGCCGCAAAATGAAATT
>MIBD01000159.1:4251-5623 GCA_001829395.1 Spirochaetes bacterium GWF1_49_6 | reverse complement strand
CTCCCGGAAGTGGGCGGCGTATTCGTGCAGGCCGAAAGCGAACTCGCATCGGTCAATATGGTGCTGGGCGCGGCGTCTGCCGGAGCGCGCGCGATGACGACCACTTCCTCACCGGGCTTCAGCCTGATGCAGGAGGGGGTATCCTACCTTGCGGCGTGCCATCTCCCGTGCCTGATGGCCAACGTTCAGCGCGGCGGGCCGGGTCTCGGCAATATCGCCGCTAGCCAGGCCGATTACTTCCAGGCGGTCAAGGGCGGCGGACATGGGGACTACCATCTCATCGTTCTCGCGCCGAACTCCCCCCAGGAAATGATGGATTTCGCCATCCTCGGCTACGAACTCGCCGATGCGTACCGGATACCCAGTCTGATCCTCTCCGACGGAGTTATCGGCCTGATGATGGAGTCGGTGACTATCCGCGACGACTATGTCCCGAAGCCCCCCGCGAAACCGTGGGCGCTGACAGGGTGCAAGGGGCGCGAGAAGAATGTCATCCGCTCCCTCTGGCTCGACGAGGACGGGGTGATCATTAACAACAACAAACTTCAGGCGAAGTACCGCGAGATAGAGAAGAACGAGATCCGCTATGAAGAATATATGACCGAGGACGCGGATGTGATCGCGGTCGCCTACGGGATGCCGTCGCGTATCGCGCGCACGGTTGTCGAGAATATGCGCATCGAGGGTCTGAAAGTCGGGGTATTCCGCCCCATCACGCTCTACCCGTTCCCGTACCAGCGGCTCGCTGAGCTGGGCTCACGGGTAAAATCGATGCTGGTGGTGGAAATGAGCGCCGGGCAGATGGTCGAGGACGTCCGTCTCGCCGTCAACGGAAAGGCGCCTGTAGAGCTGTACGGTACGCCGGGCGGGGCATTCCCCGAAGAAACGGAAGTATACCGCCGGCTGAAATCGTTACTGAAGTGAGGATAGTATGGAACAAACAATAATATACGAACGCCCGTCGAGTATGGTCGATCTTCGTCTCAACTACTGCCCGGGATGCGGGCATGGGACGGCGCACCGGCTGATCTGCGAGGCGGTTGACGAACTGGACGTGCGGGAACGCACGATCGCGGTAGCCCCCGTCGGATGCGCGGTGAACGCTTACGACTATTTCGATTTCGACGTATGCGAGGCCGCCCATGGGCGCGCTGCCGCTGTGGCCACCGGTATCAAGCGTGTCCTTCCCGACAGACTGGTGATCTCCTACCAGGGTGACGGCGATCTCGCGTCTATCGGTATGGCGGAGACTATCCACGCCGCGAACCGAGGGGAGAATATCACGGTCATATTTATCAATAACGCGAATTACGGGATGACCGGCGGGCAGATGGCGCCGACCTCGCTGGTCGGGCAAATCACCACCACCACC
>MIBD01000159.1:3847-4223 GCA_001829395.1 Spirochaetes bacterium GWF1_49_6 | reverse complement strand
GTTACCCCATCAAGATGGCGGAACTCATCGCGACGTTTCCGGGCGTGAAGTACGCGGTACGGACGACTGTCGCGGATGTGCGCGGGGTGCGCGAGACCAAGAAGGCCATCCGAAAAGCGTTCGAACTCCAGCTTGACGGAAAGGGATACAGCTTCGTTGAAATACTATCGAACTGCAACACGAACTGGAAAATGACTCCCGTGGAGTCCAATAAGTATATCACGAACGAACTGGTAAATTTCTTCCCGGTCGGCGTTTATAAAGACGATTATAAGGAATAGTCTATGATAGAAAGAATCATTGTTTCAGGTTTCGGCGGTCAGGGAGTGCTGTCGGCGGGATTAATGCTCGCCGAATCGGCGGTGCATATCGGCCT
>MIBD01000159.1:2776-3745 GCA_001829395.1 Spirochaetes bacterium GWF1_49_6 | reverse complement strand
GTTCAACGAGCCGTCTCTCCTCAAATTCGCCGGGCAGGTCCGCAAAGACGGGCTGATTATGATCAACTCCACCGTCGCGAAAAAGGATTACGATTTCCCGGGACGGAAGGTTGTCAAAGTACCGATGGAGTCGATGGCGCTTGAAAAACTGGGAAACCAGAAGATGGCGAATGTCATTATGATCGGCAGGCTGATCCGGGAGAAATCGTTTATCACCCTCGATGAGCTCAAGCGCGTCATCAATGAGAAATTCCTGAAGAAGGGCGAAAAAGTCGTCAATCTGAACTATCAGGCTCTGGAACTGGGCTATCAACTGTAACAATCAAAACATATCGCATATTACCGGGCTGTTCGTAGCGGACAGCCCGTTTTTTTATCGCGATACTGAAAATCGATGCGATATTGCTTGATGGAAGTCGATTTTTTTTGTAAATTTCGGTATAATGTTTCCGGGGAGAAAAATGTCCGTTCGGGATAACATACGAGCTGTTCTGGATAGAATAGAAACCGCGCGAAGCCGCGCGGGGATAACATGGCCGGTCACATTAGTCGCGGTGTCCAAGACGCGCCCGTCGGGCGATATTGTCGAGGCGGTAGACGCTGGGCTGTCCCATATCGGCGAGAACCGTGTGCAGGAAGCGGAGAAGAAATTCGCCGAGATACCGGACGTCCGTTTTATCCGGCATCTCCTCGGGCATCTTCAGGAGAACAAGGCCAACAAAGCGGCGGCTGTGTTCGACTGGATACAGTCCCTCGACGAAGCCGATACCGCCCGGAAACTCGACCGGCGCGCGGGAGAGCTTGGAAAGAAGATCGAAGTGCTGATCGAGGTAAAAACATCCGGCGAATCGACCAAGACCGGGATCGCGCCGGAATCGGCGGAAGATTTCACGGGCGCGGTACTCGAGATGAAAAACCTGTCCGTGCGGGGATTTATGACATTAGCCCCATTCACCGACAATGAGAAAC
>MIBD01000159.1:0-2757 GCA_001829395.1 Spirochaetes bacterium GWF1_49_6 | reverse complement strand
GCTCCTGTACCGTACCGCCGAACAGACGCGCGCGATGTATCGTGACGCGCCGCTCGACGTACTCTCGATGGGGATGACGGACGATTTCGAATGGGCGATCGCCGAAGGGTCGACTATGGTGCGGCTGGGACGGATCATCTTCGGGGAACGGAATTATGATAAAACGGAGGAATAATGAAACTTAGCATAATCGGATGCGGCAACATGGGCGCCGCGATTATCGGCGGGATAATCAAATCGGGGATGACAACCCCCGGCAACATTTCGGTGTTCGATATCGACGGCGCGAAGGCGGACAAGCTCGTGAAGGAGTTCGGCGTATCCCGTCAGGACGACGTACACGATACGGTTGAAAGCGGGGACACGGTCATTATCGCGGTAAAGCCGCAGGATGTCGAGACGCTCCTCAAGGAAAATAAGGACGTACTCAACCGCTTCGACAAAACCGTTATTTCCATCGCGGCGGGACTGAAAACCGGCCTGTTCCGTAAGTATATAGATAAGGCGATGATCGTCCGGGTGATGCCGAATACGCCGATGCTCGCCGGAGCGGGCGCGGCGGGGGTATACTTCAGCGAGGGCATCGACCCCGCGAAGAAGGCCGATGTGATTAAAATATTCGAATCGTGCGGGATAGCAGTGGAGGTACCGAAAGAGTCGCTCCTCGACAGCGTCACGGGGCTTTCCGGCTCCGGGCCCGCGTATGTATACATGTTTATCTCGGCGTTGACCGACGCGGGGGTGCGGGAGGGGCTTTCACGCGCCGCCGCGAAAAAGCTCGCCGCGCAGACGGTGTTCGGCTCCGCGAAGCTCGCGCTGAACGAGATGGAGAACGGGGTGCATCCCGAAGAACTGAAAGACCGGGTGATGTCGCCCGGGGGGACTACCGCGGCGGGGGTCTACGCCCTCGAGAAAGGGAAGTTCCGCGCCGTCGTGATGGATGCCGTACGCGCCGCGGCCGAGCGTTCACGCGAACAGGGGGCTTAGTATGCAGTTCTGGATCATGCTTCTCGACTTTCTCGGGTTCGCCCTGCAATGCTATAGCTGGATTTTTGTCGCCTATATCCTGCTCAACTGGTTCCCCATCAGCCGCGATAACCCGATCGTAAAATTTATCACCGGCCTCATCGAACCGGTTTATCTGGGTATCCTTAAAATCCTGCCGCCCCTGCGTATCGGGATGTTCGACCTGTCGCCGTTCTACCTGCTCATCATCATCAACGTCCTGAGCTTCGTGCTCGAACGCATCCGTAACTCAATCGCGGGCGGATGATACTCGAGAAGAACGGCGGGGTTACAGCCGATATTAAAGTCGTCCCGCGCAGTAAACGCGCGGCGGTCGAAGTGGACGGCGAGAATATCACCCTGCGGATCACCGCCCCGCCTGTGGACGGGAAGGCGAACGACGCGGTGACCGCCGGACTTTCGTCGTTACTGGGAGTCCCCAAGCGGGACATCTCCATCGTCCGGGGACAGACGTCCCGGAATAAAACGGTCGAAATCAGGGGTGTCGGAAAGGTCGAGCTGATATCCCGTCTGGGGAAAGCCGGTCGATAAGACAACGCTGCATCAATATCACATTAAAATTTTCGTTAATCAAACCCCTTCATTATTGGCAATATATTGTGAGGTTAAATATACTATCAGTGTATCAATCATAAATATTAATAAAAAGGGGCGTTTTTACTTGCCTTCGACCGCAGGCCGGAGGTATCCCTAGCTTGCCTTCCGCTTCCTGCGGGAGGTATCCCTAATTGAGTGAAAAGTAAAAGGTGTGGAGGACTAATGACACAAATAAATGAAATTGTAAGCATTCAAGATACAACTTTATGGAACAAATTAAACAACTTTTCTGAAGAATCGGCGAAAACTCTAGCTAGAGATTTAATTGCTATTTGTAAAGATGTGTCTTCATATATGAAATTGGTAATTAAAGATTTTCCGGAATACACTCTACACGATGAAGTTCATTTACTAAAAGTTACAGAAATCATGGCATTATTATTGGGTGAGACGTTAGATAAACTAAACTTTATTGAAATTGGATTATTAATTCTTTCTGCTTTTTTCCATGATACAGGAATGGTAATAACTAAAGAACGGAGTGATGAATTAGAATCAGATTCAGAATATAAAATTTATCGTGATACTTGGTTAAATAATTACCAAAACTATTATGAATTTAAAGATATTATTAATGATTCAAAAACCAGCGTTATTGAGCGTATAAATGCAAATAATATGATATTAGAACTTGATTGTGAGATTCGGCTGAACTATATCCGTAAACATCATGGCAAATATTCTGAAAAATATATCGAAAAAGAATATAGTAATGATAAAAGACTTGAAATATTCAACGTAAATTTAAAGGAGTACATAACTTTATTGTGTAAATCCCATACCGAACCACTAGATAAAATCGCTGTTAGGAATATCTATAAACTTGATGATGTTATTGGTAGCTTAAAAGTAAATATACAATTTATTGCCATCATTTTACGATTATCTGATATACTGGATTTTGACAGGGACAGAACACCAGATATTCTTTATAAATCGATTCATTTTACTAATAATGTAAGTATAACAGAATGGGAAAAACATCGAAGTGTCTTAGGTAGGATTATTGATAAAAAACAAATAAAATTTAGTATAAAATGTAAACATCCTGTATATCAAAAATCTATTTTACACTTTATGGATAGGCGGGTTCAAGGGAAAAGTGCAACAGTGTAACGTAGAATAATTGAAAGA
>MIBD01000158.1:2052-5170 GCA_001829395.1 Spirochaetes bacterium GWF1_49_6 | reverse complement strand
GGTCGGAAGGGAGACATTCCTTTCCCAGTTGATACGTCTGGTCGAGGAGGCGCAGGCAGGGAAAGTGCCGATTCAGGAATTCGCCGATAAAATCACCGGGATATTCGTCCCAGTGCTCGTGGGAATAGCGGTCGCCGTCTTCCTGTTCTGGTACTTCCTTCCCGATATCGGCGACACTATAATGAAATGGGGCGCGGGCTGGATACCATGGGTAGACCCCTCGATGAACCGTCTGTCCCGCGCGGTGTTCGCGGCGGTCGCGACATTGGTAATCGCATGCCCCTGCGCGCTCGGCCTCGCGACACCGATGGCGATCATGGTGGGAGGCGGACTGGGCGCCCGGCATGGTATCCTCATCCGAAACGGCGAATCTATTGAAATGATGAAGGATATCGATACCGCGCTGTTCGATAAGACCGGCACGATCACCGAGGGGAAGCCCGAGGTGGCGGATATCGTCCATACGCCGGGGATGGATGAATTCGAAGCGGCGCTCGCGTCGCTCGAACGGTACTCGGAGCATCCGCTCGCCGGGGCGGTTCGTGACTATGCCAAAGCGCGCGCCCTGAAATTAAGCGAGCCGGAGGATTTCACGGCGATACCCGGTAAGGGGGTAAGCGCGAAGATCGGCGGGACTATGTACTACGCGGGAAGCGCGGAACTGATGCTGGAGAAATGCGGCGCAATCCCTTCGTTCGGCGGCGCGCTCGGCTCCGCAAAGGAGGACGGCCTGAGCATCATCTTTCTCGGCTCGCCGGGCATTGTCCACGGCTTCGCGGCCCTCGCGGACAGGATCAAGCCCGATTCGAAAACCGCGATCGAGGGATTGAAGGCGATCGGGGTGACGCCGATTATGGTGACCGGGGATAACGAGAAGACCGCGAAACGTATCGCGCGCGAAGCGGGGATAGAACGTGTGTACTCCGGCGTACTGCCCGCTCAGAAGATTGACATCGTCCGTCAGCTCAAGGCGGAGGGGCGGAGGGTAGTGATGGTCGGCGACGGCATCAACGACGCGCCCGCGTTGAAGGGCGCGGACGTCGGTATCGCGATCGGCACCGGGACCGATATCGCTATCGAGGCGGGCGACATCACCCTCGTTAACGGGAGTCTCACCGGGGTGGAACGCGCGGTACGTTTATCGCGGGCGATATTCGTGAAGATTCGCCAGAACCTGTTCTGGGCGTTCTTCTACAACCTCGTGGCGATTCCGATGGCGGCGATGGGATTACTGCACCCTGTGATAGCCGAGGCGGCGATGGCGTTCTCGTCGATCAACGTCATTCTGAACTCCCTTCGTTTAAACGGGATCAAGCTGGACTAAATAAAAAAGGCCGCCCGAAAGACCTTAACAAAGTAGGTTTGTCATTGCTTCGTCCCGCGCTTTATTAGAATTTCGATACGCGGGACGAAGCAATCTATTTATATATCATCTGATGAATCAAACAGACTGCTTCACCTCGCGCGTTGGAAATAATACGGTGCGCGGCCCGCAGAGACAGGAAATCAGAATACCATAAGGGCAGTTCTAAAAACTCTGATTATTTTAACAGAACAAAGTATTATTGATTACAAAACGCCCAAAGGTCACTTCTTTATCTTCGCGCGAAGTGCGGAGGCTAAAACTGAGTATTTAGAAGTGACCATAGGCAATAAAAAAGGGGCTGCCTTTTGGGAC
The DNA here is from genome assembly GCA_001829395.1 of Spirochaetes bacterium GWF1_49_6. Classification (GTDB taxonomy): domain Bacteria; phylum Spirochaetota; class Brevinematia; order Brevinematales; family GWF1-51-8; genus GWF1-51-8. The sequence continues at coordinate 3,492 of MIBD01000158.1, read as the reverse complement.
AGCCCCTGAATGGTTAAATCTGATTAGCTTCTGACGATCATCGGGGCGAGAATACCCGCGAGAGCGGAAAGGTTACGGGTCTGGAGCCAGAGTTTCCCCGGGCCGGTATATTCGCCGACTAAACCTTCGCCGGAGGCCATAGTGGAGAACAAGCCCTTGGCCGCTTTTTTCAGCTTATACTGAACCTGTGATTCCCATGCTACCATGTGGCCGGTATCGACGATATAGACTTCGCCGGGAGCCAATTCCTTCATCAGGATAGCGCCGTACGAACCGAGGAACAGATCGCCGGTTCCGGTGATTTTAGAAAGGAAGAGACCTTCGCCGCCGATGAGGGCTTTGAGCGAACCCTGGGCGCTGATCTGGAGATCGACTGTACCTGCGAGATATGCTCCAGCCTGAGCCATCAGGGTCTGGCCGGCGAGCTTAACATGAACTATATCGCCGGGAGTAGCGGGGGTGATTAAAAGCTCCCCTGCGGCATTAGCGGTAAACACCGACGAGAATAAGGATTCGCCGCCAACCATAGCGCCTATCGCGCCTAAAAATCCCTTTCCGGTAGTTTTAGCTTTGAGTTCGATAGAAGGACTCATCGCAACCATAGCGCCCGCTTCTGCCTTGATATTCTCACCCGCCTGCAAATTAACACGCAGAATAGTAAAAACCGGCCCGCCTTCAATTTTAAAATCCATATCAGCCTCCTTAGAATTTGATTTATTATAATACAGGATTTTATTTTGTCAAAAATCCTTTACTTTTTATTTATCGAAAAAACTCATAACTCCCTTATGCAGAAGCCGGATGATATCGAACATCACCTTTTCGATCCAATCCTTGGATTTGTTCTTTTTCAGGATTTCGATAATCATGGTAATGTAGGTTTCGGAGAGTAATTCGATGACGAATTCCTTCTGGACGTCGAATTTCTGCGAGGTCGATTTTTCTATCTGCTCGATGCCCTTTTTCAGGGTTTGCGAAAGTTTATCGGTGAATTTATTCTTGAAATCACCGTAAATGGAACCTTTCGCGCCTTGGAATAGAATGATCAATTCCTTTTTTCTTTTATAGATATAATCCGCCGCAAACGAAATAACCTCTCTCAGTTTATCTTCCGGGAAGCCTAAATCGGATAATATCGGCTCGGCAATCTTGTTAACGAGATCGAGAATCTCCTTCCTGACGTTTTCTACCAACGAGCGGAACATGTCTTCCTTATTTTCGAAATAGCAATATAAATTTCCGACCGTCATATCGGCGTTCTTCGCGATCACCCGCATGGAGGCATTTTTAAACCCGAACTGATAAAACTCCTCGAGCGCGGATTTCTCAATCTTTTTGCGTGTACTTTCCAATTTCACTCTCATGTTTTTCCCCGTATTTTAAATATACTTATTCAAACCATTTCATTTTTTTCTCAAACTTTTTCTCAAAAATGACCTT
>MIBD01000158.1:0-2022 GCA_001829395.1 Spirochaetes bacterium GWF1_49_6 | reverse complement strand
TACATTGTCATGCGTTGTGGTCTGCTCGGAATGCGCGTGATACTGCTTGCCGTCCAGATGGAATTTCATTTCCGCATCGGCGGTGAGTACGGATTTCGCCGGGTTATCCGTGAACGCGTTCGCCTCGTAGGTATGGGACAGGTTGATATCCGGCAGGCCGGGGAACATATTCAGCGCTAGCTTCAGCCCGGAAAGTACGTTGATGTTCTTCTCCTTGGGGTTATCGCGGATTTCCCATATCTTTTCCTGCTTAGGGGAACCTACCCCGTTCAACATTCCGGTATCGGCTGGGGTGAATTGGGGTTTGAACGTCGGCAGGGGTTTATCTTTTAACGAGGGCAGTACCAATTCCTCGGTAACATCCGGGCCGAAATGCAGGCTGATATTCCCCGCATAGGGCAGAGAAAACAGGCGCGGGAAATCGGATAACTGGATGCTGACACGAACTGAGTGAAGTTTTTCCAGCCGGTATGCGGTGGGCAGGAGCGGAATGGTGATTTTATATGTTTTGCCGGGTTCAACGGGGCTGACTTTGTCCAGTCCGTTCCTTCTGCTGAGACGCATCCATCCGCGGGTGATAAACTTCGAGTTTTCTTCCGCGTCGACGTCGCACAAACGTACCGTGATAGCGGCGTCCGGCATATCGGTGGATACGGTGAGGGTGACACGGGGTTCGCCGGTAATCTCTATATTTTCCGGTATCGGCGATGTGGTGAACGAGATCGAACGGGCGTCATCTTTGGACTGTTCCTTCGGGTAATCGATCCCCAGCGTGAGCACGCTCATCAGCCCGGAATACGCTCCCACTGTCGGGTCGTGCGCGCATATCAGCATCATATCCCTGACTTCGGTGCCTTTCCCCAGCGAACGGTTCGAACGCAGATTCATTACTATTTCATTGACACCGTTAGGAGGCCAGTTTTCCTCGTAACGCCAATGCTCCTCGCCCATAAAATATACCGACACGGGCGGGGCTTCCATTATCCCGTTGGGGATACCCTTCAGCCAGTAATCGAACCACCGCAGGGCGATAGTAAGATAATCGGTCGGCTGCGCATCGGTCAGGCTTGGCCACATATGCACCCACGGCCCGATGACGAGCTTCTTCGGCCCGCGTATTTGATGGAACAGCTCGGTGGAATCTTTATGCGAAAAACCGTTCCATCCGTCTAGAATATAAGTGGGGACGGTAATTTTATCGGAGTCGATATTCACGTTCTTCCAGTAGGAGTCGGAAAGGGTATGATCGACGGGTTCCGTGATAAACGGTTCGAAATCGTCGAGATGTTTCTGCCAGATTTCCTTCCAGTTCTTGAGGTTGGTGTGATTCATAGGGGGCAGGATTTGTATCAGATTCATAATATTTATCCATGACCCGAACAGTCCCAGCATGTTCAGCGAACCCCCGGGAAAGACCAGATTGGGATAGAAGTTGATAGGCGCCATCATCGAAAATATCGCCTTCAACGCGGGAGGGTTCGCGGTCGCGGCATTGAGCGCGGCCATACCGCCGAACGACTCTCCCAGCATACCGACGTTGCCGTCGGAAAAATCCTGCGCGGCGCACCATTCGACGACCTTCGCGAGCATATCGGGGTTAAGTATATCGAACGGATTCTTCGCGAGCCCGTCGGAAGCCCCGATACCGGGGAGGTCGACCAACACCACCGCGTAGCCCGCCGATGTCATCTGAAACGCCTCGAGGCTGAACAGCGGCGACATTATTCCGTCCTTCATGTACGGGTATGCCATCAGTATCACAGGCCATTGGGGTTTACCGGACGGGAGATTGATATTTGCCCTTAGTATTAGGGAATCTCCCACGGGAATTTCGACATTTCGCCTTGTATTCGAATTGATAAATGATACGAGTTTGAGTTTTTCTACAAGATTTCCCAGCCCCACAGGCGCCCCCAAATTGAGATAATTTATTCTATATTTAATATGCTAATCAATCAATATTTTTCTCAATATTTTTCTTGATTTTACGTTTTATACTGAATTTTCCGCCTAGGTCTTGTT
>MIBD01000157.1:2259-5288 GCA_001829395.1 Spirochaetes bacterium GWF1_49_6 | reverse complement strand
AGGTAATTTTTAAATATATAATTGTAGTAAAAAAGCTCGCCCTGCCCTTTGTACCATGCCGGCCAGTATTTTTTAAAACTATCCTTGTAAATATGAATCGACAGATCGACTTTCGCCTTCACAGGTTCCCGGTAGATGGATTCAATATTATGGAAAAACTCGTGTATCATTGTCCACGGCTGGGAAACCGCCTCATCGGTCATGACAAATCCGCCCCTGTAAGCCCCGCTCTTTATTAGCGGAACTATTTGCAACTGACCGTAGACCGCGAACCCGCAAAAGATATCGAATGGAAAAATGCTTACAAACACATCGTAGTTATTGATATTGGTTGCTAATAGTTTCCATGGGTACTGCGAATTCGTACCGTCGACAGGTCTCCACGCGTGCATCTCAATAATCGGTTTTCCATCGGCGCTTGTTAATTTTGTATTATTGGTAATTTGCGAAAATCCAACGGCGCAATTCGTCAGAAGCACTAGTTCCATTTCAGGCAGAACTTCGCCCCCGGTGAAATAAAAATACACCGTCCGAAACACTTTAAAATTCATGTAAATATCGTTCGTCTCGCCGGGATTGAATTTTTTATTGACCGTTTTGGTATTCCCGTCTCCATCCGTCCATTTACCCGAAGATTCTCCCCATACCCAGAAAAGGAATTTCATTTTATAAGCGCCGGGTAATTTACCGGTGCTATACTGCTGCCAGAATTGTTCCGCATCCAAAAGAACCTTCACGTCCTGCAAGCGATACGATCCCTGAAATTTATCCAGACCCGATTCAGCAATAGAAATCGATTTTTTTAACCATTTGACCGCGTCCTTAGTACCTGTATACTGAAATCCCAGATTCAGGTACATCCGCGCTATAGCGAACTTTCCCCAGTAGAAATAAGGGTTTGGTTTAGAAGCGTAGAATGAAAAAATGGTATTTTCCATTGCCTCATATTCCTGAACATCCTTTGTATACGCGCAGGAGACCATGAAATTCCCATAGAGAGGGGTCAGCCATTGAGCATCGTTGTCGGATTTCTGGAACGTTTTCAACCCCGTCTTCAGAAGTTCTATCGCCTGGTTGGTATACCCGAGGTTTATCAGGGTTTCATTGTAGTTCCATAGATACTTTAATCCCGGGTTGGTAACAGACGCTTTCTGAAAAAGATCATAAGCGGTCTGGAACTGTTTCGCCTTTACAAAACCGTAAGCGTACCCGAACGGGTCGAAGTACTTCGAGTAATCTCCCATCCCGTATTCTGCGAACTGTACCGCTTTCCGGTTCCATTCGGCTCCATTCTGGGGATTGCCGTTTATCCCATACTGAATTGCAATTCCCTGAAAATACGATGCGAAACGGTAATTCATATACGCCGCGTTTATTTCGGGATTTGCTTTTATATATATGGAATAATCCCCGCTGAGAGCACTCAACCCTTGGGTATTCGAGACTTTAATATAGCAGTTAATCAAACTGCCGTAGACACTTTGTTTGAATTTCTTATCGTTATCCGGCGCGGAAAGCGCGTTGAGAAAATAGGAAACCGATTCCTTCAATTGGCCGGTTTTCAGCAGACAGTCGCCAATATACCAGTTTACCTTGAGAGGATCGTAATCCTGCGGTAGCTTCTTCAGCACCACCGCCGTTTCTTGATATTGCTGGTTCTGGTAAAGCGCCATAGCAAACCAATAGACATTTTTCATATCTCCAGGTTTCTCGGCGTAGGCCTTTTCGATGAACTGAAGCGCCTTCGGATAGTTTTTCTCTCCCCATGCCTTGACAAACTCCTCGTAATTACCTGCGAAAGCAGTGGAGATAAAGAGTAATAAGCAGATTGAAGCAGTATAAAAACGTTTCATCATACCCTCAACGACTATCTTATGGCTCTGAAAGTATTCTGTTAAAATAACAGGAGTAAATAATCCTCGTAGAGTTTTGTATATCCCATTTTACTTGGAGTACTTATTAATGTAGTAATCCACTGTTTTCTGCGCCGCTCCGTACTGTTTGGCCTTCTCCAAATACTTCAGCGCGGCCTTTTTATCCCCGGTTTCCCCGAGCGCGATCGCGTAATTGACCGCAACATATCTCAGCACTTCTTTATCTTTTAAAGAAGGATAGTACTTATCCAGGAAAACCTTCGCCTTGGGGTAATCGATATGATAATAAACATATATATTCGCCAGCAGATGCACGGCGTGTTTTGCCAATTCCGAATCGGGATGAACCGTTACCAATGCTAATAAACATTTCTCGGAATTAGTGAAATCCTTCGCCGTATAGTATATCCGCCCGGCCTGGTACAGGCAGTTCGGACTCCCGCTGTATTGATCGTATGCGGCCTGGTAATCCGCGCACGCGGCCGCATAGTCACCTAACTTATCGGCTAGAAGCCCCGCCATGGTTAAGCGGTATTCGTTGGTTTCGTCGACCTCCATAGCCTGTAAGTAATAAGGATACGCGTTCGAGAAATCGTTATTCTGGAAGTAGATAAGCCCCAACATATTGTTTACATCGCCGCTATAGGGGAACTTCCCGTAAGACTTAATAAACTCCGCGAACGCCGGCTTTTTATCGCCCTTGTAATAAAAATCCATCCCGGCATTCTTAAACTTGTACGCGGCCTTGATATCCGCGAACGGCGCGGCCTGATAGTATTTCCAGTATTTGCCGATCTGCGCGGAAGACGTCATATCGGTATCGAGCTTGTAATGCATTTTATCGCACCCCGTAGGCAGGACGTATTTATCGAACACCATCTTATAATAAGTCAGCTCCCCTTCCCCATGATACCACGACGGCCAGTATGCCATGAATATATCACGGAACATATGCGCGGTGAACGCATACTCGCCTTTAAGCGCCGCCCGGTAGGTAGCCTCGACGTTATGAAAGAATTCGTGGATAATCGTCCACGGCTGCGCGAGCGAAATATCCGATATCCGCATCCCCCCGCGCGTCTTGGTCTGCTTGATATACGGCACGATATTCTGGCCGCCGTAGGACGCTATCCCGCTCGTGACCTCGAACGGGAA
>MIBD01000157.1:0-2247 GCA_001829395.1 Spirochaetes bacterium GWF1_49_6 | reverse complement strand
CACATCGTACTGATTCCGGTACTCGTAGATCATCTGCCCTGGAAAGCCGGGTATCTGTTCCTCGGCAATATAATTGATCGGGAAATCCTCGACTGGCTTGCCGTCCTTGCCGCTGATGGGAGAGAGATAGGTCGTCTGGGTGAACATCGTGGCGGTCGCGTCGATGAATTTTATGTCCATCTCCGGCAGGATTTGCCCGTCGGAGAAATAAAAATAGACCATCCTGAAGACCGCGAATGATTTATTGAGGTCGTTCGTCACCGATTTATCGAGCGTCTTTTTCACCGTCAGGTTCGTACCCGCAAGCGACATCCATTGCCCGTCCGACGCGCCCCAGAACCAGAAGAGCATATTCAGCCGATAGGCGCTGCTCTTTTTCTGAGCGTAGTTCTGGTCCCAGTACTTCTGCGCGTCGCTCAGGATATTGATATCGGAAATCCTGATCAGGTTCTGGTAAGTCCCCAGCCCCATGTCGTAATACTTCCGTACCTTCGCGAAGCAGGTTTTCGAGAGGGTCGTGCCGAAGCGGTCGAACCCGACGCTTACGTACATATTCGCGGCGGTAAATTTTAACCAGTCGAAATCCTTATCGGGGTTGTTTTTAAAATAGCCGAGGATATCCTTTTCGACCATCTCGTAGGAGTCGATATCCTTCAATTCCGAGCACAGCCTCACGAAACTGTAATAGACATGCTTCTTCCAGTAGTCGGCAGCTGGGCTATCCTGATATTGTTTCAACCCCTTCGTTATTACCTGCACCGCTTCGGGGGATTTCCCGAGCTGCTTCAAACTCTCCGCGTAGTACCAGATATCCTTCACCGTCATCTGCGCGGGGGGATACTCCCGATAGAGCGACACCGCCTTGGTGTAGTTCTTCGCGGCGCAGTAGGCCTGCGCGTATGCCAACGGGTCATAGTAGGCCTCGTAGGTTCCCAGCCCCATCACGGCATACCCGGCGGACTTCGCGATCAGCTTGTCCCCTTCGGCGGGATTCCCGTTCGTCCCGGCGTCGATAGCGAGACTCTGGTAATACTTAACAAGCAGGTACAACGGATAGGTATAATTCAGCGCGGGATTATCCTTCATATATGCGAGGTACGCGGGGATCGTTTCCTCAAGCCCCTTCGTATCCTTCGACAGGATCAGGTTTTCCATCAGGCCGGAGAAAAAATACTGCTTGAGGTTGGCTTTATCGTCCGGGAGTGTTATCCCCTTCTTGAGGTACGTCAACCCCTCGGCTTGTTTACCGGTTTTCAGGGCGCACTGCGCGAGATAATAAGTGACCGTCAGCGGCAGGTAGTCGGGGGGCGCTTTCAGGAAAATCTTTCCCGCCTCGGCGTACTTGGCGTTCTGGAATAACGCGATACCGTACCAGTAAATAATGTAATTCTCGGAGGGTTTCTCAGCGTAGGCTTTTTCGATATATTGCAGCGATTTGGGATAATCCTTTGCGTTCCATGCCTTCAGGAAATCTTCGTATGCGGTTCCCGCCCAGATGGTGGAGAACAAGCATAAAATAAGGGATATCCTCAGAATTGTTTTCATCACGCACCCCTGTGTTTATCATACCCCCAAAACCGAACTTTGTCAAGGACACTTCTAATAACCCTCTTTTCAATCAGTAATATGGAGGAAAAGAGGACAAGCCTCCGCACTTCGCGCGAAGATAAAGAAGTGACCATTGGGCGTGATATATAGAGTTATAAATACTATTGTTATAAATGTTAATAATTTTTGCGTCAGTCCCAATCAGGGGGGAACCGCCCTCAAAATTAGAACAGGGCCTCCACCGGGAGACCCTGTCAAATATAAATCAGGAGTGTTGCTAAACTTTCGCGAGAGCCTGATCGATGTCGGCGATAATATCCCCGATTGTCTCGATCCCTATCGATAAACGGATGAGCGATTCGGACAATCCGCCCTCCGCGAGCTGTTTCTCGGTCAACTGGGAGTGCGTGGTACTCGCCGGGTGGATCGCGAGCGATTTCGCGTCGCCGACGTTCGCCAAATGCGAAACAAGCTGGAGGCTCTCGATAAACTTCCCGCCTGCGGCCTTTCCGCCCTTCACCCCGAATACGACCATTCCGCCGAATCCCTTCTTGAGGTACTTCTTCGCCGTATCGCAGGTGGGATGGCACTGAAGGCCGGGGTACTTCACCCATTCGACCTTAGGGTGCTTCTCGAGGAATTCCGCAACCGCGAGCGCGTTCTGGGAATGACGCTCCATACGGAGTGATAGTGTCTCGA
>MIBD01000156.1:5291-5795 GCA_001829395.1 Spirochaetes bacterium GWF1_49_6 | reverse complement strand
GGCGGCGAACTGATGTTCGCGGGAACTCCCGTCGACATCAAGAAGTGCGAACGTTCGCTGACCGGGCAGTATATGTCGGGTAAGCTGTTTGTCGAGGTGCCGGAACACCGCCGCGAGGGATCGGGGCAGTATATCGAGGTGCTGGGCGCGGTCGCGCATAACCTGAAGAATATCGACGTGCGTTTCCCGCTCGGGAAGCTGATCGCGGTCACCGGCGTATCCGGGAGCGGTAAATCGTCGCTGGTCAACGATATCCTCTACCGCGCGATACACCGTAAACTCTTCCGAAGCGGCGAGGAGCCCGCCGAGCACCGTGAGATCAAGGGGATTTCGCATATCGACAAGGTGATCGATATCGACCAAAGCCCGATCGGGCGCACCCCGCGCAGTAATCCTGTCACCTACACCGGAATATTTACCGCTATCCGCGACCTTTTCACGAACCTCCCCGAGGCGAAGGCGCGCGGGTATAAGGCCGGACGCTTCAGCTTCAATGTCAAGGGC
>MIBD01000156.1:1023-5213 GCA_001829395.1 Spirochaetes bacterium GWF1_49_6 | reverse complement strand
AGCGTTATAATAAAGAGACCCTGCAGGTGAAGTACCGCGGTAAGTCGATCGCGGACGTGCTCGATATGCCGGTGGACGAGGCGGTGGACTTTTTCGCGAAAATCCCCATACTGAGCCGGAAGCTGCAGGTGCTCAAGGATGTAGGGTTGGGGTATATCAGTCTCGGCCAGCCCGCGACCACCCTTTCCGGCGGCGAGGCCCAGCGCGTCAAGCTCGCGAAGGAATTGTCCAAGATCGGTACCGGGCGCACGCTGTATATTCTCGACGAGCCTACTGTCGGGCTGCATTTTGACGACGCGAAGCGGCTGATCGACGTGCTCCAGCGGCTGGTCGATAAGGGCAACACGATAGTGGTAATCGAGCATAATATGGATATGATCAAGGTCGCGGACTGGGTCATCGACCTCGGCCCTGAGGGCGGCGACAAAGGCGGCGGAGTGATGTTCGAGGGCACGCCGGAGGGCATCCTGAAATGCGGGGAGTCCTATACGGGGTTCTACCTGAAAAAATACCTGCATGATATGGGACTGAAAATGTAGACGATTTGAATAATAATCCAATCGGAACTGGCTTTTTTGCGCACCCGTGATATGATATATCTATCAATAATCAGGAGGGTGTTATGAAGCGGTTAGCCATACTTTTCCTTATTATATCAGGTATGACGGCGGGGGTTTCCGCGAAAACGGTATATAGCCTGCCGAAGTATGAAAGCATCCAGAAGCTGTTCTTAACCCCGGACGGGAAAACGCTCTATGTGGAATTCCTCAACAACTATATGGTGACTATCCTGAAGAACGGCGAAGTGTTCGGCACGCATAACCTGATCAAGAATTCTTTCTTTTCCGAGAACGGCAAATCCATCGGGTGGATACTCGACAACGAGAATACGAAAAAGGAAGAGGTTTATATCGACGGCAAAAAAGTCGCCGACGTGGATTTTTGCTGTCTGATGTACTTCACGCCCGACGGTTCGAGATGGGGATATCCTTTTGAAAAAGATGAAAAAAACTATTATCAAATCGGGAACGATAAATTCGGTCCGTTTAAGTTCGGCGCGTGCATCTTTTTTTCCGCGGATAATCAGCATGTCGGGTATAACTACTCGATGGCGGAGTATGAAGAATATGTGGTTATCGACGGGAAAAAGTTCGGGCCGTACGAGGAGGCGTTAGGGCCGTATTTTTCAGTTAACGGTTCGTTCGCGGCATATATCTATATGAAGAATTGGGAACATTTCATCGATATCAACGGGAAAACCTACGATGTGTATCAGGAAGGGTATATTCCATCGTACTCCCCCGACGGTAAGCGTTTCGCGTTTACCTATTTGAAAGGGGGGAAGTATTACGCGAATATCGACGGGAAGAGCGAGGGCGGGTATGGCGATATTCAGTCCGTATCCTTCTCCGCCGACAGTTCACAATACGGCTATGCCTATAAGAAAGCCCTGCAAAAATTCTATATGAAGGTCGGGAAAAAGGACTACGGCCCTTACGACAGCGCCTATAGTCTGTACTATTCCCCTAACGGGAAGGATTTCGGGTTCGCATACAAGAAGGGCGGAAAGATAGTCAAGAACGAGTACGGGACGAAGGTGATCGCGGGCGGGAAGTGGTATATGAATATCACCGGAAAGGATTACGGCCCTTACGATGGTCTCCTGTACCGGAACGATAACCCCGTCCGGTTCTCCGGCGATCATTGGGGATTCCTGTACGGCGCGGGATGCGTGCAGCCCGAGGGCGAGGTATTCTCTCAGCCGGGCATCAGCGATTTCGAGGGCGGTAAGTGGTACGTATGTATCGACGGGAAGTCCTACGGCGGATACCCGTGGATGGACTTCTGCATCACCCCCGACGGGAACGCGATGATCGCCTATATCGACGGGCAGAAGGCTGTAGTGGAGACGGTCGAACTGAAGTAGTGTGAGAACGAATGAGATGTGTAAAACAATCTACTTCATACTGTTTACTTTGTCTTATCCGGGAAGAATTTATTAAGTAGGAATTCGAAAATTACAAAATAACTTGATATTTTTATACTGTACGAGTATTATAATGAAAACTCTGTGGGATATTTATGAGTTCTATTCTTTTAGAAACAAAAACAATCACGTTTGGTGATTTACTTGGAAATAGCAAAGTCTATAAAGTACCTCCTTTTCAACGGGATTATTCATGGAAAGAGGAACAATGGGAAGAATTATGGTGGGATATATGTGACTTAGATATAGACGAACAAGTACACTATTTAGGGGCAGTTGTTCTTCAAAAACTATCTGAAAAAGAGTATATTATAATTGATGGACAACAGAGGATAACCACTTTAACGATTTTAATATTATCTGTTATTCAATGTATACAAGATTTAATTGATCGAAAAACTGATGAAAAGAATAATATTGAACGAAAAGAATTGATTATGAATAAGTATATAGGCACAAAAGAACCTACATCTTTGGCATATATTAAAAAGCTTGAATTAAATAAAAACAATAATGGATTCTATACTGCATATTTGAGTGAATTAAAAAATCCTACGAATTCTAATCGATTGAATGATTCTGATAAATTATTATATAAATCAAAGCAGTACTTTTATAATAAACTTCAACAACTATCTATTAGAGAAAAAGGTGAAACGTTAGCGAAATTTGTAAACACATTGTCTGAGAAACTATATTTTATTCAAATATCAGTAGAAGATGAGTTAAAAGCGTATACTGTTTTTGAAACCCTGAATGCAAGAGGACTTCAATTAACATCCACTGACTTATTAAAAAACTATCTTTTTTCTTTTGGAAAAACAAAACCGGATTTGGAGATTATTCAAATAAGATGGTCAAGAATTATCGATCTTATTGGAATGAATGAATTCCCAACTTTTTTACGATATTATTTAAACTCAAAAAATGATTTAGTTCGTAAAGAAAGACTATTTAAAGAAATAAAAAAGAATGTCACAACGCCGGAAGAAATTCTTTTTCTTTTAGAAAATCTAGAAAAAAAAGCTGATTTATATAAAGCATTAAAAACTGAATCAGATGAGTTTTGGAATGAAAAACCTGAAATAAAGAAACATATTCGAGAATTTGGTCTTTTTAAAGTTACCCAACATATTCCTGTTCTATTAACAGCGTTTGAAAAATTTACCGTTGATGAAATTCAAAAGCTTTTACGAATGCTTTCTGTTATTGCGTTTCGATATAATGTAATAGGTGGAATGAATCCAAACGAGCAGGAAGGAATATATAATAAAATTGCTATGAAAATCAATAAAAGTGAATTGAAGAATTCAAAAGATGTATGGTCGCATTTAAAAATATTATATATTCCTGATGATAAATTCAAGATTGATTTTACAAATAAAATTATTTCTACGAAAAGTAATAAAAAGTTGGTTAGATATATATTGTTTTCGATAGAAAACCAAGTCAAGCAAAGTGATTACGATTATGAAGGAACTCCAGCAACCATCGAGCACATTCTCCCTGAGAATTATGATAATGAATGGGAAAATATATTTACCGAACCTGAAAATTACCTCTATCGAATAGGAAACTATTTATTGCTAGAAGAAAAATTAAATACTCGTGAAGCATCAAATAAACAATTTAGTAGTAAAAGAGATATATATATTAAAAGTCAATATGCAATGACTAGTAAGTTATCAAAGGACTATGTATTATGGAATACTGAAACGATAAGAAAACGGCAGGAAGAAATGGCGCGATTTGCATCAGCCATTTGGCGTATTGAAGTATAATTTTATCCTTCCCGGACTTCCCCGCCCCATGATAGATAATTCGTCCTGACGAATTCCACGATCCGGTCGTGCTCCTCCGCGCCGTTACCCTGAATCTCCATCGGCGCGCCGAATTTGACATGAATCGGGGTGTTCCACTTGAACGGGCCGAAATCCCTGATGACCTTGCCGTTCTGCCAGAAGTCGGTCTTGATCGCGACCGGCAATATCTTCGCGCCCGCGCGCTTCGCGAGCTTTATCCCCATACTGTTGAAATCCTTCGGTACGAACACGGTATGCCGCGTGCCCTCGGGGAATATGATGATCGACCGTCCGGCGCGCAGGAGCTTCTCGCCCTCGGACATCACCCGCTGGAAATCGTCGCGGGGGTTCAGGCGGGTCACCCCGATCGCGCCGATCGCCCGCATGATTTCGCTGAACCC
>MIBD01000156.1:707-922 GCA_001829395.1 Spirochaetes bacterium GWF1_49_6 | reverse complement strand
TGACGATGACGAACGGGCCTTTGTTGTTACGGATGTGGTCGATACCCTCGATATGCAGACGCCCGCCGCTATTCTCGACCGCCAGAAGGACCTCGTAAGCGTGACGGGCGAACACATACTTATCGAACATTCCGCGCGCGGAAAGCTTATCCCCGGTGGTGATGATTCTGTACAGATTGACGAGGAAACCGATGCGCGCGCCGAAGAAGATACGG
>MIBD01000156.1:504-608 GCA_001829395.1 Spirochaetes bacterium GWF1_49_6 | reverse complement strand
GCCCGACCACGAACCGCGCGATATCGTCCGCGCCCGAAACAAGGTTGAGATTGACGATATTCTGGCGGTATGTTTTGAGTATATCGCTTTTCATTATTTCATCC
>MIBD01000156.1:276-366 GCA_001829395.1 Spirochaetes bacterium GWF1_49_6 | reverse complement strand
GTGGTGGGAAAATTGGGTGGCGGGGGAATCTGGACGGGCGGGCTGGGATCGGCTCAATTATGGCTGCAAAAGGAATGGGCCGGGCCGGAC
>MIBD01000156.1:0-147 GCA_001829395.1 Spirochaetes bacterium GWF1_49_6 | reverse complement strand
ATCGATGCCGGCCGGGGAATAGATGTCACCGGCACCAACGGCCTGGGGAACTACATAGCGGTAAACGGCAACCAGGTGGTGGGCGCGCGGGGTTCCGCCATAGCCGATGCCACGGATGCGGCCAGCGTGATTGCTCGATGTAATGAT
>MIBD01000155.1:1044-7454 GCA_001829395.1 Spirochaetes bacterium GWF1_49_6 | reverse complement strand
AAGCTGATAAACAGTCGCCCACGGAAACGTCACGGTTATCTTACGCCGCTAAAAGTGTATGATAACTTAGTTGCACTTTGTGCTTGAATTCGCGTGTTCTTGTTGAAGCACATGTAGTACAATATGCTCTCCTTCGATGATCGATTTCATGTACAGTTGTAAATACCTTATTGCAATTATCACATTTATATGCGAAATCTGCATATATTATATCTTTAATAAAATCTTGAAAATATATTGCTTCGATTTCAAATAGGAAATTACTTAAAGAAAAAGATGTTTGTCTGTGTTGAGAATCTAATTCATCTGGATGGCTGGTTGCTATAAAGACATTCTTAGAATACTCTGGATAAGCAATTTGTATTGAGGGTAAAATGTCTGAATCACCTGTAATTACAACATGATAATCTTCTGGATTAAGAATAGCTGATCTTACTAAAAGTGCTACTACAGAAGTGTCAACCTGTTTTTCTTGGAATCTTTTATCTTTGATTTTTGGTATCATATAATCTCTTAATAAAGGATGAAAAATTGAATCATTTTTATAACCAGACGCTACTGCATTCCTTGCAACCATTTCTCGGGCATAAATATTCTTTTTTATTATAATTATACTTTCTTCAGTAATATAATCATAGTAGGTAGGCCAATCATCAATTTCAGGTGGGAGTTGAAAAATAGATGTTACATAGTATAAATCGCCAAAATCTTTACATTTTTCATTATATTTTTTTACATGCGATAATAGAAGAGAATTCAATTTTGAAAAATCAATAGAAAAACTTCTTGTGGGAAAAACTGTGCGAGATGCTAAGACTTTTCCCGGGCCACATATTTTAAATAACCAAGACCCATCAATAAAAATGTTTAATCTCGGCATAATTATCTCCTTATATTCAAATAATAATATAATTAATCTTAACAGTTAAATATTTTATACATATTTCAATCTGTATATTAACCTCCTTTCAATTTTTCCTTACCCCACGTCCTCGCCGTTATCGAACTGCGCCACCAGCCGGAACTCGTGCCCGTAGAACCCGGAGTTCGCGAAATGCGCGGGCGACGTCATTTCATACTCCACCCCGTTGGGATACAAGCCGTTGTAGAACAAGTCCCGCACGCGGGAGTAGGGGGCGTCGAGATGCTCGTCGAACGTGTTGAACAGACGCTGCATCCGGGGCTGGCCGGGGTGGGTACGATTCCACACCTTGCGCCAGTTCTCGAAGATGACCCGTACCGCGGTACTGCAAACAAAGCTGCGTTTGCGGATACGGATGCGCTGGTGCCTGCCGATATCGAGGATAGTCTCGAACAGGATTTTTATGAGCAGGCCGAGGTCGTACTTGACCCCGATCAGCTTGTCGGCGTGCTTCTTCATAATCGCGATATCCTGCGCGTCGAACACGCGGCGTTGGTAACGGTAGATCGCGAGGGGGTCGAGGCAGTATTGCTCGAGCGGATTGTAGACTCCCCCCTTGGGGTACTCCATCGAGAACGTGTGAACGGGGTCGAAGTAGATCACGCTGTGGATATCCTTGAAGCAGGAGTTGCCGCCGAACACTTTTTTCTGGTCCCACGGGATAAGTTTCCACGCGAACGACTCGGCGATATCCCACCATGATTTCATGGCGGCGTCGAAGTTGACGAAGTCGCCGGGCTGGAGCACCGCGCGGAGACGCGCCGCGGCCGCCTGCACATGAGCCGTATCGCTGTAGTCCTTTTTCCATACCGGTACGCCGAACATATTTCCCCCTTTATTACGCGAATTAATCCGCTGTTTGCACTATAATATATCCGGGATGAAAAAATGTCAAGCGTTTTTTAGAATGTTTTATTTAAAATATTTTCGATGGGATTGCCTTGCCGGGGGGATACCGCTCGCTGAGCGAAGCCGAAGGTTAACGGTCGCCGGGGGGATACCGCTCGCTGAACGTAGCCGAAGGTTAACGGTCGCCCGGGGGATGCCGCTCCCTGAGCGAAGCCGAAGGGTAGTCGAGATGAGCGCCGGTCGCCGCGAGGAGTGTAAACGACGAAGCGGTCTATCCGTCATCCTTCGACATGCTCAGGATGACATTCCGGTTGCCGAGCGCTTGCCCTGAGCGAAGCCGAAGGGTAGCCGAGGCGTGTCATTGCGATGCCGCGCTACAAAAATTATTGAAGCGCGGTAGAAGCAATCTATTCCGCGGATTTCCCCTTCGCGCGTCCCTCGATCACCATGATAACCACCCGCGCGAGCACGACAAACCCTCCGCCCGTCGCGATAAATACCGGGAATTGCGTCACCGGCATCCCCGTTATCCACGGGATAGCCATGACGGCGAGCCCGGCGATATTGACCGAAAGTTTTATCCAGAAGAACTTCGACTGCTTGCCAATCATGGAACGATTCCTTTTATTCGCTGGAACGATCAATTATACCATCATCATCACAGGCTATGTAATACTAAAAGCACTTTCTGGGCATCGGGATTAGTCTGCGCAGCAGTCGGGATTAGCCCGCCCGCAGGGTGCTTCGATTGTCGGACGGAATTAAAAACCATCATCACGGGCAATATTTATATCTGAAGCATAGTCTTGATATCGGGATAGATCACCCGCAGGGTGAGGTCATAGCGTGATCTCCCGCGCCCCGTCGTCCGCGGCGGCGGTATAGAACTCGGCGTTAAGCTCCGTGGCGGCATGGTACTCCCTCGCGGTATGCACGCGGAATCCGTCGAGCGCGTCCGTCCGCACCAGCGAGATCGCGCATCCCCCGAACCCCGCGCCGGTCATCCTCGACCCCGCGCATCCGTTCGAGTTCCTCGCGGCGTCGGTCAGGATATCCAGTTCGTGCCCCGTGACCTCGTAGTCGTCACGGAGGGACTCGTGCGACTTGTTCAATAACCACCCGAACCCGTCGGCATCCCCGCGTGTCAGGCATTCTACCGCGCGTTCGACACGGCTCTGTTCGGTGACAGCGTGGCGGGCGCGTTTACGCAGGACGGGATCGGGGATAGCCTCCGCCTCGTCGGATGTCGCCATGACTAGGTCGGCGATACGCCGCATCGAGCGGATCGATTTCAACGCGGCTTCGCATTCGGCGCGACGCTCGTTGTACTTGGAGTCCGCGAGACCCCGGCGTTTATGGGAATTCATAATGACAAGGGTGTATCCGGGGAACCGGAACGGGACATACTCGGACGAGACCGCGCGGGTGTCGAGCAGGATGGCATGGTCTTTCCTGCCCATCGCCGACGCGTACTGATCCATAATCCCGCAGTTTACCCCGGTGAAGCTGTTTTCCGCCTTCTGGGAGAGGAGCGCGATATCGCGCGGCGTGAATTTCGCATCGTATCCCGCGAGACGGATCATCATCACCGCAGTCAGCACTTCGATCGCCGCCGACGAGGAGAGTCCCGCGCCGTCGGGGAGGTCGCCCGCGAACAGGATGTCGCAGCTTAGAAGCGCGGTGCCCCGGTCGGCCAGCATCCGCATCACCCCGGCGGGATAGTTGCCCCATCCGCGCGCTTCATCGAACTCGATGGGCGAGTCGAGATTGACTGTCGGACTGCCCGGCATATTGACCGACCCCATCCGTATATTCCGCGCGCGGGTAATCCGCGCGGCGGCGGAGATACCGAGTGTCAGCGCGGCGGGAAGAACGTTGCCCCCGCAGTAGTCGATATGCTCGCCGATCAGGTTCACCCGTCCCGGCGCGAAAAAGACACGCACCCCGTCGGGCGAACCGCCGTACAGCGAAATAAATTGCCTGATAAGGCCGCGGGAGTCGGTCATACGGACTTCCCCCGGAACTTCGCGAGCGCGTCTAGGAGCTGCAAGGCGGTGTCCTCGACACGCAGGGGGTTCGCCGCCGCCCATGCGCCGAGTTCGGACGATGCGTAGAACTTCACGCGGTCGGCGGAACGCAGGGGCGGGTAGAACTCGATATGGAAGTGGTAGAACTTATCATAATTGCCATAGTCGGCGGTATTGCACGGGGACTGGTGGACGCACATCATATACGGGAACTCCTTATCGAACAGGGAGTCGAACATCCCGGTCACATCCTTCAGCGACGCGGCGAGGCTGTCGCGCTCGTCCCCGGTCATATCGGTGAATAGCCCGTAGTGGCGTTTCGCGGTCAGGAACACCCCGTAGGGATAGTCGGTGAACGCGGGCAGGTACGCAATAAAATGCGCGTTCTCGAAAATCACCCGCTTCCCGAAACGGAGCTCCTCGGCGTTCATGCCGCAGAGCAGGCAGTTCCCGGTGCGTTCGTGATGCGCGCGGCAGTTCCTAAGCTCGACGTCGATTTTCTGCGGGACGAACGGGTAGGCGTAAAGCTGGCCGTGCGGGTGCTGCATCGTCGCGCCGACTTCGCGGCCGCGGTTCTCGAAGATAAATACGTACTGGATTTTCGGGTCTTTCACAAGCGTCCCGGTACGGCCGCACCATAGGTCGACCAGTTTCCGAAGGTGCGGGAGGGTCAGGCTGCTCAGATGGGCGTTGTGGTCGGGGGAGTAGAGGATGACGTCGCACTTACCGTAGTTCTCCATCGCGGGGTAAAGTTCCCCGCCGATCTCGTCGGGAGTATCCGGGTCGGGACGCATGATAGGGAAATCGTTATCGTAGATAAAGACGTCGTAACCGGGCGGGACTTTTTTACCGGGGCCGGGACAGAACGCGCACCAGTCTTTCGGGAGGTCGGGGCGTTTCTGGCGGTTCGCGGATACCATCGTCCATGTCCCCAGTAACGGGTTCCATCGCAGTTCAGCCATATCAGCCTCGTTTCTTTTTCTTCAGGTACTTGTCTATCATCCCCTGGTTGACCGATTTCCGTTTGCATATCTCGCCGTAGAATTTTCCGCTATCGCGGAGTGTGCGCCGGCGGTTGCGGGAATAGTCCACTTCGGCCAGCCCGAAGCGCGCGGACAATCCCTCGAGCCACTCGAAGTTATCGAGGGTCGACCAGTGATAATAACGCCGGATATCGATACCGTCGTCAATCGCCCGTTTGACCTGCGCGAGATGGGAATAGATATAGTCCGCGCGGAACGCATCTTCGGCATCGCATGTCCCGTTCTCGGTGATGAATACCGGCATGGGGTACATCTTATAGTACTTCTCGCAGACCCGGTAGATTCCCTCGGGGTAAATCTCCCATCCGAGGTCGTTCTTTTCGCAGTCAGGATTATCGAATATCTCCATGAACATCTTCGCGGGGTTCCATACGAATTTAACGAAGCCGCGGGTGTAGTAGTTGATGCCCATGAAGTCGGAGAAACGCCCGGGGTCGTAGGGAAGATCGCCGCGCAGGGGGAATATCAGTTTTCCTTCGGTCATCCCGGTCACGAATATTCTCTCGAACAGACGGTCGACTATTCCCGCCATCCGTTTGTCTCCCTTCCGTTCCGACGCGGGTTCGTGGACACGGGTATGATACGCCGCGCCGACCTTGGTTTCGCCGTCGTCGTACATCATCAGCTTCCGCATCTCGTGGATAGTCCGGTACGCGAGGGTGTGCGCGGCTATCATATTTACCGCGCCCCTGAGGTACTTTCCCAGCTTCTTTTCGCCGGGAGGCCATATTCCCTGGAGGTAGCCGAACAGGAGATACACGTTCGGTTCGTTAATAGTCACCCAGTCGGTTACAAGGTCGCCCAGGTGCTGAACCATATATTTGGTGTAATAATTGAAAATGTAAGGAGCGTCGGGATGAAGCCATCCCCCCATATCCTCGAACCAGAGCGGGTTGGAGAAATGATGCAGTGTGACGAGAGGCTCGATTTTCGCCTTTTTCAGAGCGAGTATCTCGTTACGGTAATGCTCCATCGCGTCCTTATCGAACTCCTCCGGTTCGGGCTGAATCCGGCTCCATTCGATACTCATCCGGTAGACCTGGTGATGCATTTTTTTCAGGAGGCCGATATCCTCGCCGACGCGGTTCCAGTGGTCGTCCGCGGCGATGCAGTGACTGCCGTCCTTAATCTTCCCCTTCTCGCACCATCGGTACCACGAATTATTCGTATCCCCGCCTTCGATCTGGAGAGAGGCGGTCGCGCTGCCGAGAAGGAAACCCTTTGGCAAATCGAACGGTTTATATCTCATAATTCCTCCGGTTTATCCATGACACAAACCCCCCGTCGGAATGTAACTGCGCAGGTATATTATAGTACAATGGAGGGAATTAGCAAGAGGAAAGTAGTAAAAAGTGACAAGTTGAAAGTTACAAGTTGAAAGTGACAAGTTGAAAGTTGAAAGTGAAAACAGGGAAGGGGAAAGCGGGGGAGGAAAGGCAAAGACCGCCGCGGAGACACCCCCGGGCAAGCAGAGAACAAAGGAAAGGCACGTCATTGCGAAGCCCGCAGGGTTGAAGCAATCCAAATAAAATTTCCATTATTAAATAGTCCCCCGATACGGCGGGATAA
>MIBD01000155.1:0-971 GCA_001829395.1 Spirochaetes bacterium GWF1_49_6 | reverse complement strand
ACGCGGATGGGAAAATAGTCTTAACCGCGAATGAACGCGAATAATAAGTACGGGAGGAACGCCACGGAGACACCCTTCGGCTACGCTCAGGGCAAGCGGTGGGCACGGAGGGGAGACAAATAGATTCAAATATTTTAAAAATGTTGCTGTTTTTTTTTGAGTTAAAATTAGCTCAAAAGATTGGAGGTTTATATGAAAAAAATATTTATATTTCTGTTTGTTTTACCAATTTTGATTTCCGGTTGTTCAAGTGCTTCCATAAAGGCATATGTTTCACCTTCGTTTAAGCCAGGATTACTGAAATCAGTCGCTATTTTTCCAATGCTGAATGTAAAAATGCTCCCGGATGAAACGAGACAAATCAATAACGAAATAATTCAGGCTTTTAGTAGTAAAAACCCTAATGTCATAGTGATCCGTCCTGAAGAATCGGTTGAATTACTCAGTAAGGCATCTTTATCGGATAAATATACTGAATTTTTAAAAAATTATTCTTCTTCGGGGGTACCAAATATTAGCACCCTGAAAGAAATAGGGATTGCTTTGAATGTTGATGCTATTATTCAAGGAGAAATGTATAATTTTGTAGAAATAGTTGGTTCAATATGGCAATGGGGAAGCACTTCATTAACAATAAGATATGTAATGCTTTCTACTATTAATGGGGATGTTTTATGGGACGCTATGAGTTCTGCAAAGAAGGAAAAATCAGCAGTTGCAATCCCCATATATGAAGTAATAAAGATTGCTTCAGATCAAGTATTGTCCTCATTACCAGAAATGGGTAAATAAAAGCAAAGGTTTATTGTCGGTATTTACTAAAAGTTAGTAATTGTTTTTTAATATATACAAATCCGCGAGAATCGGCGTAATCCGCGTTATCCGTGAGAAATGGGGTAATAATATCCCCTTTCGCGGAGGGTATAGAAAAAACTGTGTAAATGGTCAATTTGTAGTATAATAAAATGGAG
>MIBD01000154.1:36085-42064 GCA_001829395.1 Spirochaetes bacterium GWF1_49_6 | reverse complement strand
TAAAGGAGCGGGATATTCCTGTCAATCTTAGGAAAAATCCGGGATAGCCGGAAATAACTGGAGTGGTTAATTTACAATTTCGAGATACTCGCCCTTCATGGCGATAATGTACACACCGTTATTGGACGCATAGTTTTTAACGGATTCATTATCGCAGGACAGCGCTCCCAATAAGGCGATAACTTTCCGGTCGGGATAAAAAAGTTCTTTCAGGCGGGCGGCTTTTTCCTTAGCGGAATCGACCGAATTATTGTTAATTTTACTTTTCACCTCGACGGTATAGATATTATTATCATCCCCGACTGCAATTAAATCGAACTCTTCCAGCATGTTCGTCAGGGGATTACGGAGTTTCGTGCGCACGGAAATATTCTGAATTTCGATACCGAATTTCCTTTTCAGCGCAAACGGCGCGCCGGGGAGAATAATATCCTCGATAACCGTCCCCAGACGATTGGCAAGCTCACCCCATCGTTTATTATGCTCCTGACGATCCTTGATACCTTCGTTTTTGAAATCGGTCATCTCATTCTTGAAATCGGTCATCTCGTTTTTGAAATCGGTCATCTCATTCTTGAAATCAGCCATCTCATTCTTGAAATCGATCATTTCTTCAGCCAATTTAGACATTACATCTTCCAGACGGTCAACCCGCTGTTCTACGGTACTCATTTTTATTCTCCTACGGTATAGAATAACATAAAAGCACAGGAGTGTCAACGGGTGGGCAGAATAAAAAAAACAGAAAGAAATAAAACAATATGGAAAAAGTATTTACTTTTTTCGTTAAATTTATATAATATTAGATGCCGATAAGAATAAGGGAATTTCTTGAATCAGCAAATAAATAAGTTATGAGGTACCCGTTATGGCCGAAATTATCGAATTCGGGGCAATGCATTACAATCCGGCGAAGGTTCCCAATCTATCGAGGGTGGTATGCCCCCCTTATGATATGATAGACGATGAAATGAAAAAAAATCTCGAAGAGCAGGATCCGTATAATTACGTATCGGTCATACTGCCCGATGGCGACGGGGATGAAAAATACCGCAGCGCCATGCACAGGATGTTCGGGTGGTTATTACGGGACATCATGGTAATCGACAGCGACCCCGGGTATTACGTGTACGAACAGTCCTTTAATTTCGACGGGGAGCAGTATACGCGTCATGGGGTGGTAGGGCTATTAAAACTCGAGGAAGAGTACGGCGCCACGGTAAAGCCCCATGAAAAAACATTCAACGAATTTATAGAGGACAGATACGCGCTTCTCAACGAGACCCAGTCATCGTTAGAGAGCATCTTTTTTGTCTACAAGGACCAGCAAAATGCAATCAAGCAGGATATAGAAAGCAATGCTGCCGGGGATGCCATAGTATTCGAGGCTACCGATGCGGAGGGAACCCTGCATAAGCTGTACCGGGTAAAGCCCGAGGCTGCCGCGAAAATCCGTGCCTTCTTTGCGACTCAGCCTGTCTATATTGCCGACGGTCATCACCGTTATGAAACCGCGCGGAAATATATGACCGAACGCAAGGCCGAGCTCGGCCCCAAGTATACCGGGAAGGAAGCGTTCAACTATCTGATGGGCGTATTCTTTAACGTGTACGACCCGGGGATAAAAATTCTGCCGACTCATCGTCTGATCAAGCAGATGAATTTTTCACCGATAGACCTGCTGAAAAATCTCGGGAATCAGTATAAAATAGCGGCGATGGATTTCACCGATGCACGTATGGAGCGCGCCGCGCGTATCAAGATGCGTAAAATGCTGACCCAGTACAAGACGGCTGGTAAAAAAGCGTTCGGTGTAGTTTTTAAAAGGATACCCAATAAGTTTTTCCTGATGATACTAAAGGACGACGTAAATGTCAATA
Source organism: Spirochaetes bacterium GWF1_49_6 (assembly GCA_001829395.1). Taxonomy (GTDB): domain Bacteria; phylum Spirochaetota; class Brevinematia; order Brevinematales; family GWF1-51-8; genus GWF1-51-8. The sequence continues at coordinate 40,184 of MIBD01000154.1, read as the reverse complement.
TCGCCGGGACGGTATCGGAAGACCTGAAAAGCCTGGATGTGATGATGCTGGAAAAGACGATCCTCGAGCCGTACTTTAAAATCAGTTCGGAGAACGAAGATAAGCAGATATTTTATGTACGCGGCGATAATAAGGCATTCGAAATGGTAAAAAGCGGGGAGTACGAGGTTGCATTTATATTAAATCCTGTAAATCCTGTAAATGTTGTAAAAATTGCCGATAATAGCGAAGAGATGCCGCATAAATCGACGGATTTTTTCCCTAAATTGCTTAGCGGATTAGTGGTGTATTCGTTTAAGTATTCGAAGATTAAGTAGTACGGCGTCGTTCGGAGGAAAAGGTGGCTAGACTGCCGGTTTTATTTCTGTTATCGATGGTGATTATCCTCAGCGGATGCGACCGCGGGCCGAAACAGAAAAAAATTGATTCCACAAACGATATGCTCATGGAGTATATTAAAGAGGACATATTAAAGAACGCGAGCGGCGGGGGTTCCCAATCCGGCGTCGGCGGTTCGATAATGGAAGATGTTTACAAGACGAATGTGGTTGTCGAAGAGACGCCCACGAATCAGCCTGTAACCGATATGACGCAGAAAGAGATACCTACGGAAAATCAGATTGTGATGAAGGACGATACGGTACCGACGCAAATACCGGTGGAAAAGACAAAACAGAATAACGTTGGGAAGCAGGATAAGGTCTATCCTCAGGAAAACCAGATACCTGTGGAGAACACGATTGTCCCGCAGAATAAAAAGCAGCCCGGCGGGGATAAACCCATAGTGATACCCCAGAAGACGCCGCAGAAGCAGGTAACGCCCGCAAAACAGGCTCCAGCTACCGCGGTATCCGCGAAGGGGAGTTATATTAAGGTAGGAAACGACACGATCGGGCAGGAAGTGTCCCCGCGTGTATTTATAAAGATTACGATGGCGGTATTTCCGCAGGTAAAGAACGCCAAGTTCTGCGAATTCCAGCTCTACGCGGTTCCGGTAGGGAAACCGTTAAAGCGCACCGGGTATTTTATGCTCGCGATCTATAAGTTTATCGATGTAATCAACGGGCAGGCGCAGCTTACACGTTACTGGAACGGCGCGAATATATCTGGGCAGTTTTTACCGCCCGGGAAGTATAATCTCTACCTTTACTATAAGGTAAAGAACGCAAAAGGCGGCTTACTTTATGCTACCGGAAGATATTGGGGCAATAGCAGAGATTTTTATATTCGACTTTATTAAGGTGAAATTTGCTTAATTTAGGGAATTCATTTAAGATTTAACGAGGGGAATTTAGATAAAATGCTTTTAAAGATATTAAAGTCGAAAATTCATAAAGCGGTGGTTACGGAAACCGATATAGATTATGTAGGAAGTATAACCATTGATTTGGATTTAATGGAGGCTTCGGGTCTGCTTTCCTACGAGATGGTTCATGTATGGAATATTACCAACGGCAACCGGCTGGTAACATACGCGATACCGGGCGAAAGAGGGAGCGGAGTAATATGCCTGAATGGGGCGGCCGCGCATCTGAACCGGGCGGGAGACAGGGTAATCATCGCCGCATTCGCGGATATGACTCCCGAGGAACTGAAGGCGCATAAACCGTCGATTGTGATTGTGAACCATGATAATAAGATAGAAAGAGTGATATAAAATTTTAGAATACAGTTCTAAGGAGAGAGCTATGAGATACAAATCGTCGTTCTGGCTTGTGACCGCATTAGTAGCAGTGTTTATTTCAGGGATGATTAAGACTGCGTATCCTTACGGATTCAGTAAGGACCAGCAAAACACGGTAAACCTACAGACATTTGTGGTATCCGACTTCGGTGATAATGTTGATAAAACAAAGCAGATAATCTGGAAGGCGAATTTTTCGCGTTTTGCCACTCCGACTGATCCGAAGCAGTTGATGAGCCCTCCGAACCCGGAGTTCTGTATAGCTCAGTATCTCAAGGGCAAGCCGTTGGGATTACCGATGGAAGTGGATACTAACCAGTTATTCTGTCTAGGTATCAAGGCGACCTTTATCAAACAGTCCTATAACTGGATAGAGATTATTCCTCATCATGCTGAGGGTAGTCTTTCCGCGGATAAGAATACCGCGCCTGATTCAACCAAGAACACCAATGAAAAGGTTACTAATATTGTTCTGCCCGGTGTGATTAAGAGCCTCGATATGTGGGTATGGGGCGGAAATTATCATTACTGGCTGGAATTCTACATCAAGGATTATAAGGGATTTTTGTACAGGCTGAATGCCGGGGATATCGCCTATGTAGGGTGGAGAAATCTCAGAACCCCCATACCTAATTATATTCCCCAGGCTGAATTCCATGTGCCGTTCCTGAAACCCCTGACGTTGGAAATGATCAAGCTCTGGGAGTACCCCACCGAACGTATTGATCAGTTCTTTGCATACTTCGATTATCTGCAAGTCCAGACCGATGTATATATAGAAAGATTCAACGGCGATGATCTTGCAAACACTAAATGGTAGGCGGGAGGAAACTAATGAAATTTAGATGGATAATAAGCGGAATAGTATTTTCCGCGGCTATAATAACCACTTTGGCCTTTTCGCAGACTGTCAATGATAAGGCGAAGGGTATGGAAGTCGCGTTGCCGGTAGTGGATACCAACGCGGGACTTGGCGGGAACCAGCTTCTACAGAGATTTCTGGTGGAGGATTTCGAGGCTTCCGGCGAATGGACGTCGTTCATGCCCCGTGATTACGGCGTGACTATGGCGATGGTACGCCCCGGCGGGCCTATGAAGATCACCAACGATAATAACCTGTTTGTGCTGGGTGTAAAGACCGAGTTTATGAAGCGCGATTGGAGTTGGATCACCATAACTCCTCCCAAACCGATTAAAATCCCCGGTATTACCAAATCCTTGAATGTGTGGGTTGTCGGTAGAAACTATAGACATAAACTCATTCTCATTTTGAGAGATTATCTCGATAGAATGAAATTCCTCGATGCCGAGAAGCTGATTTGGACGGGATGGAAGCTGGTATCGGTACAGATACCGACCACCATCGAACAGGATAATTACAAGATTACCGAAGAACGCGGTATTACATTCCTCGGCTTTAGAATTGATTTCAATCCTGAAGATATACTCGGTACTCCGTTCTATATTTACTTCGATTACCTGACAGCCGACACCGATATCTTTACAGAAGTAAATCAGAACCCTGACGATATGTGGGATAACTGGTAAGAAACGATTTTTAGGAATGAACAAATATTCAATAAAAGGCTGAGGGTAAGGGATCCTTAGCCTTTTATTGTGAAGGGTTATACAGGAAACGGTTATGAAGAATATATTTCGGGTAGGGACTATCTTCGTCTCGATACTATTGGTAAACTCGCTTTCCTGCGGAGACGCGGTGGTAAAACCTCCGGATATTATTCATGTGCCCCAATCGGATGTCCCGGAAAATAACTTCATACCCGAGAATAAGCTCAGTTTGATGCTAATTAATACTCTTAGCGGCCACGATCAGTATATTTTCTATGTCCAGTTTTCCCCCGACGGGAAGACTATTGCATCAGGGTCGGCCGATAAAACGATACGTTTATGGGACTGGGAAACCGGTCAGGAAAAATTGAGAAAATATGAGAGTTATAAGGAGATTTGGGGAATTCCCGTTGCATATTCGTCCGACGGGAAATATCTGGTAGGCGGAGTATACGATACATTGAAAGTATACGAGCCCGACACATTAAAGGTTATTTCCGAACAGAAGGCGCATGAGAAAGGAATTCAGTGCCTGAGTATTTCGAAGAACGGGAAATATATAATTACAGGCGGCGTGGACGGTAATTTAATACTATGGACGATGCCGGATTTGAAACAGGTAAAAACTGTAAAAGCGCATGAAAAGGAGATATGGAGTATTTGTCTTTCTCCCGACGGTAAATATCTTTTAAGCGGGGGAGAGGACACATTCGGCAGAATATGGTCGCTCCCGGATTTGACGCTGAAATCGGAAATCCAGTATCATGTTTTTCCGATTGAGTATGTGGACATCTCATCCGACGGGAAGAGTCTTTTACTTGCCTCCGCCGATGCCACGACTTCCGT
>MIBD01000154.1:31924-36073 GCA_001829395.1 Spirochaetes bacterium GWF1_49_6 | reverse complement strand
GGATTATTCGAAACCCACCCAGGTTTTGAAGGGGCACGAGGGGAGTGTTTTAGTGGCGGTATTCTCCAAAAATTCCCGCTATATATTCTCCGGGGGTGAGGACGACGAGATAATCGCGTTCAACGCGAAAACAGGTGAAGAATTAACGCATGTAAAAGACCATTTGGGGGACGTAATGAGTATTTGTAATAGTCCCGACGGTAAGTATATTGCTTCCGGTTCGCGCGATAAAACGATTAAAGTTTATCTGTTACAAGAATAGGGGTGTAGGATGGAAAAAGGAATTATTAAGAAAACGGAAATCATCTCAGTTTTGAACCAGGTTCGATTGAAGCATATCGGTATCAGTATAAAGGGGCTTAATAATAACACAATCGTATCGGGATTTATTACGAAAAGTGATTCGAATTACGTCACGATATTTTTCGATAAAATTCCCGATCTGATTCCTATTAAAAATCTCAAGCTTACCTTCGAATACAACCGTTTTTTCTATTCATCGGAAATGGTCGATTTACGCGTACTTAGCCTGCCGTTGAAAAGCATCGATATCAATCTTCCCGAGGGGATGGTCAGTCACGCGATGCGGAAGTTTACCCGCGTCCAACTCCCGAAGGACGGGATAAAAATGGCCATACTTTCGCTCGAGAGTTCCGCGGATTCGACTCCTGCGGCGAAGCCGAATATTGAGGAACTGCCTCCCAATATGCAGAAAATTTATTTAGAGCTTAATCAGGAATCTCCCGATATCAAGGGAATTGTCCAGATGATTGGGGAAGAGTTATCGCGTTACTCCAATTTCTATAAAACGAATATTTTTAAGGACATCAATAGCCTCTCGCCGCTGGAAAAAGTGGTATACCGTTACCAGAAAACATTCTGGATAAACGATACGGACAATCTGAACAATTATGTTCATCTCGGCGCGAAGTATAATATCATCGGGTATGAGAAGTATTTCGAGATGGCGGGAAAGACCTTATCCCCCGATATATTGGAGCAGATCAGGGCGAACTACCTGAACCGTAATGTTATTTCTTATTGTATGGTTCCCATACTGATCGGCGATCTGGTCTCCGGTGTTATCGAGGTTTCCGTGCCCGCGGATCCTAAATACAAACACCTGACGATCTACGATATTTATTACATTAAGGGTTTGGCGGATATTCTCGGCGAAGTGGTGGTCAAGTCCAAAATGAAAACCGCCTCGGAATCGGACACGTTCGCGGTCATCGATATTTCGATGGGCGGACTATTAGCGAATACGAAAAATGTATATCTCGCGCGGTCATACAATGAGAACGCTATCGTTAAGCTCGGTTTATCCCTGAACGATAAGCAGATCGAGGTCACATCGAGAATTGTCCGGTATGATTATATTCCCGGCGAGAATGCGGGACTGAATATTGCATTCGAGTTTCTATCATTGAATGAAGAGACCAAAGCCGATATTGGGAACTTTATCAGGAACTTCCTGAAACTATCTGTAAAAAGTGAGGCCGCTGGGGCAAACTCGTGAAAACTAAGAAAACAGGCTTTTTTAAAAACATCGGATTTTTTCTAAAAACAAAATGGAGCGAACCGAGCAGCCGTATCTTCTTCCTTCTCGGTACTTTACCGTTTCTCCTCGGCATACTCATGTACGTTGTCGAAACGATTAATAAAACTCCCGATACCCAGATTAACTCTCTATTTGACACCGTCTGGTGGCTATTCGTCACGATAACCACAGTGGGGTACGGGGATTATGTTCCGAAGTCAATCCCCGGTAAATTAGTTGGTATTGCCACTCTGATAGCCGGTATATCCGTATTCTCGATATTCTCCGGCAGCGTGGCCTCAGTATTGGTCGATCTCCGATTAAAAGAAAGGAGGGGGTTAGGAAAAGTGAACCTCAAAGATCATATTCTCATCTTAGGATGGAATCAAAATCTGGATAAAATCATCACGTCTATTCCGCTGTTCCTCGGGAACAGGAATTTCAACCTCGTACTCGTGAACGACGGAAGTGAAGACGATTATGATGAAATACGTTCGAAATTCATGGGATTCAATATCCGCTTCGTACACGGCGATTTCACGAAGGAAAGTGTGCTGAAACGGGCGAATATCGATTTCGCGAGCACGGTCATCGTGATTGCCGACGTGTACGGGAAGAAGCTCATCGACGATGCCGATGAACGCACCCTTCTCGCGGTACTGACGATCAAGGCGATCAACCCTGAAATCAAGATATTCTGCGAGGTAATCAAGCAGGAAAAAATGAAACATATCGTCCGCGCGGGCGCCGATAATATTATCCAGAGCAGCGAGTTCAATCCCATTCTGATATCCAGTTCGCTGGTATCCCCCGCTATGCCGACATTCTTCCGCGAACTGATCGTCAACTATGATGAACCGAAGGTTCGGCTTGAAAGTATCCCGAAGAGTTACATAGGCAAAAATTTTAACGATCTATTCAAATATTTCCGTGAACGCGCGAAGGGTATGGTTGTCGCGCTATTGACTACCGAACGCGAATTGACTATCGACGACTTATTGACCAGCGATAACGCTATCGATGCGTTTATCCGGGCTAAGTTTCAGGAGGCGGAGCAGGGGTACTTCGAGGGCGAGGAAGAGAAATACAAGGTAAAGATTAACCCCGACGACTCTTATGTTTTGTCCGAAGAGGATTCTCTCGCGTTTGTGATCTATTAGGAGGAATGTTTTGTCGAACGATGATATGAATTTCTTATCGGAAATAACCTTTTTTAAAGAACTCAACCCCGCTGAGATTGAAAAGTTCTTTTCTATCCTCAAGCGCGTAAAATTCCGTGAAAACGAGACGATTGTGACCGAAGGCGAAGAAGGATACACGATGTACATCTTCCGCGAGGGAGTAGTGCAGGTCGTCAGTCATATTACGTTAAAAGTAGGTTCACATAAATGGAGCGACGCGGAGAAATCGATCGCTTCGCTCGACGCCAAGCAGATGAGCGTATTCGGCGAAATGTCGCTGATTACCGGCGCTCCCCGTTCCGCGACCATCAAGGCGATCACCCCGTGCATACTCTACGAAATCAACAAGGATGACTTCGACGCGCTCGCCATCCGCGAACCGCTGATTGGGTATAAGATTATGAAGGAATTATCCGGGGTGTTGTCCAATCGCATCAAAAATATGAACGGCACTATCCTGAAACTCACGACCGCGCTTTCCATCGCGCTATCAAAAAAGAAAAAATAATCCGTTCATCCTATCCTTAAACCTTTACCCGCACTTAGAATACCCGCAGGAAAGGCATGACATACAGTCCTCCGTGCGTACCAGCGCCACTTCGCCGCATGTCGGGCATGTAGTCGCGCCGGGAATCTCCACAGGGTTTTTGAAGTCGATGTCCGTATTCGGGGAGGCCGCATCCGTCTGGTTAAACAGCCCGGTATCTTCCTGAACCGCGGGAGCAGGCTGGGAATACTGCCGGAGTACGCGCCCCACGGCGTCGGGAATACTCTTGATGAGTTTACCGTTGTCCCATGTCGGCTTATCCCCGACAATCCCGATAATCGAGTCGGCGATACGGTCGGAGGGCACCCCGCTTTGGAGCGCGATCGATATCAGGCGGCCGAGCGCCTCTGAGAACGACGACGTCTCCGAACCGTGCTTCGATATATTGATAAATATTTCTATCGGTAGCCCGTTCTCGTCCATACCCAGCGACGTATAGAGGGTTCCGCTGCCGGTCTTGGTCTTGACGATCTCCCCTTTCAGCACTCCGGGGCGTTTATATGGCACAGGGCATTGAACAGTCGATTCGGGGGGCGTTTCCTCTTTCTTTTTCTTGGTCGTCGTCATCGGCTGGAACGATTTGCATCCGTCGCGGTAGATCGTGATCCCCTTCAGCTTCATCTCCCACGCCCTCAGGTAGATTTCCTCGATTTCATCGACCGTGATATCGGTCGGGAGATTGATAGTGGACGAGATACTGTTCGAGATATAACGCTGGATAGCGGACTGCATCTTGATGCGGTCGAGATAGTGGATATCGTGCGCGACCGTGAAGATGCGTTTGACGGAATCAGAAATACCCGGCACATCCTGGCACGACCCGCCGTTATCGATCACCGCGTCGATAATTTTACGGTCATGCTTCACGGCGGCTTCGAACG
>MIBD01000154.1:12512-31892 GCA_001829395.1 Spirochaetes bacterium GWF1_49_6 | reverse complement strand
ATCAGGTTCTTATGGTACGCCAGCGCGAATTGGGGCTCAAGGGAATAGGTGTAAGAATCGAGGATGAGGCTGATACTGCCCGTAGGCGCGAGGGTCGTCCAGTTACTATTACGGATACCGTTCTGCCGGATGAGCTGCTCGATATTGTTTTTATCCTCGTCATCGTCGAAATACTCCTTGGCAACCCGTATCAGAGCTTCCTTGTTCGGCTCGAATACATCGAATGAACCCTTCTCGCGTGCAAGCTCTATAGAAGCCCTGATCGCGGTTTGCGTCAGTACCCGCGCCGCGTTGGCCGCGAATTCGCACCCCTCCTCGGAATTATAAGGAATGCCCAGCTTATAGAGCGCCTCGCCTAATCCGGTGTATCCTAATCCGAGCGGGCGTATCATTCGGGTGTTCCGCGTAAACTCGTCGGTCGGGAAGGCCGCGCAGTCGATGACGTTATCGAGCGCGCGAACCGCGATGGAGATGGTTTCCTCATACGCGGTATAATCGAAGGCTTTATTTTTAATAAATGCAATTAAATTGATGGAGCCGAGGTTGCAGCTCGTGTAATGATGGAGGCTTTGTTCGCCGCAGGGGTTGGTGGAATCGATACGCCCGAATCCCGGCACGGTGTCGTACTGATTGGCGCGGTCGATAAACCATACCCCAGGGTCGGCGGTACGCCACGCGGAGACGGCGATTTTATGGAACAACTCGCGCGCGATAATTTTACGGTAGATACCCTTATCTTTGTGGCGGTCAAGCTCAAATTCGGCGTCGTCGTCGACGGCCTTCATGAAGCTGTCGGTGACTGCGACGCTGATATTCATATTGGATAACGGCTCAAAGAGAGTCTTACGGATATTCCCGACCATCTGGTTGAGATAATCCGTATTGGAGATATACGAAGCGAGCGATGCGGCGATTTCGTTAATGGTGAAGTCGATGAAATGATCGGGGATATCCACGCCGGGGTTATCCTGCCGGAGGAGCGCGATAAAGTCCTTCGAGGTGATGAAGGCTTCGATATCGGGATGATGGATATCCATCATCGCCATAAACGCCGCGCGCCGGACTCCCCCGCTTTTAACCGTCTCGCCGACCTCGTTGAAAAGATGCATGAAGCTGACCGGGCCGCTCGATGTGCCGCCGCGTCCGACTGGCGCTCCCTTAGGACGAAGGTTGCCGAAGTTCAGCCCCATACCCGCGCCGGCCTTAAACGTGATAGCGGTATCGGTCGCGGCTTTCATAATCGCGAGCATATCGTCGTCGAGTTTTCCGACGAAGCAGCTCGACGCGAGCGGGAAATCGCTCCCGGCGTTGAACAGGGTGGGCGAGGAAAACATGAATTTCTGGTCGAGCATGAGTTTATAGATGGTGTTTCGGAAGGTTTTTTTCTGTGCGGCGTCGGATTCCGCCCCGGAAACAAAATCGGCGACCCGTGAGAATAATTCCTCCGGGGTTTTTTCTATCAAATTACCGTTTTTATCTTTCCTGAAATAGAGTTTCTGCAGAATAAAAAGCGCATTATCCGAAAAAGGCATGATCCCCTCCTGAAAACTTTGAAGCAGGATTATTTTAACGAAATTCACACAGAAAAACAAGAAATTCCTGAAACTCTATTATCTTTCAGGATATAAAAATAAACTGTGCATAATATAAATAGTATAATTATAGGAATATAAATTTGGAATTCGGAAGAATGCCGGCCTTTATATAAGCAAACAAAGATAAGAAACCATCGTATTGGATACGCTGTTCCTTATCTTTGCCCGGAATAGAATTGAAAGGTTATTTCTTTCCGATCGCCTGGCCCTTATGAAGGTTGACGATGCTGAGTATCTTTACGCCGCCGTTAGTGTCTTTCAGATACGCCTCATTCAAGTAAGACGCATTACGGCTGCCTTCCATAACGGTGATGCTGTATAAGATTTTCTTAGCGGCGATTACGTTCGTGCTGCTAAAATCGGTGTTCTCATACGGGAACAATTCGAACGTTCCCGATACTACCCCGTTAATCTCACCGGTTATCTTGATCACACCATCTGCCCAGAACATCTTCGCGTTGGTATAGTCCGACGCGATAGTCGAATAGTATTCACGCAGGCAGACAATATACGGATTGGCGACATCGAGCGAACTCAACGTACAGGTACGCCAAACACCCAAGCCGATTAAAATGACCAGAACCAGCGCGCCAAGCAAAATCTTGAGGGCGTTACTTTTTTTCGGCTGAACCGAGCCGATGTCTCCAACTTCATTTTCTCCCATGAAATCCTCCTGTATCTATATAAGATATAAAATTATCGATTAAACACCTTACGGTATGCCGCTAAAATCGGGTTCCATACCACCGATGTCGAAGGCGAATATGCGTAGTCCACCTTAAATAACTGTTCGATGGTCAAACCATAGGTAATCGCGATCGCAAACTGGTCGATGAACTGCGCGGCCGCGCTCTGCGCCACTATCGACGCGCCTAATACTCTATAGGTAGCCCGTTCGTACACCACATTGACTAACCCGGGTATCGTACCTTCAAACCCGATGATACGGTGCAGCGATTTGATATTCGTCTCATCCGCGTCGAACCCGTTATCACGAGCCTGCCGGAGGGTCAACCCTGTGACCGCAATCTGCCAGTCGAATACCGCCGTCGCGGCCGAACCGATCACCCCTGGGAACTCAAGGGAATCCCCGGCAATAATCCCGCCGAGTATCAATCCCTGTTTATCCGCGACATCCCCGAACGGAGCATAGAAGGGCTTGCCGGTCAGCAGGTGTTTGGTCCATACCATATCGCCTAAGGCGTAAACATCCGGTATGCCGGTTTCCATCCGTTCGTTGATAATCAGCATACCATCGGGCGGAGTATATCCCGAGCGTTCGAGCAGACTCAGATCGGGGCGAACCCCGATGCTGATCAGCAGGAAATCCGTATGGAGGAGAGTCCCATCGGATAGTACCGCTTCGGTGACCGTCCCATTCGTCGAAATTATTTCGGTGATCGTCGTGCTTAAATGCAATCCTACATCGTGCTTTTTTAATGTATCGATAATTCGTTTACGTTGTTCGCCGGTGCCGAGCATCGGGAGGATCGAATCCGCCATCTCCACAATATCTATTTTCATCCCGAGATGATTCAGCGATTCGGCCATTTCCAGACCGATGAATCCCGCTCCGATAATCACGCCGTTTTTACAGCCGCAAGTATCGATATATTTTTTTATCGTGAACGCGTCTTCTACATGGCGAAGTACAAAAATGCCCTGATGAAACGAACCGTCCGTCGCGCGGAGACCTTTAATCTCCGGGACGACCGCCTTAGCGCCCGTACTGAGAATCAGGGTATCGTAACTGTAATCGCCGTCAACAGTATCGCCGTGAACAATGAGCTTCTTATTATCGAAATCGATGCGTTCGACGGCATGGTCGATTAGTACATCGATATCGCGTTCCTTCTTAAAGTATGCCGGATCGTTGTGAACAACCGACGCCTCGTCGATTTTTCCGGCGATATAGTAGGGAGTAGGGCAGCCCGCCCACGAGACGTAAGACCCTTTATCGATCACGGTAACCTGTATCTCGGGGTCCTGACGCTTAATCTGAGTGGCGGCGGTCATTCCGCCTGCGCCTCCTCCGATAATAACCACCCGTTTATTCATTCTTTTCCTACATATATAAAATAATTACTATTATTTTACACCTAAATCATAAAAAAATAAAATAAAAGGGAGAAGAAAAATTCGGAAGTAAAAGAATGTTTAATATGCGTATTTTTTACGGTACATAAACTTGTCGTAATCGCCGATGATGATGATCCCGCGCTTATAAAGGATAACATTAGCGTAGGAATGCTGGATGGGAAGTTTGGCTTTGTCCATATAGACATAGACGCCTGTAAAGAGCGTACGTTTAACAATCACCGTCCGTTCGAGCTCGTCCTCTTTTTTCTGTTCGACGACGAGTTTACTTTTTTCCGCGTTGAATTTATCGAGCTGGAGCTTTAGTTCGTTATACTTTTTCACCTTCAGCGCGAGGTCCTGCTTCTTTTCCATCGGGAGGGTAATCACTTTATTCCCGAGCAGACGGATAACCTCGATAAATTTCTCAAGATGGTTCATCTGCTCGGTAATTTCCTTAACCTGTATATCGATACGCGAAAGAAACGCGTAAAGCTCGCGCAGTTTAAAGTCGGAGATTCGCACGACAGTCGCGAGAGCGGAATTGTTCCCGATAAAGTTCGCGACTATATCGATTCCGGCCTCGGCTTCGCCGCCCTCGATCTTGCCTTCCCCGTCGAATACGAATAGGGAGTGTTTGGTGATAATATGCGCTTCGATAGCCATATCCTTGATGACCACATCCCCCTCTGCCTTAATCGTCGCGTTATAGACAAACCGAGCCTTCACATCGCCGCCATTGGCGTAAATAATGGAATTTACACCGCGGACGCCTCCGTCGATAACGACATGCCCTTTGATGGATTTGATTTTCGAGCTTTCGACATCCCCGTGAATCAGGATATCCCCTGTAGCGACAATAAAACTACCGCTCTCGACATTTCCATTGACAACGAGCGGCCCATCGTGTTCAATATTTTTCATTTCAGGGGTTACACTTCCTGCGATTTCTCTCAGGTTCTCGATCATAAACGCCCCTTATTCAATTCTGGAAAGAATAGCGTATTTATCTTCGGTATCGTCGGGATATTTGACGGAGAGGAAATCGATGCCGATGTCAACTTCCTGATCGTCTTTAAAAAAGGACTTGGATGTAACGAGGATATTATCTCGTACATCATCGAAATCCGTCTGCGCTAACGCGGGCATGATAAACAGGATTCTATTCGAACCGTAACGGACGGGTTTTACCTCGGGGGGCAGGTCTTTCTTGATTTTACCGGCGAGAGCGTCAAATTTCTGGAACGCTTTCCCGCCGCCGTAGAATTCGATGTACTTGTTGAAGTTTGTCAGTTTGAGCATTCCGAAGGTGATATCCATCCCGAAGTTCTCGACCTTTTCGATTTCTTTATTGATCAGGTCGAGCAGGGGAGTGAACGGGTCCTGAATTTTCTCCTTCTCAAGCTTCATCAGTTTAGTCATAAAGACCGGCGGCGCTATCTGAGATGCGATGATCGAGAAGAGATTGATTAAGTCGGTGTTTTCAGGATGGATGGAATAATGCTCGAATTCGAAGATGAGTATCGCCCCGACTTTCGCGGCGACGCTTTTTAACGGGATAAACAGGCATCGCAGAAAATCCGCGGCATGTTGGGAAAGGTCGGGATTGATATCGAGAATACCCGTAACATTATCGTCCATCATCTTATTTTCGGTGTTGGTAAAATTGATCTCCGTACCCTTGAGCGATGAATCCATTCCGACGGTTTCGACAATCCGGTAAATATCGTCGTCATGGGAAATCACCAGCGCCTTCTTCACTCCGAACCCGGTGGTAATCGTCTCAAGTATTAGGGCGAGCACGAGATCGTAATCGTCCGATGAGTTGATGACATTGCTGACTTTATACAGGGTGGATAGTTCCTGGTAACGCTTGTCGAGCTCGCTGTAAAGACGCGCGTTATCGATAGCGATACCCGCGAGAGAGGCGAGGGTATAGGTGAAACTCTTTTCCTCGCCGGTAAATTTTTCGGTATTCATCTTTGCGCCGAGGAAAATCATCCCCATCAGGCGGTTTTTTCCTTTGACGGGGATAACCAGCGTCGCGCCGGCATTAAAGAGATGCGTGTATTCGTCGGGGTAATCGAGAAGTTCGTCCACCGCGAGCGCGATATCGTTCGACCCGACATACTCGATAAACTTCGAGGAGAATTCGAAACCCGGGAGTTCGGTAAAACCCTTCTGTGCGTGGAGTTCGGCGCGGGAATCGTGTATGAAAAAGATCGCCACGTCGAACACCTGAAATTGCCCCATTAAGGTGAATATGACTATTTGCAGAAGGTCGTCCACAAGGAGGGTGGAATTGAGTTCCTTACCGATCTCGAACAGTGTGTTCATATCTATCAGTTTACGGTCGAGAATTGAGGTGATTTCCGAGATTCGGCTCTTTATCTCGATTTTTATCTCTAGCAGTTCGGACTGGGTTAATGTTTTACCCGCGAATAGGATGTCAAAGTTTTCGATGATGTCTTCATTTTTTCCGATACGGTATCTGGACGCTTTTTCTCTAAGCCCCATATTTACACACCCAGTTTATCAAGAATTTTTACATACAGGTCATAGTATTCGGACTGGGAGAATCTCCTGATTTTATCCTCGGGCAAGTCCTCGAGCAGGGTATCGAGATATTTCAGAATCTTCTTGACTTCGGTCTTGGTATCGTCGCTCAGGCTGACTACCTTCTCGTCGATAATCTGCGCCTTCCGTTCATGCGAAAGGTGTATCCCGGGCTCATCATGCGGCGACACGACTGTTTCCTGCGCGGAATCCATTTCGTAGGGTATCTCCGATAGAATAGCTTCGCCCTGTATCCCGGACTGAATTTCGTTCAGTTCGTCCACCGCGATCTCGACATGCTCGTCCGACTCGAGTACAAGTTCCGGCTCGGGCTCGGCGGAAAAATCAGGTTCAGGCTCAGGTATTTCCATCGACCCGGTCTCGAACTGCATTTCCTCGGGAACTTCAGGCTCGCTGATATTGACGGAATCGAACTCGTTTTCTTGTATTCCTTCGAATTCTTCAGCTTCTTCTATTTTAGCGATTTCCTCGAAATCATTCTGAGACATTTCTATTTCTTCCTCGAGCGGGACCATTTCCACTGACGGGGACGCTTTTTCCTGCTCGTCCGTGGATACGAGGGTACGCTGAGGTGTTTTTTCCAGCTCATGCAAGTGAGCGGAAGGGGCGGCGGCAGGAGGAGCGGTATCCTCGACCTCGGAAATAGACCCGAACGGTTCCGGCTCGGCGGCCATCTCAAATTCCGCCGGGATCTCCAACGGCTCTTCTATCGCGACAGGAGTTTCTTCTATGATAGGCTGTTCCGAGAGATCGTAGGTTGAGGGCATGACAGCGCTGATTTCCGAACTATCGAAGATAATTTCCTCTGTAGGGGTTTCCAACGGTTCGAACAGAGGCTCTTCCAATGAAAGATCCGGTTCCGCGGACGATGGCGCGGCGGATAGCGGCATCTCTTCGGGTTCGACGATATCGATGACATCGTGCATTTCCTGTACTTCCTGAACACCCGGCTCTACGGGTGATTCGGATGCCGACGGGGGCAGTTCTTCAGGAACAGTGATGTCGGTATCGGGGGCGAACACAGGCTCGTCGGGAAGGATAGGGGTCTCCATCATCTCGAATTCAGGTTCCTCGTGCATCATAGGAGCGTCAGAAATCTCGAAAGTCAGCGGCTCGGAAGTCTCTTCCTGTATCGACGGGGCTGCGGCTTCATCAATCTCCACAGGAGTCTCGAATTCGTCGCCCATCACAGGAGATTCAGCCTCTTCAAAGACGAACGGCTCCTCGGCTTCCGCGGGAATAGGAGCAAGTTCTATATCTTCAGAGACGAGAACGATAGGCTCGTTCGCTGTCTCTTCTATCATCACGGGAGTTTCGAATTCGTCGCCCATCGCGGGAGATTCAGCTTCAGCAGGCGAAGGGGTAAGCCCTGTTTCAACGGAAACTTCTTCCAGCTCGGGTTCGGAACCGGCATCGAGCGCGATAGCGTCGAATTTTTCCGGCGCTTCGAGCCCTAATTCTTCTTCCGAAGCGGGCTGGGTAGGGAGTTCGTTTACCGTCAGTTCCTGCGGCTCTTCGATCATCATTTCGAGTTCCATTTCGCCCTCATCAAGACTGGACACCGGCGATATATCAGAAACCGGCATTTCTTCCTCAAAGGATGGGATATCCGAAAGCCCCTCGACAGGGACTTCGCTGTCATTTATATCCGATTCGAACTCGCGGCTCATGTCCAACATCGGAGTCTCCTCCGCATACGAATCGCCCACGCTAACCTCGACAAGTTCTTCATCGACAATAGCGACCGGTTCGGAGGCGGGGAAATCCCCTGCGGGAGCGATATTCATCTCCACGGGCTCCTCGGTCACTTCAATATTGTTCAATTCATCCATTGAAAGCGCGATAGGGGCGTCATCATCATCATCGTCTATCGATGTAACCGCCGACAGGTCGAGATCGAGCTCGGGAATTTCATCCGGCAGAGTTTCACGTATTTCCTCGGTGGGTTCGCTTGTGAAAACTACTTCCTCGTCGGGCTGCCCGGATTCTTCTATATTCAGTTCGAAGTTATCATCGTTTATATCGTTCAGGTCAATCCCCTGTGCCGGGGTGACTTCTGAAACGGGAATGGTCTCGACAGGGGGTTCGTCCGGCTCGAAATCCGGGGTATCCAAAACGAGGGGTTCGTCAATCATGCGGATTTCATCCTCTGAGGATGAACCCTTTAATTGGCTTTCCGCATCGTTAATCATTCGGTCGAGATCGCTTCCGTTGATTGAAATGATTTCGGTGCTTGCCTCTATGACATACGCGTCTTTTAACGCCCTGGACTGGTTGAATAAACGGTTGTCTTCGGAAGGTATAGGGAGCGCCTCTTCCTGGGGGATTTCAGGTTCCGGGGTAACCTGTAAGATATTCAATGTTTCATTCGCGCCCAAATTAGCGGAAGGAGCGGGCTCGTCAATTTCAACAGGGGTCTCTTCTAAAACAATCTGGGGAGTTTCTTCCATCGGCGCCGGAGCGGCGGCGGGAGCTCGTAATTCGACGGGAGCGGGCGCGTCGAATCCGAAATCGCCGTCTTCTACAGGAGAATTAAGGTCGCCTGCGTTGAATTCGGTAACCTTTACCTCGTTCAGTTCTTCATTAGTGAAATCGGTCGAATTATCGAGATTCTCATCCTCGATTTCCGACAATTCGATATCATCGAGGGTAATAGTTTCGATATTCAGATCGATTTCAAGATCATCAAAAATTTCGTTTTTCTCCAAAGACATCTTTTTTCCCCAAAAAGAATATTTAGAATCAGCCCGAGATATTTAAGCGGGAAGATACCGCGGTTTTTACCACTTCGGGCTTCTGGTTTTTCAGCAGTATATCCCAAGCGTCTTTCAGTGTCGTGATTAGGTTGGCCGCTTCTAGAAGAATTTCACTGTTTTTTTGCAGATTGGCTTCCAATAGCCTGCGGTTAATATACACATACAGACTATAAAGATTATGGGCTATTTCACCGGCCTCAAAATTCAATGAGGTGATAAGTTCCGAGATAATATCCTGAACCTTAATAATATTGTTATTAGCGATATCGAGCTTCCTTTCATTGATACCGTCAATTGCGAGATTGAGGAATTTTATCGCCCCGGAATAGAGCATTACTACCAGCTTCAATCCGCTAGCAGTCTCAATTTCAATTTCCCTGTAATTCTTATACCCTTCCATGGCAAGACCCTCGCTTGAAAAAACATTACTATTATAAAATCGGCATAAATGGGTGTATCCTTAACAGGACAATCTTATTGATTTGAATATATTTTTATTACCATAAGTTTTTAAATAAAGGCAGGGCATAGCCCTGCCTTCGAATGAGTTTTATTTCTGGAATATCTTGAACATATCAATAGGTATCGGGAAAACGATCGTTGTAGCGTTTTCCGCCGAGATTTCGTTGAGTGTCTGGAGGTAACGCAGTTGAATAGTGACAGGTTCCTGAGCCATTTTTTGTGCGGCTTCGAGCAGTTTCTGGGACGCTTCCAATTCACCGCTTGCGGCGATGATTTTCGCGCGTCTCTCTCTCTCGGCCTCAGCCTGACGGGCCATCGCGCGCTTCATCTCTTCGGGCAGGTCGACATGCTTGATTTCCACCGCGGAAACCTTGATACCCCACGGGTCGGTCGCACGGTCGAGAAGCACCTCGAGCTTTTCATTGATCGATTCGCGCTGGGAGAGTAGTCCGTCCAGATCGAATTCGCCCACTACGCTGCGCAGAATAGTCTGCGCCATCTGGGATGTTGCATATTGGAAATCCTGTACCTCAATGATAGCTTTTTCAGGAAAGATAACACGAAAATAAACAACCGCATTAACGGATACCGAGACATTATCACGGGTGATAACATCCTGCGGCGGTACATCCATGGTTACCGTACGGGTGGCGATCTTGGTAACCTGATCGACCCCGGGTATAATCACTACAAAGCCCGGCCCTTTTACCTTAAAAAAGCGTCCGAAACGAAATACGACAAGACGTTCGTATTCCCTAATGATTTTAAGACTGGACAGTAAAATAATCAGTAAAATCGCTCCGATAGTAATCCCTAACCATTCCATTTTTTCCTCCTGAGCTTGCCTTTTAAATATATTATAACCTAAATGTTTTATTAGTCAACTTTGAATCGAAATGTTTTTATTCGGTTACCGCAGGACGGGAATCCCTGTCCAGCAGCTTAAATATATCCTCATGGAAATGCTTTCCAATAATTTGATTGAGGTCGTTCAATACATGCCGGTACTCGGGGATGCCGGTCATCTCTGAAACAGGGATTTCCCGTATCCCGAGGATAGTGCCGATGATCGCCCCGAGGTTCTGTTTGACCGGTTCGGAATAGGGGATATACCCGCGTTCGTCCGTTAACAGGATCAGTGAACGTTCGGATAGGGTTTCCACTGCCCGCCTGATCATTTCAGGATCGAAGCCGGAAAGCTTCATGCTGAGGTTTTCTTTTTCCAGCTTTATCCCGTCCTCCAGATAGTTTCGCACAATATAAAAGAAAACAGAAAGTTCCACGATGAAGATATTCGAATCGGAAAAATATTTTTTATTCAGCGAAGGCGGATACTGAATAAAGTAGGCGATCTCCGCCCCGATAAGAATGGTGATCCAGATCAGGTAGATCCAGAAGAGGAAAATCGGGAGAATAGCGACCGCCCCGTAGATTTTATCATAGTTCAGCTTCGCGGGAATTTCACCGAAGTAGGTGCGGAGAATTTCATAACAGAAGCCCGAGAATAACGCTCCCCCCAGCGCTGCGCGGATTTTGACTTTATGGAACGGCATGACGAAGTACATCAGGAACATCAGCGCCGTATTCAGCGAGTACGATGTGATGAACGCGATAGACCCGGACAGGAGCGGGTTGGTTACAGCATTCTGTTTCATCAGTTCCGTGATATAGAACGATCCGCCGAGGAAAATCGGCCCGAGCGTGAGCACCGTCCAGTAGTTGATGATCGAACGGATAAATCCTCTCCGCGCTTTGACCTTCCATATTTTATTCAGGAAGTTTTCCAGCGATACCAGCAGAAATACCCCTGCCAGGAGGACGCCGATGATACTGATAATATTCATCGCCTGCAGGTTCCTCGAAAACTCCTCGATATAATTTTCGATCACCTGCGCCTGATCGGGGATAAACCGGTCGAAGATGAATTGCTTGATGTTCTTCTCCACTCCCTGAAACGCTTCCATCGATGTGATGATCGCGAGGACGAGGGTGAAAAGGGGTACTAACGATAGAACCGTATTAAACGATAGCGCGGACGCACCCTGAAAACAAAGGTCGTCGTTAAATTTCTTGTAGATAATTTCGATATACTGCCATAGTCTCTGGAAGAACCTGCCTATCGCCGAAAAAAATCTCCCTATCGGAGGCCGTGTTTTTTCCATGATTCGTCCGCCTTAAAAATAAAATCTATCGCTTTATCCATACTTGATTCATCGGCGATATTTTGCCCCGCTATATCGAACGCCGTGCCGTGATCCGGCGATGTCCGCAGGAACGGGAGTCCCAGCGTAATATTAACCCCGTCGATAAAGTGCAGCATCTTGAACGGCGCGAGTCCCTGGTCATGGTACATCGCGATCACCATATCGTACTTCCCGCGGTAAGCGTGGAAGAATACCGTGTCGGCGGGAAGCGGCCCGTCGATAGAGTATCCCAGCGCGCGGTAACTTTCGACTACGGGTGCGATAATTTCTGAGTCCTCGCCGCCCAGCAGCCCCGATTCGCCGGCATGGGGGTTCAGCCCGCACACCGCGATACGGAAATCCGTCTCCCTCATCATGTAATAGTAGAGCAGGGCGTTTTTCAACGCGTTATCTATCTTATCGGCGGATAATTCCGCGGGCACATTTTTTAACGGGGTATGGATAGTCGCGAGGATAACCTTCAGGTCGGGGGAGTGGAACATCATGCTGTAGGAGGTTATCCCGAACGATTCGGCGAGGTAATCGGTATGCCCCCGGAAATTTTCAGTGCCGGGAAGGCCCGAACGTACGATCAGCGACTTGGATACGGGGGCGGTCACAAGATACGATGCGCTCCCTGATTTGAGGAGCTCCACAGCCCGCCGCAGGAAGAGGAACGACATTGCTCCCGCCGCCGGGTCGGGTGTGCCGGGCGATAGATGGAAACCGATGCCGGATGCGGACGGGTCAATTGTTTCGAAATTTACCGATCCGCGCAGGGCAGGGGGAAAATAAAGTTCTATCGAGCTTGATTCGCCAATTACGGTGAAACGATTGAGTTGTTCGGGTGTGAGTTTGGCTAGAGACTTTACGCAGACTTCAGGGGAAATACTATTCGGGTCGCCGAGTGTCAGTAGTACCTTAGTCTTCACTATTGTAAAGTTTGAGAATAGTATCGTGCGCGGGCTGGGTCATATCCGTACTGATATGGCATTTCCCTTCGAGGATAACCCCGTTGTGGATAATCAGTTCGGGTGTATGAATATCGCCGAGCATACGTGCGGTAGGAAGCAGCATGACGCGGGTATGCGCCTTGATATTCCCGACTACCACGCCTTCGACCACGATGGACGAGGCGACTATATCTGTCTTTACTTTTCCGGTACGACCGACCTGAATCGTGTCTACTTTAAGGATTTGTCCCTCGAATTTTCCGTTGATCTGAATAGTCCCGTTTACAAGGAAACGGCCTTCGAAAAACGATTTTTCGCCGATCAGGTTGACTGTTCGCGCTGGGGTATTAGGTGTTGCCATTATTCGTCCTCTATTTTTTTAATCTCGGGTATCTTGAGAAAATCGATAAACTCCTTCACAAAACGGTTTAAATCCAACAGCGCATCCTTCGAGGTCAATCCCTCGATACTGGCCTGATTTCCGCTGATAGACACCGTTTTCTCGGGATCTAATAACACCCTTTCCCCATTACTCTCGGCTTCGAATATACTTTCTATAAAACCGTCCAGACTATGCAGAAATTTCCCTGAACGAAGAATAACGTCTCGGTACTGTTTTCCCTGTATGGATACCAGCC
Source organism: Spirochaetes bacterium GWF1_49_6 (assembly GCA_001829395.1). Classification (GTDB taxonomy): domain Bacteria; phylum Spirochaetota; class Brevinematia; order Brevinematales; family GWF1-51-8; genus GWF1-51-8. Next base: position 18,652 of record MIBD01000154.1, on the reverse strand, counting down.
GTTCGCGATAGTCCTTATTACCGCGTATGGAAGCGTCTTCGATCTGCTCGAGAAGCTCGCCGTACCTCTGAATGAAACGGTTGGTTTCATTAAAGGAGGTGTAAAACTTATCGCGCTGGTACGCGTGACCATAGTCCAAACGAAGGTTCTGTTCGCTGAGGAGCCCAAGGTATTCTTTCTCAAAAAATTGCATGTAGCTCCAAAGCGCGTTTATTTCCTGATTGAAAGAATGCTGATTCAGGCTGACTATGGGGATATTACGGAGAATTTTATATTCGCCGATACCCTTTTCACCCGATACACCGGAAAGATTGTTCTTCAGGTCGTTCTTTTCCAGCTTATACTTCTTCAGGTCGTTCTCGTTAAACAAACTGGCGTGGAGTTTTTTAATATCGCGTTCGACTTCCCTGATGCTTTCGAGCAGTTCGCTTTTCTTTTTTGTATCCGATAAGGACGCTACTACTAATTCGAACTTTTTACGTGTTTGAAGCAGTTTATCTTCGATGTAGGGCTTAGCAGATTCAATAAGTTCTTTGATATCCGGTTCCATTCTTAGAGCACCCTCTTATCATTAAACATATTATATTTTAGCTTAAATATAAAAAAAAGGGAAATATATTATATCTTTCTTTTGGACATAGCTAAAAGCTTCTCGTCAATCTCTTTCGGTTTTTCATAAGGCACATAACGAATATCGGCGCCTTCTTTGTAGAAGGTGACGAATTTAAACTCCGTCTTAATCGGCAGAGTAAGATTCTTGATTTTTATCTTAACGCCGGGGTAAGTGGTTTTCGATGCGCTGATTTTCGCGTCCTTACCCAGCGATTCCAGATACTTCTGTAATTCCTCGGCCTGCTCGGAAAGAGCGTTTAACTCCTCCTTAAATTCGATATTCTTGACGGAAAGCATCTGATAGGTCTCTTCCTTACCCGGAGGAAGCGGACCCGACGCCATCATCATGGAGAGATTGTTCAACTGTTTCCCGATCTCGGAAAGTTCTTTCGACAGTTCGTCGCGCCGTCTGATAACTTCTATCAGCTTGTCTTCCGCGTCCGGGTCGATACCCGCCTCGAGAAGAGTTTCGGTATAGGCTTCCGCACCGAGGAACTTCGCGTTGATTTCCTTGAGCGCGCGCACATGCCCGCCCGCTATCTGCGAACGCTTACCGCCGGATACGTAGATATTACTTTTACAGTCCACATGACAGTGGAGGATTACCTCGGTGACAAATATATCGCCCTCGGTCTTGATATTGCATCGTTCGATAAAACGGGCGTATAGTTCGCCTCCGCAGGTGATCTTGGCTTCGTCCTTACCCTGGATACCCTGCCGGACGATGATATCCCCTTCGGCGACTACCTCCGCTTTACCGACGTTTCCCTTTATCTCTATATTCCCGCCGGAATATACTTTAAACGTATCGTTGACGTTACCGTAGATAATTACCGTGCCCGGGTAATTGATATCGCCTGTCGTCATATCCACATCCCCGGTGACCTCCCACACCTCTTCTACATTGACGCGTCCGTTTTTAAAATTGACGTGCCCGTTGATGGTGGAAACAATCTGCATATTGTCCTGCGAGGGCTGGGTATTCGTGCCGGGTATCAGTTTGACGTCGCGTCCGTCGCGGGCGGGAATAATTCTCCCGGTTATCGTGCGGCCGGCCTTTCCTTTTTCGCCAGGCACCTTTGTCGCGAGAACCTGACCTACCACGACGCTCTGGATAATGTCCAGCTTATGGAAGTCGACGCTTCCGTCGTCCGCGACTGCGAATTTCACCTCGTCGGTGGCGGTCTTGAAGTGATACCGTATCTCGGCGTCCTTCCCTTCTATCGGCATATCGCCCTCGGCGACCAGTATCGGCATATTGAATAATTCGTTATCGATCGAATCCTTGATGACGTTTTCCTTGAACCCGTAATGAACATTCTTCCCTTTCAATAATGAGATTATTTCTTCGGATTCGGGAACACGACCGAATTTTTCGGGTTTAGTGATAGTGACGAACGCTTTCATTTCGTCGGGAGCGATCTGCATTTGGATGATACTGTCGTTCGGCGAGGGGATATAGTCCCCGATGCGCACCCAATCCCCGGAAGCCCGGGCGAGCGCTTTTTTAACCGCGTTCTGATCGGCGTTGTTAATTTCTCTACGCTGGAGATTCCCGATGATCGCGGCAATATCGACCGGCTTTCCCTCGCCCTTGGGCGCGGTAACCTTCAGCATGACACCCACCTTACGTACCTGCACCTTGAACATGCCGTCCTGATTCTGGAGAACCACATTATGCGCATCGAAATCGGTCTGCAGGCCGCCCATAATCTGCGAGGTATCCATTGATGAAGTCTTGCGAACCAGTATCCGGTAGGGTTTTTTATAGAAACCGAAGATACCGTTCGTACCTTTTTCCATTATTTCGTATTCCAGATTGACGATGCTGGTACCGAGCGCCTCGGAGGCGTTCTGTAGTGCCTGCTCGACAGAGAACGCGAACACCTCGACTTCATTATCATAGTCGCCATCTATGGAATTTCCCGCGTTTCGCTCCAGTTCGTTTGCCTGGTCGTTTTCTAATATCTCTCTCAACCGGTCCATTGTTTTCCCCCTTATAACGGGTTACGCCGCAAAAAAGCGGCAGGGATGTTTAATTCCGAACGATACTTAGCTACTGTCCTGCGCGAAAGGTTCATCCCGCGGTTTTTCAGCAGTCTGACTATTTTATCATCGCTGAGGGGTGAATCCTTATCCTCGGCTTCCACGATCTTTTTCAATATCTCCTTGATGCTCTTGGACGAAACATCATCGTTACCGACCTGTGTCGAGAAAAACTGCTTCAGGCAGATGATTCCCCGGTCGGTCTGGATATACTTCTCCTTGATCGCGCGGCTTACCGTCGATTCGTGGATATTTAATTCATCGGCAATATCTTTCAATTTTAAAGGAACTTGATACTGTACGCCCTTGAGGAAGAAATCGCGCTGTTTTTCCACAATCTTCAGGATGACCTTAAAGATAATTTCCTTACGCGACTTCAGGTTCTCGATCAGTATTTTAGCGCGGTCGATATTTTCTTTCAGAAACCCCTTGGTCGTTCGATCCTTCGCGCTGGTGTAGATATCGAGGTAATACTTATTGAGCTTGATATTCGGGATATATTCGTCGTTGAGGACGACCTGAATCTTGTTCTCCTTGACCTCGACCCGCGCGTCGGGGACTACGTAACGCACGGTATCTCGTGAAAATTCCAGCGCCGGGGAAACATTGAGCTTTTTTATGCTCTCCACCGCCGCAACCACATCGTCGAACTTGATATTCATCTTTTTTGCGATCTTGCTGTACATCTTCTTTTCCAGCAAGTCGACATAGCGCAGCATAATCCGGTATTCGAGGCTGCGTTTCCCGTAACGCTCCTCGATCTGGATGAGGAGGTACTCGTAGAGGTCTTTCGCGGCGATACCCAACGGATCGAGACGGAGGATTCGCTGACGGACGCTCTCGAACTCCTCGACAGTGAATTTATCGGGTATCGTGAGAGTTTCCGGGGGGATGGATAAAAATCCGCGGTCGTCGAGACTAGTGATTATGATGCCCGCGATCTCGATCTCAAGCGGGGTAAAGATCAGGAACTGGATTTGCTCCATCAGGTGATCGTAGATATTGACCGTTTCGACGGACATGTTTTCTATATAGGACTTATTATTATAGTCGCGGAAATCGTTTTTCTTGGGGGACGGCGCGTCATAGCCGTTATCGCTGGAATCCTGAAAAGTATTCTCGACTTCCTCGTCGACCCCGGCGGATTCTTCGCCTTTGCCCGCGGGATATTCCAGTTCAAGGATGGGATTCGCCTCAGCCTCTTCTTCCAGTTTCTCGGTCAGCTCTATCGCGGGAATCTGGAGAAGTTCGAGAGTCTGCATAATCACGGGAGAAATAATCTGTTTCTGGGTTTGTGTAATCTCCAAACGCATTCTATACCTCGGTACGCTTTTAGCAAAAATCTTTCCAAGTACAGGTAAATGATAATGTAAAATTGAAAAAAGTCAACCCGCGAAAAGGTTAACCGTTACAGGTTAACCTTTACAGGGGTAATGTTCCCGGGAATAAAAAAAAGCTGTCCGGGATGGGTTTGTTGACAAACAAGGAAATTCAATTATTCCCTGTCACTGCTAGCCCCGCGCCGCAATATATTTTCGATACGCGGGGTGAAGCAGTCTGTTATCTTCCTTTATCTGGTATTAAAATAGATTGCTTCGGCTTAGGCCTCGCGATGACAAAAAAAGGCTGTCCGGGATGGACAGCCTTTATCTAAGAAAGGAGAATCTACTTTTTATTGATCTTCGCGATAAACCCGTTCAGGGCGTCGACCAGTTCTTTCAATTCGTCGCCTTTTCTCAGGCGGAAATGAATCTTGGTGACATCGACATTCCCGTCGACCGCTTCCTGCAAGGTCTTTTTGATACGGTATACGGGACCGGCCATCTTATGCGAGATAAACAACCCGAAGAAGACAATCAGAGCCAGATAGAGTACGCTGACTCCCACAATCGGGAAGAGATAAAGGTCGAAAAGGTTATAGGAAGTACGGAGGTTGATGGAGAGGATGATCGCTCCGACAGGGTCGTTCTTGACAACCTGTACGTAGTTGAACGCCTCGGAGTAAACTCCCTGTGCCATCATGGCGTCCAGAGATTTCTTAATCTCGGTCATCGCGTTAGCATCCGAATGGTTGGCTTCCAGTACGGCGATGCTTTTATTAATAATACTTATTTCATTACCGCTGATACCCGCGAGAGAAGTAGAGGACAAACCCGCCACCGCTTCCTTCATCTTGTCGGTAATCTTGATTTCATTGGTCTTAGGGCCGTCGTTCATCGGCACAATGACCATCTCGGATATATCTCCCGCTTGAAGTTTCGCGAGAAGCGAATTCAGGGAGTCGACGGAAGCTACAATTTTTTCCATATTTTCCGTATTCTTAGCCTGGAAGAAAATAGGACTTGTATACTTATTCAGATTGGTGATTAAAATCATAGCGAGGGATAAAATCATACCCAATAAGATAAGTATTGCGAACCTCGCGATGAACCTGAGTTGGAAGGGCTTATCGATAAAATATCTCCATCTGAAACTTTTTTTACCCGCGGCCATAGATCTCCTCCTGTAATATGCTATTTGGTTTTATCGGCAGTACTGTCCTCAATACTGTAATAATACTTTACGAATAAAATGATTTTTTGTCAATAGAAATAAGTATTTCCCCCGATTTTTCAATTTTTTAACTGACGAACCGATATTAATATAGGGCTTTTCTAAAAAATCGCCGTATCCCGGCGTAAAGCAGAGCTTATAGGGCGAATTTAGTCGTTTCACTCCCGGTTTGTTAACATAGAGAAACTGCTGCGGGAGTTTTCGGAAACGCCCTAAGAAATATTTTTTCAGGAGAAAACTATGCGTAAGATTTTCTTAATCCTGCTGCCCGCCGTACTGCTGGCCTCATGCGGCCAGAGCGGGGCTTCCGTGATAAAAAGCGGGTGGGTAATCAACGATATATCCGGGTCGGGGGCTGTCCAGATGGACGACGGGAAGATCGCCCCTGAGTACGATACTCCCTCCCCGGATCAATCCAAACTCCCCGTCGAGTACGGCCCGTTCTTTCTCCCGATCGGAAGCGATATGCAGTCGGTCACCCTCAATTATTTTACGTCGATTCCTAAAAAAACGGTCGTCTTTTTCAGTATGGTCGGGGATATCGACTGGGTGCGGAAGGATAACAACCTAAGCGCGTTCCACCAGATGGCGTTCCAGCAGCTCGAGGAAAGCGCGGTCTACCGTTTCGAACTTCAGACGGAATCCCAGACCCTCCAGAAAATCTCGTCGATCAAGACCGTGCCTTACGGTAACGTGTTCCAGTTTACGTTCGGGATAACCAAAATAACCGACCAGAAAATTGAAGCCCAGAGCATGCCGAACTTTATGATACTGATGTCCGATAAGGACAGCATGAGTGCGGGGGAATTCGAACAGTTCTACCGGAATAATTCCACGCTTCTCTCATCGACTATTATCATCCCGGCGTTCGCCCTCCATTACGACGGGAAGAATATCTCGCCCGGCAAGGATGGTTACTACTATATAGA
>MIBD01000154.1:12103-12421 GCA_001829395.1 Spirochaetes bacterium GWF1_49_6 | reverse complement strand
GGATAGCGAAATTTATGAGCGATCAGCCGAATCATAAGAACTTCATCGTGATAGGCAATTTATCGAAGGAAAGTACCGCGAAAATCACGCAGACATATTACTCGAAAACGCAGGGCATTTTCACACTGCATAAAACCGGGATACCCGGTACGGAAGCGGTCGAAGGATACAAGTGGTTTGTGATAGAGAACGGTCCCAATATGGGGGCAAGCGCCCCGAAGGCAGGAAAGAGCGATGGATGGTAAGACACGAAAGATACTGATCATCAACGGGCCTAATCTCAATATGCTCGGCACGCGGGAACCGGATAAATACGGC
>MIBD01000154.1:7823-12097 GCA_001829395.1 Spirochaetes bacterium GWF1_49_6 | reverse complement strand
AAACTTGACGATATAGTCGTGGGTGTAAAAAAGATCGCCGCCGATCTGGGATATACGGCCGTTCACTTCCAGTCCAATTCGGAAGGCGATATCGTGAGCTTTATCCAGAGCGAGGGGATTTCCGCCTCCGGGATGGTTATCAACGCCGGCGCGTACACCCACACGTCTATCGCGATACGGGATGCGATCCTCTCGGTGGGTATCCCGTTTGTCGAGGTGCATCTGACGAATATCTATAAACGCGAGGAATTCCGGCATCATTCCACCCTATCGGACATCGCGGCGGGGGTTGTCGCGGGTTTCGGCGCGGATTCCTATGAGTGGGGGCTTCGCGCGTTAATCAATATACTTGAAAAAGAGTTACATTAGTACTATAATATTGCTGAAAGTAGGTGAGGTGCTTATGAAAAAGCGGTACATTCTCGTCGCGTTTCTTTTAATTGCAGTGCAGCTCTACCCAATCGAAATTACGGAAGTTCGGGATATATACCTGAAAGCGGTAAAAGCGCTGGCGGATAACGACATTTCCGAGGCGATGACCGATCTGAAAACGGTTATTTCCATAACGGAGATCGCCCAGGAATCCAAGAGTACGCTGGTACGTTATCAGGCGAGGAGTTATTACTTCCTCGGCGACGCGTATTTCATGCAGAAAGATTACGCCCAGGCGATTGAAAACTATCGAACAGTGGTGCAGAGTTACCAGGATTCGGAAATCTACACTAAAGCTCTCTATAAACTCGGCAGGACGCTCATACTCGATAAAAACTACAGCGAGGGGATTACGGTTCTCAACGACTATATCTCGAAGTACGGCGATCAGGACAATCTCGGGGATAACGCGCTTTACTGGCTCGCCCGGGGGTATATGGGACTGAAGGATTTCCATGTCTCACTGAACACGATGGAACTGATCCTGAATAAATATCCCGATACGGCTCTCGCCTACGATATCCGCAGTTTTATCGACAAACTCCAATCGATTATCACCGAGGAGTCCGAACAGAATAAAAAGGTCGAGACGATTATCTCCGAGATGGATACGTTGAAGCAAAAGAACCAGAAGCTCGCCAAAGAGAAACAATTACTGGAAAAGATATCCGAACTCCTGCTGATAAAACAAAGACTGCTCGAGATTAAGGCCGAGAAAATTTCGCTCTTAGTCCAGATTAAAGAGCAGAGGAGCGCCCAATGAAAACATTACTGCGTTTTTATATAGTATCCGCCTTGTTATTATTCGGGAGCGCGATTTACGCTAAGGTGTTCGAAGTAAAGAACGAGTTCGTAAAAATAGGGGTGGACGACAATACCGGGCGTTATATTATGACGACCCTCAAGGGCGACCCTGAAAACCCCAATGACGATAATGTGCAGCTGCTTTACGAAAAAGTGCCGCCTACCAGTCTGACCACGGTTTATATCAACGACGAACCGTTTATTTTCGGCTCGCCCGACGGGTATTTCCGTAAACGCGCCGAGGTGGTGGGGAATAAAATTATTACCGAATGGTCGGTCAAAGGGATAGTGTTCATACAGGAAGTGGAGATTGTCAAAGGCCCCAGTACCGGTAATATGGACTGCATGAGAGTGCTGTACCGTATCAAGAATGAAAACCCTGTTAATACAAAGGTCGGCCTGCGTATCATGCTGGACACGTACCTCGGAGATAAGGACGGCGCGGCGTTCAGTCTCCCCGAACTCGGCGATATTTCGCATGAGGCGCAGTTCTACCGTGAAAGTATCCCCGCTTATTGGTACTCGTTCGATTCGTTCGACAACCCCCTGATCAAGACTCAGGGTATCCTCAAGGGTTTCGGAGTGACGACCCCGGATAAGGTCGTATTTTCTTCATGGGACAGACTATACGATAACCTCTGGGACTTTGTCATTGACTCCACCAAGGAGTTCAAACGGGTAGGGACGGGGCATTATGACAGCGCGATAGCGTTATACTACGAGCCTGTGGAATTAGGCCCTAATGAAATGATGTATATCAGTACCATATACGGCCTATACGGCTCGACCATGTTCTCGTCGCAGGATCTCTCGGTGAGTATCAGTATCCCCGCGGAGCCGGCGGCACCGCCTGTGGGGGTTTCGGTGGATATCAAGAATACCTCGCAGACCGCGCTCGATAAAATGACCCTTCAGATCACTTTCCCCAAGGGATTCAGCTTGGCGGAGGGCGAGAAGGATACGATCGATTTTGTGAAGGTCGGGGCGGGCGAATCGAAGAAGGGGCTCTGGCATCTGACCTGCGGTAGTATCGGCGGGAATTTTAACGTCAGCGTTAAGGCGGCAGGGACTGTGAATAACAATTCGCAGGAAGTCATCGCCCAGAAATCATTTAAAATGAATTATATCGAGAACCTCGTCGTATCGGATAAAACTATCGAACAGACGCTCGAGAATAAGATAGATGAAAAAGTAGCTGCCGCTACGAACACTAATCAGGCGCTGGTTGCGATGAATACCAATAAGCAGGTCACCCCTGTCAAACAGCCCGATAAAATCCCGCAGAAGGAATATGTGCCCTCACAGCAGGAACTCGATCTGATAGCGGAAATCGAGGGGTTGGACAGCCTGCTCGATGAGATCAATAAAAAGTACGATGTTCTGATTGAGATATACAAAAACTCTTATCTCACCAATCAGGCGCTCGCGGGTCTGGACAACGATCTGAACTACTATTCGACGCTTCTCCATGATGAGGAAACCAAACTCTCTAATGAGAAGGCCTCGCTGTCCGGTGAAAAATAACGCGTAAGGCGAAATATGAACCGATTTGAACTGCGTTTGGAAAATGTGCGGAAACAATTGAAGGCGAACGAGGCATTGTTCGTGATTCTGCCGGAGGATGTCGGTTATCTGACCGGATTCACCGGGGATAGCGCCTTTTGTCTTATCACCGGCGCCGAATTGTATTTTATTACCGACGGCAGGTTTACCCAGCAGTACCGCGAGGAAACACAGGTGAACGGTTACCTGATGGAAATTTCGCCGGGGAATTCGCTGACCAAGGTGCTCGCGGAATTGATTTCCGGGCATACTATCCAGACTCTGCTTCTGAACCCCGATGACATCAAGGTCTCGATGATGCGGAAAATAGAAGGGGATATCCCCGAAATCCGTTTCAAGTACTGCGAGGTGGTCCGTGAAATGCGGATGATTAAAGACGAGGTCGAGATCGAGACCATCCGCCGGAATATCCATATTACCGAACTCGGCTACCATTATATCCTCCGTAATGTCGAAGAGGGCAAGACGGAAATCGAGACCGCCGCGATGTTAGAGCATTACCTGCGGATACAGGGCGCTGAAAAGATGTCGTTTGACACGATTTGCGCCTCCGGGCCGCGTTCCGCGCTGCCTCATGGTCGCGCGAGCATGAAAAAAATCGAAAAAAACGAGATTGTACTGTTCGATTTCGGGATTCTTAAAGACGGATACTGCTCGGACTTTACAAGATGCTTATATTTTGCTAAAATATTAGGCTCGGAATTTGATAAAATCCACCGCATCGTGCTGGAAGCGTTAAAGGCCGCCCAGAGAGCGATACGTCCGGGTATTCCCGCGAAACTGGTGCATATGGCCGCGTTCGATGTGATCGACAGGGCGGGATACGGCGCCTTTTTCACGCATTCCACCGGGCACGGGGTGGGGATGGAGATTCACGAGGCTCCGCGTATTACCACGAACTCCGAGACGGTTCTCAGCGAGGGGATGGTGTTTACCGTCGAGCCGGGCATCTACCTTCCGGGCAAGGGCGGCGTCCGTCTCGAGGATGTGATCGCCGTGAGAAAGGACGGAGCGGAAGTACTGACCCATACGTCATACGATTTGTAAAAAACTAGGAGGAATAGATGTTTTACACGGATATCCGTAAAGGAAATGTGATCAAGATGGACGGGGAATTGTACCTCGTACTCTGGTCGCAGAACCATAAGCCCGGCAAGGGCGGCGCGGTAATGCGAACCCGTCTGAAAAATATTATTCGCGGCACAGTGATGGAAAAAACGTTCCGCGGCAGCGATTCGTTCGAAGAGGCGTATGTCGAGAAAAAAGCCGCGCAGCTTCTTTATAAAGAAAGCGACAATAGCTACGTATTTATGGATACCGAAACGTTCGATCAGCATCATATTCCCTCGACCACTTTAAACGAAGACCAGAAGTACCTCAAGGATGAAATGATCTGTACGCTTCATATATATGACGGGGAAGTGATACTGGTCGAACCCCCGATGTTCGTCGAATTGGAAATAGTCGAGACCGAC
>MIBD01000154.1:0-7813 GCA_001829395.1 Spirochaetes bacterium GWF1_49_6 | reverse complement strand
GCCACTCTCGAGACCGGCGCGATGGTGCTGGTTCCTCTCTTTGTCCAGAAAGGTGAAAAAATAAAAGTCGATACCCGTGACGACCGCTATATCGAACGCGTGAAGTAAACGGTTAAAAACGTTGGAGGTGGATTATGTTTAACGTGAAAGATATGAAAGAAATCCAGGATATATTTAAGACTTCGGATGTCGGCGAGATAGAGATCGAGACCCCCGAGGGGCGTCTGCGGATGGTGATGGGAGGTAAGCCCGCGCCTGTCAAGGCAGCACCGGCGGCGGCTCCGGCCGCTCCCGCGCAGGACAATACGGGCGGCGCTCCGGCGAAGGATTCCCCGGATAGCGTCTACGAACTTCGTTCGAAATGGGTGGGATTTTTCACCCGTTTGAACACCAAGACCGGGGAATACTACATCAAGCTTCGCGACACTGTGAAGAAGGGCGATATTGTCGCGCATGTCCGTGTGCTGGGAATTATGCAGGACGTGATCGCGGATGTCGAAGGGAAAGTGAAAGAAATCTTAATCGAAGAAGGTCAGCCGATCGAATACGGTCAGCCGATCATGCGTTTTGAGAAATAGGAGGGCGCGATGTTTCGTAAAATATTAATAGCCAACAGGGGCGAGATCGCGGTTCGCATAATCCGCGCCGCGAAAGAACTGGAGATACCTACTGTCGCGATTCATTCCGAGGCGGATGAAACGTCTCTGCATACCAAGCTCGCCGATCAGGATATCTGTATCGGGCCCGCGCCTTCGCCGGAATCGTACCTGAAGATTCCCGCGATCATCAGCGCGGCTGAGATCAGCGGAGCCGACGCGATTCATCCGGGATACGGGTTCCTCGCGGAAAATTCAAAATTCGCGCGCATCTGCGCCGAGCATAAAATTACGTTCATCGGCCCCAAGCCGGAGGTGATCGACCTGCTCGGGGATAAGGCCACCGCGCGTAAGACGATGCTGGAAGTAAACGTCCCGATCACTCCCGGTACCGGGATTATTACCGATGTCGAGGATGCCGTCAATTTCGCAAAAGAAGTAAACTACCCCGTGATCGTTAAAGCGACGGCGGGCGGCGGCGGTAAGGGTATGCGTGTCGCATGGAGTCACGACGAACTGCGTAAGATCATCCCGATTGCGCAGGGCGAGGCCAAGACCGCGTTCGGCAACCCCGATGTATATGTCGAGAAGTATCTTGAAAACCCCCGCCATATCGAAATCCAGTTTATCGCCGATAACTATGGAAATGTCGTACATCTGGGCGAGCGCGACTGTTCGATTCAGCGCCGTCACCAGAAACTGATAGAAGAATCCCCCAGTCCCGTACTCGACCCCAAGACCCGCGCGGAAATCGGCGCGGCCTGCGTTAAGGGAGTTAAGCATGTCGGGTATACCGGGGTGGGGACGATGGAGTTCCTGTTCGAGAACGGTAAGTTCTTCTTCATGGAAGTAAACACCCGTATTCAGGTAGAACACTGCGTGACCGAGCTCGCGACAGGTCTGGACATCCTCAAGGAGCAGATACGTGTCGCGATGGGCGAGAAACTCTCATTCACGCAGGACGACGTCGTTTTCCGCAATCACGCGATAGAATGCCGCATCAACGCGGAAGATCCGCATATGAATTTCATGCCCACACCGGGCACTATCAGCACCCTGCACTTTCCGGGCGGCCCCGGAGTACGTATCGATTCGCATGTGTATGCCGGGTATGAAATTCCCAAGTTCTACGATTCCCTTGTCGCGAAACTGCTGACATGGGGCAAGAACCGTGAAGAAGCTATCGCGCGTATGAAGCGCGCGCTGGACGAATTCCGTATCGAGGGTATCAAGACCCCCATCCCGTTCCACCAGAAGGTGATGGATAACAAGGTATATAAAAGCGGCGAATACACGACGAAGTTTTTGGAAGATTTTAAGTTCTAGATAGGAGACCCGCTTGAGAAACCGCGTCAATGTCGATAAGTACGGACTGGAAAGCATGGTCCGGCATACTATATCGCGCAATCCCGACATGAGACTCCATGTGAGGCGGATGCCGATGAGACTGGTGAGTTCGCCCCTGAAGATGGACTACGCAGGGTCGTCGTCGGTGGATATCGAGGTAGATGTGGACGTGCGTTACGGCGCGGACGTGATTAAGACGGTCGAGAAGGCGTCGCAGGAAATCCGCGATAACCTTCTCAAACTGACACGGGTAAACGTAAAATCGCTCGAAATTAATGTGAAGGATATCTTCGATGAAAAAGAAGCTGCTGCAAAAGTTTAGCGTAGTATTCCTCTACTTTTACATCGGGATATCGGTACTGATAGGCATACTCCTGTACCGGGTGTTTATGAGCTACTATCCCGGCACCAATTTGGAAGAACTGTTCGCGGGAAAGACGGGGATACCCATATTCCAATTTCTCGGAATCGCGGCGGGAGTTCTTGTATGTATCCCGGTCGTGATTCTCGCGTTCCGGTTATTCTCGCGTCTTTCTCCTGAGTACCTTTCGGTTCATGGCGAGAAGGGGAACGTCTTTCTCGGGCGGGGCGCGATTGAGATGTTCATCCGGGATACGGTATCGGGATTAGGCGGCGTGCATCATTGCGAAGCGCGGATCGATATTCTTAAAGATAGCATGGTAGGGATAAATCTTTGGATCGACGCCGATGAAAAGAACGATTTTGTAAGATTTTCCGAGCGGATACAACAGCGGGTCTTACAGGATTTAGAGTTCAATTTCGGCATAGCGAAAATTAAGTACTTCAATCTCTACCTCGAAACCACCGATATTCTCTCAGAGTCGAAAGGGGCTAAGGTTACGTATAAATAATCCCCTCCGGGAGTCGAAAAGGATGTCGAATGGGCGGCGGCTTGATTTTCGCTGTTAGTTTCAGTATCGCGCTGGGAATAGCGCTGATAGTGATCATTATTTTTTATATCCTGTCTATTAATAAACAAAAAGAAATGCAATTGCGCATAGAAGAATGCGCGCAGTTCCGCTCGTTTTTCGAGAACGCGATAGACGGTATTGTCATCGTAGACGAGGAAGGAGTGGTGATCGAGTGGAATTCCGGCGAGGAAAATATCACCGGTATCTCCGCGCCCGATGCGTTGGGTAAAAAGTACTGGAATATTCACGAGAGTTTGTCCCCCAGCGAGGACTATACCTCGACTGTGGGTGAAAAGGTACGCGACACCCTTCTCATCAATCTGGAGGAGGGGAAGTTATCCGGCGAGAATCAGCCTATCCAGTACGAGATCAAGCGTCCTGATGGAAGCCGGCGTATTGTGCAGGAGATGGTATTCCCGATACAGACGGGGAAGGGCTACATGATGGGATGTATCACCCGCGATACTACGACGATGGATAAGGTCGAAGAAGCGCTCAGCGAATTCGTGCTGAGGGACGAATTGACCGGTCTCTATAATAGGCGGGGATTCGATATCCTCGCGGAGCATAAACTCGCACAGGCGCGGCAGTCGGATATCCCGACGATGGTATTTTATACCGACCTCGATAATATGAAGTGGATCAACGATACGTTGGGGCATAACCAGGGGGACAACGCTCTCCGCGATCTGGCGCTGATCCTGATAAAAACATTCCGTAATATGGATGTAGTCGCGAGGATGGGTGGGGACGAATTCGCGGTGTTTATGATACCGTCCGCGAAATTCACTCCCGATGTGGTCAAAAAGCGATTCAACGAGAACCTCGAATATCATAACCGTTCCGCGAACAGGGAATACAACCTGGCCGCGAGCTGCGGGGTTTCGATGAACGATGAGAAAAACTCCCGCGATATAAGTCTGCTCATTCAGCAGGCGGATGAGCTGATGCTATCCGATAAACGCGCGAAGAAAACCCACAAGGAACGGAAAAGCTAGAGTTTTATCCCGTAGTCTCTCATCTTGAAACGCAGGGTATTCCTGTTAATGCCGAGGAAATCCGCGGTCTTCACTTTGTTTCTATTATTAAAAAGCAGCGCCCGCGATAGAAGCTCCTTTTCGATATAACCCACAATTTCCGAGAAAACCTTTCCTTCATATGCGATATTCTTGATATAGCCGTCTATCCATTTACCGATACTGATATCGCTGACCTGCGAATGCTCGGTTTCGGCGATATACGAGGGGAGGTTCGCAGGCTCGATCACCCCGGTCTTGCATAACAATACGGCGCGTTCGATAATATTCTCCAGTTCGCGCACATTACCAGGCCAACCGTAGGATTGCAATACCCTCAGTGCTTCCGGCGAAATAGCGTCGATCTTCCGGTTATTCACTTTCGCGTATTTAGACCTAAAGTGGCTGACCAGCAGGGGAATATCGTCCTTCCGGTCGCGGAGGGGCGGAATGCCGATTTCAATTACATTCAGGCGGTAAAATAAATCTTCGCGGAACTTTTCTTCTTTTATCAGCAGTTGAAGGTTTTTATTTGTCGCGGACAGGATACGAATATCGACCTTAACTTTGGATTCGCTTCCGATAGGCTCGACCTCGCGTTCCTGTATGACGCGGAGGAGCTTTCCCTGGAGGGGCAGGGGCATATCGCCGATCTCGTCGAGGAAAATAGTGCCGTTGTTCGCCAGTATAAATTTCCCCTTACGGTCGGTAGTCGCGCCGGTAAACGCGCCCTTTTTATATCCGAACAGTTCGGATTCGAGAAGGTGCTCGGGTATCGCGGCGCAGTTGACGCTGATGAACGGCTGTTCGCGGCGGGAGCTGTTATAGTGCAGCGCCCGTGCGATCAGTTCCTTACCGGTGCCGCTCTCGCCGCGTACTAGGATGGAGGACTGGCTGTCGGCTACCAGCTTGACCATATCGAACACTTCCACCATCTTGATGTTTTTACCGATAAAATTACTTAGCCCGTAGTTTTTATATAGTTCCTTCTTTAACTGGAGGTTTTCATCCAGAAGGGTCTGCCGTTCCTCCGAAAGCCGCTGGAAAGCGCGTACCTTGTTCGCGATAAATTTACCGATCAGGTAGATGAAATTTGTCTCGTCGCTTAAAGTATTGGCGCTCTCGAATTCCTTCTCGACCGCAAGTACGCCCGATGTCATCCCGTCGATATTGATGGGGATAGCGATAAATGAAATAGGGATATTTTTTTCACGCTTGATGCGCATCCTGTTGAGAAAATCCTTGTCTCTATTAATATCGGGAATAGCGATAGGAGTATGCGTCGCGACAACCTTACCGATTACACCCTCGCCGACCTTATACACCCCGCGCGACATTTCATCTTCGGTAAGATTGTAGGCGGTGACCACCGAAAGCTGATTGATGTCCTCGGTATCGAAAAGGACGAGCATGCCGCGGTGAATTTTCAGGTTATCGGTGAGTTTCTTCATCACGAGGTCGAACGCGTCTCGAAGCTCGGATATTTTTTCCACCTCGTTGGAAATATCGATCAGGATCTGCTGGAGCTGTATTTTATTCTCCAGTTCTTTAGTCATCATATTCCGGCTGAGAATTTGCGCGGCCTGATGCGCGGCGGTCTGCATCAGATCGATGTCGCTTTCGGTGAATGCATTCTTCCGGTTGGAATCGACGTTCAGCACCCCGCGAATCGAACCCTGTATATTCAGGGGGACGGCGAGTTCGGCTTGGATATCGTCGCGTACCGGGATATACTTCGGTTCGAGATCGACGTCGTTCACGAGCTTCGGAAGACCCTCCTGCACTACAAATCCCGTCACACCCTCGCCGACCATGATGATGGTTTTTTGCAGGATACGTTCGTCGAGATTCCGGTGAAAGACGATTTTCAGCTCGTCGGAATCGGGTTCCTTCAGCATGATGGAGCCCGAAGACGCACCGGTCATGGCGATGCACTGGTCGAGGAGTTTTTCTAATAGTTCGTTCGGATTTTTCGATGAATTCATCGTATCGAGAAGATACTGAATCAGTTTCAGGCGTTTAATCTGGTTTTCCAGATTTAGAATATACACCGCATCTTTTTGAATGTCCTTCTCTCTCTTTTCCATCTTGATTCCCCCGGGAATGATTAAATAATACTCAGTATTATAAGGCATGAATAAAATATAATCAAATAATAAACCGCTCGGACATTTATCACACGATATATATTTATATAATATATAGAGTTATATTGTTTTATGAATACTTTACATTTTGGTACGAAGATTGCATAATAATATAAAAAGTTTGGAGGTTTATTAATGGATGCTAAGGCAGTAATCGAGAAAATCAAAAAAGATGGAATATTCCAAGTGGATATTCGTTTTATGGATTTTCCGGGATTGTGGCAGCACTGTACATATCCCGTATCACAGTTCCAGGACGAGAGTGTTTTCACGGACGGCTTGGGTTTCGACGGTTCTTCGATCCGCGGATGGCAGGCGATTAACGAATCGGATATGCTCCTGATGCCCGATCCTTCGTCTGCGTTTATAGATCCGTTTGCCAAGTACCCCACTTTAGTAATGATTGCGGATATCGCGATACCCGGAACCAAGGCTAAATATACCCGCGACCCGCGTCATATCGCTAAGAAATCCGCGGAGTATTTGAAGTCTACCGGTATCGGCGATACGGCCTATTTCGGCCCTGAGTTGGAATTCTTTGTCTTCGACGATATCCGTTACGGGTACGGCCCGAGCGGCGGATATTTCTTTTTAGATTCCGACGAAGCGGTATGGAATACCGGGCGTGTTGAAGAGGGCGGTAACTTAGGTTATAAAGTCCGTCACAAAGAGGGATATTTCCCAGTTCCTCCGACCGACAGCCAGATGGATCTTCGTTCCGAAATGGTAGATTATCTCCAGAAAGTCGGTATCGAAATTGAAGCTCACCACCATGAAGTCGCGACTGCGGGACAGGCGGAAATCGATATGCGTTTCGGTGAGATCGTCAAGATGGCCGACTGGACGTTAATGTATAAATACATCCTGAAGAACACCGCCATTAAAAACGGCAAGACTGTTACCTTTATGCCTAAGCCGATATACGGCGATAACGGTACGGGTATGCATGTGCACCAGTCCATCTGGAAGGGCGGAAAGAATCTCTTCGCGGGCGATAAGTATGCCGGATTGACCCAGGAAGGTCTATGGTATATCGGCGGTATCCTGAAGCATGCTCCTTCGTTGGTCGCGTTGACCAACCCCAGTATGAACTCCTATAAGAGACTCGTACCCGGTTTCGAAGCGCCTATCAAGCTTGCTTACTCCGCGCGTAACCGCAGCGCCGCCATTCGTATCCCCGTATACTCGGAGAATCCGAAGGCGAAACGTATTGAGTTCCGTACTCCTGACGCGACTGCTAACCCGTATTTGGCGTTTTCCGCTATGCTGATGGCGGGTCTCGACGGAATCCAGAATAAGATCGATCCGGGCGAGCCGCTCGATAAGAACATCTACGACCTCCCGCCGGAAGAGCAGGCGAAGGTAAGAAACCTTCCCGGTTCTCTAGAGGAAGCATTGAACAATCTCGCTAACGATCACCAATACCTGCTCAAGGGCGATGTGTTCACCAAGGATGTTATAGAGACATGGATTGAATATAAAATCAAGGAAGAAGTTCGCGCGATCGATTCCAGACCGCATCCCTACGAGTTCTTCCTTTACTTCGATATGTAATCGAACGGAACAATCGCATAATACGCAGGAGAAAGGTTCATCCTTTCTCCTGCTTTTTGTCTCTGACGGATGACGGAAAAAGTCTCTTATTCGCCACTATGGAATATATTTTATTGATAGAATTATTAAGATATGCTAAAATATAACCCATTTTAATTATGGGTATACCGCATGTTTGGAAACAAAGATTTGGAGGATAGAATGTGGAACGAACGAATCCC
>MIBD01000153.1:5490-5936 GCA_001829395.1 Spirochaetes bacterium GWF1_49_6 | reverse complement strand
ATAATTCAGCCTTATTCTTTTTTCCACTTAACATTATGTGTCCTTTCAGACACAATTAATTATACACTACCAATAAACCAAATGTGAACAAATACAGCTTACCCTTTTTTTTATTTCCTAAGTAAAACCAATGTACTCCAAAAAAACCTAGAAATAGATTTAAAAACATAGCGACGACTATCGACTTTTTTCCTTCCTCTAAGTTTTTTATTACTAATTCTTCATAACTATTAACACCTTGAGCTTGCAGTATTTGCATTTCTCTATCTCGTTGTATCCCCTTCCTATCTTCTTTTTCCTTTTCTTCCAGTCTCTTTTTCTCCTCAGATTCATGTTTACATTTAGGACTACAGAAATTACTAAAACCATCAAATGGCTTGCCACACCAAACACATTTATTCATAAAAACCCCATGAGAATAGAATTAAGTGATTTTACCCCCCCCC
>MIBD01000153.1:0-5479 GCA_001829395.1 Spirochaetes bacterium GWF1_49_6 | reverse complement strand
CCCCCCCCCCCCGAAAAAGTCAAGAGTTTTGCTGAAATATTTTCTAAAGCAGTTGTCCGTTGACATATTCCGATAAACTTCTTACAATTAATTAACAAAGTACGGGAGAACAATATGATACTTAACGCGGTTATTCATCAAGCTGAAGAAGGCGGATATTGGGGGGAAATTCCTGCTATCAAGGGGTGCGTCTCACAGGGAGAAACCGTCGAGGAATTGATGGATAACCTGAAAGAGGCCGCCGAAGGTTGTCTGAGTGTGGATATAGGGAATCTACAGATTGAAAAGGATGACAGAATAGTAGAATTGTCGGTATGAAACCCGTCAGCGGGAAATATCTCTGCCGGGTTTTAGAAAAGAACGGATGGATTTGCGCGGAAACCGGGCGCCGAGTGCGAAGCGTATCGAGGCGCCTTTATTATCCCTGTAAATCGGATCAATCCGCGACGTACGCATGAAAGCCGTCCATGACACGCTCGGGACTAACACATCCGTGTGTGTCGCCCTCGCAATTCGTACTGGGTTAAACTGTTACGCAGTGATTTGAATCCGTTGAGTATCTATTCGTCGCAGGATGGTGTTAGATATCAGGATTTCCAATGGTAATGGAACTATCCCTCGCGCAGCGACCGCTGCCGCTCCGTCAGTAAAATAACCGATCGCAGTTCCTTCCCGGTTTTTGCCTGCATCCAGTCCTTATGAAATTCAGGATTCTGGAGGATTTGCGCGATCGCCATCAGCGCCTTGAGGTGGAAATTCCGTTCGTCCTTTGTCCCGATGAGGAAGAACGCGGTATAGACCACATCGCCCTGATCGTTCCAGTCGATCCCGTGCTTATCGCGGACAAGGATAATATCGAAACGGTGTTCGCCTTCGATGACGATATGCGGGACAGCGTGGGGTACGGCAACTCCGGGATAGATGACGGTCGAGGCTTCCTCCTCCCGGCGGTCGAGTTTGAGTTTGATTAACGCGGGATCGCTGTTCCAGTGTTTCGCGATCTCGTCGGCGACCAGTTTAAAAAGATCGTCACGGGTGACGGTATGGTCCAGGTCGAAGACCTTCGCCTTACGGATGATAGTATCGAAACGGTCTTCATGGATTTCCTTCATCTCCATCAGAATCTCGAATAATTCGTCCTCGAGTTCCGTTCCCGCAGTCATCAGTTCGGGATCGACCATTTTTTCCACCATGTGCACGAACGCCGATTTACGCTTGACCCGTTTCCGGGCATAGATAAAATACCAGGCGATCGATAGCGTGAGGAACCCCGCCGCCGCCGTAAAAATCTCCCACCCCATTTCGAAGATGAGGAAAAGGTATCCGGCTATTCCCGCTATCTGGAGCGCCGGGAAAAGCGGCGCGCGAAACGAAGGCTTGTAGTTCGAGACCCTCGAGAAACGGATAATGATGACCGACAGGTTGACCATGATGAACACGAGCAGCATGAAAAGCGAAGCCACCTTCGCGAGCTGCCCGAGATTCAGCAGGAAAATTACAAGAAGCATGAAAGCCGAAGTAAAAAGAACCGAAATATAGGGTATTTTCTTTTTTTTCGATACTTTAGCGAACATTTCCGGGAGAAGGCTGTCGCGGCTCATTGACATCGGGTTCCGGGACGCGGTCATAATTCCCGCATTGGCGGTGGTGACGAACGCCAGGATCGCGGCGACTGCTGTGATAATGAGTTCGATTCGTGAGAGGATCGGGGTCTCGAAAAACTTCTGCCCGGCAGCGGAAAGCGGGGTGAGTGTCTGCGACAATTCATCCGGCGGCATAACCCCTATCAGTACGAGTATTATTAAAAGATAGAATATTTCTACTATTACAAACGCAAGAATAGTGCTGAGAACGAGCGATTTTCTGGGATTTTTTACTTCTTCCGCGACGCTTGCGATATTCGTCAATCCCCCGTATGAGATAAAAACCATTCCGGTAACGAGGAAGATTTCCTTCCATTTGAAATCGAACGCCTGCGCTACGCGCGAGAAATCCATGGATTTATACCCGAACAGGATGAACTGACCGAGTATGACTAAGAGGGCGATTACCATGACGACTTGGAGTTTTCCCGACGATTTAACGCTCACGAGATTGATAACCGTGAAAAATACGCAGAACGATGCGGCGATGATCTTCAGTTCCCATTCGGTGAGATGGGGGAAGATCAGGGTCGCGAACGCGCCGATACCGACAAGGGCGAACGCGCTTTTGAGGCTGATAGTAAACCAGTTGGCGAACCCGGTAAAAGTTCCCGCCGCCGAACCGAGGATACGTTCCGCGAAGAAGTAGCTTCCCCCCGCCTTCGGGATCGCGGTCGCGAGTTCGAGCTGAGAGAACAGCGCGGGGAGAATCAGTACCCCTGCGAGAAAGTACGAGATGAGGATGGCCGGCCCGGCGATTTTAAAAACGATAGCGGGCAGAACGAAAATACCCGTGCTGATCATGGCGCCGGAGGCAAGACTGAATACGTCGATACTGGTGAGCTGTTTTTTTAACGCCATGACGCCTCCTTGTAAGTGAAAAGTAACAAGTAACAAGCGGCAAACCGAAAAACTCGAAGTTTATCCCTTTTTCTTACGGATTTGCATGAACATGCGGGATACTACTGACGGCCCCGCGCGTTATGTCTTTTATAATGAAGCCACAGGAGCGACCGTAGCCCGTTCGATCAGGGCGGGCTGCAGGATGATTTTTTCTTTCTTATTGATGCCGGAATCGATCTCCGCCTTCAGGAGTTCGATGCCGAGTTGGGAGGCGATACTCAGCGGCTGGGACATTGTCGAAAGCCCGATATAATCGCTGAAGTCCATATTATCGTAGCCGAGGATGGAGAGGTCCTCCGGGACACGGAAACCCATCTCACGCGCGGTTTCGAGCGCGCCCACCGCCTGGAGGTCGCTGACGCAGAAAATCGCGGTAGGGGGTTCCTTCATACCCATCAGTTTCTTCGTAATCAGGTTCGCCCCGATGCGGCTCCAATCGTTTATCTGGATATATTTGTCATTGATCGGTATATTCGCCATCGACAGCCCCATCTTATAGCCCTTGAGGCGTTCGCTCGCGACAGTAAAATGGAACGGGTCTTCTATCGCGCCGCTGATGATCGCGATCCGTTTATGCCCGAGCCCGGTGAGGTACTCGACCGCCTTATAGGCGCCGTAGGTGTTATCGAAACAGACGGAACTGTACGACGGGTGCATGGTGTCGATCAGCGCTATCGGAAAACGCGCCTTACGGAGGTTGATCTCCTCGTCGGTGCGGACGGGAAGCGAGACCACGACCAACCCGTCGAGCTTATTCTCCCCGACTACTTTAGCGATCAGTTTCTTCTTCTGCTCGGGCGTGGTAGCGTCGTAAAGAATCAGGTCGAAATCGTGGAGTTCCTTCGCGATACCGTCGAGGAGCTTCAGGAAAAATTCGCCGAAGAAGAACGGCACCAGTACGCCGATCTCCTGCGATTTACGTTTGGACAGCCCCGACGCGATGGGCGAGGGATAGTAATTCAAATCCTCGATAGCCTGCATGACGATTTCTTTCGTCGGCGCGGATACATTATCCTTCCCGTTGATGACGCGGGACACCGTGGCAATCGTGACATTCGCGCGTTTGGCGACATCGTAGATAGTGATCTTTCTTGTTAAATCCGCCATTTTACCTTTCCAAATCTATCATTTAAAAACGGACGTCGAACGAAAGGAACGGGCTTTTATCCGCCGGTTCGGTCGAATACTCCACATCGGAAACATCCGACATGGGCGGGCCTTTCCGCAGTTCCTCAATCAGCGCCGAGACTTGTTCATCGCTTCCGCACGCCTCGAGCTGGACATCCCCGGAATAGAGGTTCTTCACCCATCCGGTCAGTCCGATACTCTCCGCCCTCCGCTGAACGAAATACCTGAACCCCACGCCCTGTACGCGGCCTCTGACGACAGCCCTGAGCATCAGCATCTATTCCTCCTATTGCACCGCAGCGGTCAGTTTACCGATATTCGAGATAGATAGCGGGAGCGGGAGAAATAATGTGTCGAATTCGTTCTGGTGGAGTTCCAATAAAACGTTGGTGGTGAGAACGAATTCTTTATTCGATAGCGTGAGATTCCTGACAATCCATAAATTCGTGGCGGTGTTTTCGAGAAAGAGGCTCAGCCCGTACTTGGTCTTATCCTGTACCAGGCGCACCACCAATTTATTACCGTTATTGAAATTAAACTCCTTTTTCTTGGTCTCCGGCTGACCGAACATGAACGCAAGCCACATGCCGACAGCGAGGATGATATAAAATATAAACATCCGCGCGGTGGTCTTATTTCCGCCGAATACCCGTGTGAGAAATTTCTGCGGTTTCGCCGATTGAACCGGATGATGGCTTAACGAGGTGCGTTCCGCCCGTGAGTAGTGATAAACATATTCCGGGTTTTTCAGTTCGTCGAACGTGGGAGCCGTCTTCTTTTTCATTGTCCTCTCAAACCGCTTTCATTTATCTTACAATAAAATATAGGTTTTATCAATTATTTCCCCATCATTTTCAGAACATTCAGTTAGAATCAGGTTATTTCCATTGAAACTGCGAACCGAATTGAACACTGATAGCGACCCCTTTCAACGGGTGGGTGTAGTTATAGGAAAATTCGTATGCCATACTGTTCTTCCAATGAAACACGCCCTTCTGGCCTTTTATCCATGAGTCGTAAAATATCGAGAAAAGTTTGGTGTTCTTTCCTTCGGTGTTGATGAGGAATATGTTGAAATAGGGGATGTTTTTATCATAGATATAGGATTTGCCGCCGGAGTATATCCGGTACTGGATAGGCAGCATCTGGTAGAACCCGGCCTCGACCTGCACGGCTGTCCACCCGATCATATCTATCTGACTGATGGACATCAGGTCAATTTTCGCGGTAACCGTCTGGTTGGTAACTTTATTGGTGATATACAGCGTAAAGTTCGTCGTATACTCGTAAGTCCCCTTCAGCAGGGTGTTCGGCGAGATAAGTACCTGCGCATAGGAATGATAGGTCTGCACTACGGAGGAGTTTGTTTTCGTGGGGGCCTGCATGGACGTCAGGTTAAACTGGACTTCCGGGTCGGACGGGTCGGGTACTGAGGGTTCCGCTATCTGGGCGGACAATATCCCCGGGAGAAGGAGCAGCAGCGCGAGTCTAATGAACATACGGGTGGTAGCAGTAGACATAATGATTTTCCTCCAGTTGCGAGGCTTCGGGGAAACTTGCCTTACATTGCCCGTCGGCGGCGGGACATCGGGAATAGAACGGGCATCCGTTGACAGTCTCCTCGCGTTCTATAGGGTCGTTCTGTACCACGATGTCGCGGGCGGACTGGAGCAGGAGATGGGTGTACGGGTTCGCCGGGCGTTCGAAAATCGAGAGCTTGTCTCCCGATTCGAGCACCTTGCCGCGGTAGATAATCAGGATAGTCTGCGAGAGAAAGCGCACGGTCGCGAGGTCGTGGGATATAA
>MIBD01000152.1:2783-8228 GCA_001829395.1 Spirochaetes bacterium GWF1_49_6 | reverse complement strand
CCGTTTAAATCTTTAAATCCGCGATTCCGCCGCATTTTCCGAAGCTGTATCGCATCGAGTGAAAAGAGCGCTGTTTCGGAGGAAGAAAAAAACGCGGAGAGTATGAGAAGTACAATTATTAGTATCAGCGATAGGATTTCTTCAGTCTTCATTTTTTAGACGCCATCTCCTCCGCAAATATCATACAATGAAATATGGGTTTAATCAAGTTACTCGCGTCTATGAGACAGCCCCTAAGATTTTCTCGGCGACCAGCTTCTGTTCGCCGTCGGTCAGGAACGGGTGCATCGGCAGAGAAATAATCTCGTTCGATACCTGTTCGCTTACCGGAAAATCGCCGGTCTTATGCCCCAGAGACTGATACGCCTCCTGGAGATGGATCGGTTTCGGATAATGCACCGCGGTCGGGATGGATTCCTTCGCGAGGGCTTCCTTGAGCGCGTCGCGGTTCTTTACCCGTATCGAGTACTGCGCATAAACATGCCTGTCCGTGGTGGAGGATACCTTAGGAGTAATCACTTTACCGCCGGAAAGGAGTTCCGTATAACGCGAGCCGAGCCGCATCCGGGTATCGCATTCTTTCTCGAAATGCGCGAACTTCACGAGTAATACCGCCGCCTGCAACGTATCCATACGGGCGTTGATACCCACATATTTATGTACATAATTCTGCGAGGAGCCGTGATTCATAATCATCCGCATCTTTTCCGCGAGCGCGTCATCGCTCGTAAAAATCATCCCACCGTCGCCGTAGCATCCCAACGGTTTCGACGGGTAGAACGATGTCCCCGCGACGTCGGTAAGCCCGCAGGACTTTCTGCCCTTGTATACCGCGCCGAACGACTGCGCGCCGTCTTCCAGCACGAATATCCCGTGCTTCTTACCGATCGCGCTGATTTTATCGAGGTCGGGCGTCTGGCCGTACAACGAGACGGGGATGATGCCCTTCGTCTTTTTCGTGATCTTCGACTCTATTTTAGATATATCGATATTGTAATCGTCGGAGTCGATATCCACAAACACCGGGGTTGCGCCGAGGAATGAAATCACCTCGACAGTGGCGATAAACGTGAACGGGGTGGTAATCACCTCGTCGCCGGGTCCGACGCCGTAAGCCGCGAGCGGTACGAGGAGGGCGTCCGTACCGGAGGCCACCCCGATACCGTGCTTTGCCCCGGCATACGCCGCGAGCTCGGCTTCGAGGTCCTTCAGTTCCTTACCCATTATGAAACGGGTATTATCTATAACGTCGGCGATCCTTTTGTCAATCTCCGTCTTATATTCCTGGTACTGACGCTTTAAATCGATAAAATTCATACAGCGCTCCTTACATTTCTATTTTTAGCTTTCCTTGCCATTCTTTTTAACCATTGCTTGCGGATTTTATTCCCCCAGAATACGGCGAAAATAAACCCGTATACAATCCCCCCGATATGCGCGAGGTAGGCAGTACCGCCGATCTCAGGCATCCGCAAAGACATCCATCCGTTCCATATCTGGAAAACTATCCAGATGGAAATAAACGCGATCGCGGGAATCCGCACTAAAAAAACAAATAATAACAGAACGGTAATCTTCATTCGCGGGAAATAGAGCATATAAAGCGCCATAACCCCGGAAATCGCGCCGCTCGCCCCTATCAACGGTATCTCCGAATAGGGATAAAACAGGCTATGCAGAAGTCCCCCCGCGATACCGGCGGTAAGGAAAAATAGCAGGTATCTGCCATGCCCGAGGAATTCCTCGATATGCTCCCCGAATACCCACAGGAAAAGGAGATTTCCCGCGATATGCCAAATATCGGCATGAATAAATATCGAGGTCACATAGCGATAGCATTCGGCGAAGAACGCGCCGCCGATCGCAGACGGTACGACTCCGTAGCGGGTAAAAATCTCCTGCGAAAAACCGCCGGTCAACTCCAGCAGAAATACGATCACCGATAGTGCGATGATTCCGTAATTAACCGCGGGATATTTTTGAGACCCTGCATACTCCCGTAACGGTATCATCCGCTAATCAGCCTACTTCCCGAAGATAATCGCGTTGGGATTATCTCTCAGGATTTTACTAAATTGCTCGAGGTTGATGATCATACTTTTCAGCTTATCGGTTACTTCTTTATCTTTCAGGAGCGACAATGCCCCGGTTTTATCCTTGCTCATCTCATTAAGGGTTGAACTAAATTTCTTGAGGTCGCTTACCGCCGAGTCGAGATTCCCCACGATCGAACTGATTTTATCCTTGTCGACCGCGCCGACCGCGTCGGTGATTTTCGCGGTAAGCTGGTTGAGTTTATCCGAAGTATCCTCGAGTTTCTTCATCACGTTGGCGGTAGACGCCATCGCGATATCGAGATTTTTCAGCGTCGCCTCAACATTCTTCTGACTATTGCGGACTATATCGTTCAACGACGCGATGAGTTCGCTGGTATCCTGGAACATTTTCCCGATCTTGCTCAGCACGTCCTGCCCGTTAGTGGACGTCATCGAACTCCCCAACGCGTTACCGAACATCTCCATGAGACTGGACATTTCGAACGGGTCGTTACCCCGGATATATTCGTCGGGCATGTAAAAATTAGTCGAATCCGGGTTATACCCGTTGATATTAATATACTGCATTCCCACGAGACTGGTGGAAAAGATATGGAATGTCGCCTCACGGTTAATTTTATACTTCCCTTCGATCTTGATAGACGCCACCAGGTGATCGCCCTCCAGACGGATATCGTCCACACTCCCGATCTCCATACCGCCGGCAATAGATACTTTCTGGCCGGGCGAAAGGTTATTGACAAACTTATAGATAACATTCAGCTTATAACCGCCGCCTATCTTGTACCCGTATTTCCCGGCAAAAAAGATGATAAAGCCAAATAGGACGATTCCCATGAAGATGAATATCCCTATCCCCACAAAATTGATTTTTTCTTTTTTCTGCACTTTTTTTCCTCGCTATCGATTTTTCGCAACTGTTTCATGCCGCTTTATTCTTTCTATCGCCTGCATATATTCTTCCGTGATCGGCCCCTGTGAGTTACCCTCGATAAACTGCCTGATTAGCGGGTCTTTTGAATTCTCGAGTTCCTTCGCGGTACCGAGAAATACCAGCTTACCCTTATATACCATCCCGATCCTGTCCGAAACATATTTCGCGCTTTTTATATCATGCGTCACCACAATATAGGTAGTCTTGATTTTCTCCTTGACCGATACGATGAGTTCGTTGATATTGGCGGTCATAATCGGGTCGAGTCCCGTAGTCGGTTCGTCGAACAGCACGATTTCCGGGGACGCCACAATCGCCCTCGCGAGCGCGACGCGTTTCATCATACCCCCGGACAGTTCCGCGGGCATAATATCCTCTGTATCGGGAAGCCCGACTATTTCCAGCGAGTGCAATATTTTATCAATCTTTTCATCTTCGGTTAATTCATGCCGGATATGATCCAGCGAAAATAGGATATTCTGGCCGACCGTCAGCGAATCGAACAACGCCCCGCCCTGAAACAGCATACCGAAATGTTTACGTTTCTCCGTCCATTGATTTTCGGACGCGTTCGTCATATTCTCACCCATAATATACACTTCACCCTCGTCGGGTTCCATGAGGCCGATGATAATCTTCAGGGTCACACTTTTTCCGACGCCGCTCTGGCCGATGATGACAAACGTCTCGCCCTCATAGATTGTGAGATCGATGCCGTCAAGAATTACTTTTCCGCCGAGGCTTTTTTTAATCCCGTAAAGTTCGACTATCGGCTTCTTTGCCGTTTTCGTACTCAATTCCGCCGTCCTTATTTAATATATGAAAAAATCGAGCTCATCACATAATCGATCAGGATCACGAGGAAACTGCTCGTCACCACCGATTTAATGGTGGAGTTTCCCACTCCGACCGCGCCGCCCGATGTATAAAACCCGTGATAGGTGCTGACCGCGAGAAGCATTCCGCCGAGCACCGTCATCTTGGTGATTGACTCCCATACGTAACGTACCTTCAGGAAAAGCTGCGACCACATCAGGTAGGTCGTCGTATCGACCCCGTGAACCGAGCTAAGCATGATCCATCCGCCGAACATAGTCGCGATAATCGACATAGAGCCTAATACCGGCAGGGAAATCATACCGGCGATAATACGCGGGGTGACCAGATACCCGATGGGGTTGACCGACAACGTGCGTAACGCGTCGATCTGTTCGGTCACTTTCATAGTGCCGATCTGCGCGGTCACCGATGAACACACCCTGCTTACTAGTATCAGCGCCGAGAAGATGGGACCGAGCTCCAGCACAGTGGACACCGCAAGCGCGCCGCTCATATACTGCGCGGTACCCGCGATAATTCTCTCCATCCCGTTCCCTAGCTGCATACCGAGAATCAAGCCTACGCAGAACGATGTGGCGACTATAATCGGGATAGACATCACCCCGACATTCCAAATATTCTTTATTATTTCGATAGGGTGACGAAAATTAGCTGGAAATTCCCGCAGTGCTTCGATAAAAAAAGAAAAAAAGTGTCCCAGCTCGATAAAAAATTCTTTTAACTTTTTAAGCACACACCCTCCCTAAAAATCCTTCGACGTCGCCTCGGCCTGATATTCCTGATCGCCGCGATGCATTTCGGGATCATAAAACCATACGGTATCCGCCTTAAATCCAAGTTTCGTCATTCCTATCGGGCCGTTTCTCTGTTTGGAAATAATCAATTCGGCTAATCCTTTATCTTCGGTATCCTTATTATAATATTCCTCACGGTGCAGGAAGGCGATAACATCCGCGTCCTGCTCGATCGTACCCGAATCGCGGAGATCGGACAGGATCGGCCGTTTATCCTTATCGCCGCGTTTTTCCGACGCGCGGGACAACTGCGAAAGCGCAAGCACTGGGATTTTCAGTTCCTTCGCGAGCGCCTTCAAACTGCGGGTAATAAACGACATTTCCTGTACACGGTTATACGACGGCTTGCTCGGGTCGCCCGCGGTCACAATCTGGAGGTGATCGATAACAATCAGTTTGAGGTTGTATTTGCGGATAGCGCGGCGCGCCTTGGAACGAAGCTCGTTCACCGAGACAGCGGGAGTATCGTCGATCAGGAGACGGCATTTTTCCAGCATCGCCGCCGCCTCGAGGATTCCCTTCCAGTCGGACTGATGCACCCGCCCGCTTCGGAGCTTGCCGATCTCAAGACGGGATTCGGTCGATAAGATACGCATCGTCAGTTCCTGCGTGGACATTTCCAGCGAGAAGAACAGCACGCCCAAATCGGGGAACTGCCGGCAGATATTGACCGCCATATTCAGCGCAAGCGCGGTCTTTCCCATCGAAGGCCTGGCCGCGATCACAATCAGGTCGCTTTCCTGCAGGCCGCTTGTCAATTCGTCAAATTTATTAAACCCGGTCGGGAGGCCTGTATATAAGCCCATCCCCTTCCGTTTGT
>MIBD01000152.1:1178-2763 GCA_001829395.1 Spirochaetes bacterium GWF1_49_6 | reverse complement strand
TCGACGCCTCGAACACGGAGCTTTCCGCCTCGTCGAGGACACGTTCCACTTCGGTCTGGTATTCGTATACGTTATCGATGATATTCGAACAGGTATTGATAAGATTGCGGAGTACGGCTTTATCGAGGACAATTTTTCCATAGTAGGAAACGTTGGTCGCGGCGGGAACACCCTCGACTACACGCGAGAGATAGGCGCTTCCGCCTATCCTCTCCAGTTCGCCCTTCGAGCTGAGGTACTCCGATACGCTGACTATATCCACCGGGACGCTCTTGTCCCTCAGGGACGCGATAGCCCGGAAAATAATCTGGTTTTTTATATCGAAAAAATCCTCATCGGATAGGATTTGCAGAACCGTGTCGACAGCATAGCTGTTCATCATCATAGCCCCGAGGCAAGCGGCTTCCGCCTCAAGGTTATGCGGCGGGACTCGTTTTAACAGGTCGTCGGACGGCATAAATCCTACCGTAATAAATGTTTTTTATGATTCCTTAACAACATTCACCTTTAAAATCGCGGTTACACCTTCGTCCAGCTTAATTTTAATCGAATGCTCACCCAGAGTCTTGATGTGCTCCATGACGAGTTTTTTCTTATCCACATCATACCCCTTTTCTTTTAGGGCGTCGGCGATCTGCGCGCTGGTTACGGAACCGAAAAGTTTTTCCTCTTCGCCCGCTTTCGCTTTAATTTCGAGAGTAACCAGTTCCAACGTCTCTTTCTGCTGTTTGGCGGTCTCGAACATCGCCGCGGCTTTCTTCGCGAGTTTTTCCCTCATCTTGAGAATCACTTCTTCTGTCTTTTTAGTGGCGAGTTCCGCACTTCTTGTCGGTAAAAGGTAGTTTCTCGCGTATCCGTCACGAACATTCTTTATATCTCCGGCTCTGCCAAGCCCCACGACATTCTCTAAAAGTATAACCTTCATGGAAGCCTCCGTTCATTTTCCTTTTTTTTATGCGATAATCTCGCGTGATAATTCATCCAAATATCCGAAATACCAATCCCCATGAGAAATATCAGGGTAAATATAAAAACAGGCCCCGATATAAGAAACAGGAGAAATAACCCCATCAGGCTTATCATCCCCGGCACGCCCGCGCGCCGTAATCCGTAGATCAGCGTCAGGCAACCGTAGAGGATGTACGGCATCGCGAAAAACAACGCGGCGTTAAACATCCATATCCCGATATCGTTCATTACCGGGTTGATCTCGTTGAGCGAAAACATCAGGATATACCCGCCCCCCAGCATCGCTAACAATCCCAGTACAGGCCATATCTGCCGGTGATCGAACTTCCGAAAATACCGGTACCATAAACTATGCCGATACTTTCCGCCCTCCGTCCCCGCATAATAAGCGAGGAACAGGATAAACGCGAGTATCGCGGGATATATATTCCTGAAAAACCTGAGTACATAATAAACATCTATAAACCCGTATCCGTCCAATAGACTGAACGAGCTTAACAGGCCCGTGATCGCGTTATCCGCCGCATACCAAATCTGCGACGTTTCCGGAATGTAAAAGACCGAAAACACGAGAAGGATCACCAGAAACGGGATTTGATACACGAACCCGTCATAT
>MIBD01000152.1:0-1169 GCA_001829395.1 Spirochaetes bacterium GWF1_49_6 | reverse complement strand
AGCGCGAGTTTTTCAATCCACAACGGCATCGAGAGAAATAACACTATAACCGAGCCTGCCGCCGGGAGGAAAAACAACAACCCCGCGGATAAAATCCCCGCGATCCATTGAGCCGCATGAGATTTCTTTACCACACCCAGTAAGAGTTTACCGGCAGTGTAAAGCCCCCATCCCGCTAATGTGGCTATAACAAACCCGAACGAAAATTCCATTTAGCGGTCTAAGAACGGCAATAATGCGATAATTCTTGCCTTCTTGATCTCCTCGGAGACACGGCGCTGATGGCGCGCGCAGCTTCCGTTGATACGGCGGGGAACAATCTTTCCGCTGGGCATCACAAACTTCCGCATCAGTTCGATATTCTTATAATCGATATTCTTTTCGTCAACCTGCTTCGTGCAGAACTTACAAACTTTCTTAGTGTAGAAAAACTTCTTCTTGTCTCCGCCGCCGCGGTCGCCGCCGCCTCTGCGAAAATCTCTTTCAACTTCCACTTCATCGGGGGTTTCCGAGAACGGCGCATCTGACTCGGCCTTCATCGCTTCCATTTTCGCGGGCTCTTCTTTAACCGCTTCCGCCATCACAGCTTCGATCGGAGCTTCGGCGACTTCTTCAGCTTGAGCTTCGACAGGTAAATCGTTACCCTTCTCTATTTCGTTGTTTTCGATGATATCTTTTTCCATAGTTGTCTCCTTTTAAAATTGTGGGTCGTTCGGATCGTCGGTCATATCGATAGGATCCGAATTAAAGCTGTCATAATCCGCATCGGTGTTATCGTAGAACTGAGACGCGGAATCCTGAAATCCGCCCTGCTGGTCCTTCGGCGCTTTATCGGCCGAACGGTGCGGACTTGCCCCGGCTTGGGACGACGTGTTCGATCCGAGGAACTCCACGCGGTCGGCTACGATTTCTACGGTACTCCTGCGGGAACCGTCCTGCGCCTGCCATGAGCGTTGGTCGAGACGCCCGTCGATCGCTATCTGCTTCCCCTTCGCAAGGTACTGCTGACAGTTTTCGGCGGTCTTGCCCCATACCACTACCTGAAAGAACGAAACATTATCCGTACCGTCGGGTTTCGGCATACCGCCGACCGCGACACGGAAATTCGCCACGGATTTTCCGTTCTGCGTATGTTTCAGTTCGATATCGCTCGCAACCCGGCCGACTAC
>MIBD01000151.1:8182-9030 GCA_001829395.1 Spirochaetes bacterium GWF1_49_6 | reverse complement strand
TAATAGTTTTTAGAACCGCCCTAATAAGAATAAAGGAATCGGCCATCCCTCAATTCATTCGGGACAGGCATGCGGCCTTTTTTTATCCCTCGACTACGCTCGGGATGACTAGGGGGTGGAATCGGCCACAAGCGGCCTTTTTTTATCCCTCGACTACGCTCGGGAACCGTACTCCGACATCCCGCACGGTCTCGCAATGAGGTAATAGATACATTGTCACCCTGAGCGCAGTCGAAGGGCATGGCTAACGCCTCGCAATGACAATAGGCTCCTTCCGATGCAAACAGAAACCGTTCGATAGTTTGTCATTTTCACGGAATCCCGCTAAAATAAACATCCGAAAATCGTGAGAGTTCCATTAAGTAAAAAGTAATCGACAGGAAAGTATCCTTTTTTTTCTGCTTATGTTCGCTTTTTACGGATAACTTTTCACTTAAAACTGATAAAGGAGTCTTCCATGTTCGCGTTTCTCCATCAGCCTGTTATAAACCCGGTCATCCTCCCGATCACCGAGAGCTTCGCTATACGATGGTATAGTATGATGTATGTGGTAGGGTTTTTATTGGCGTACCTGTTCTATAAGCACTATATCAAAAAAGGTGTGATAAAGATGAAGATCGAGGAGATGGGCGACATATTGTTCGTCGTCATCCTCGGCGTATTGGTCGGAGGGAGGCTGGGGTATATCCTGTTCTACAATCTCGGCTACTATATCCAGAACCCTCTCGAGATATTCATGGTCTGGAAGGGCGGGATGTCGTTCCACGGCGGGTTTATTTTCTCGATGCTTGCCGCATGGATTTATATGCGCGTCAAGAAGAAAAGTTTCCTCGATCTCGCGGACGTGT
>MIBD01000151.1:6142-8165 GCA_001829395.1 Spirochaetes bacterium GWF1_49_6 | reverse complement strand
CTCGCGCTATTCTTCGGACGATGGGGGAATTTTGTCAACGGGGAGTTATGGGGAAACGCCACCGACGCTCCGTGGGGGATGCTGTTCGGGCCGAAGCCCGAGATAGGGAATCCCGGCCCGACCCTGTACTCGACATCAGAGGCATGGGTAGTCGCGATGGCCAGAAAGGTCGGTATTCAGATACAGCCCGGGCAGACGCAGGTCAATCTCCCGCGTCACCCGTCGCAGATATACGAAATGCTGATGGAGGGTTTGATCCTCTTCACTGTCATGTTTCTCGTGTTCAAACTGGTGAAGAATAAGCCGCGCGGCCTCATGCTTTCCATATTCCTGACCGGATACGGTCTCGCGCGTTTTATCGGGGAGAATTTCCGTCAGCCGGACGCGCAGCTCGGTTACCTATTCGGGGACTGGTTCACAATGGGGATGCTGCTGAGTCTGCCTATGTTCCTGTTAGGAATTATCGGAATCATTCTTTCGATTAAATTCAACCGCAGGAACGAGCTGTGGGGGTCATAAAGACACTCGATTATAATACTGTCGTCAAGATCGCGGCCGGCGAGGTAATCGACCGTCCCGCGTCCATTGTGCGGGAACTGATCGATAATTCTCTCGACGCCGGGGCGGCTGTTATCAAGGTCGTAATCAGCGGCGGGGGTAAGCAGATTATCGAGGTGCAGGACGACGGTTCCGGGATGGAGAAGGGCGACCTCGAAATCTGCACGAAAAATCACACCACCAGTAAAATCGGGTCATTCGACGATATTATCGCGCTGCGGACGCTCGGCTTCCGGGGCGAGGCGCTCTCAAGTATCGCGGAGGTCGCCGACGTGAGTATTCTGTCGCGTCTCCGCCATACCCAGTCCGGTTACCGTATGGAAACCGCGTTCGGCGAATTCAAGTCTTTTACCGAAACCGGGATGAATACGGGTACCACAGTCATCGTCAGAGACCTTTTCGGCAATCTCCCCGCGCGAAAAAAATTCCTTTCGAACGATTCCACCGAAACACGGTTTGTCAACCATGAGATACTCAAAAAGGCGCTCGCGTTCCATGATACGGGATTCGAGTTCTCGTCGCACGGGGAACGGAAGTACCTCGCGTCGCCGAAACGGACGCTGGTCGAACGGATCGTCGAGTTCTTTCCCGATACGACCGACTACCTGATCCCGTTGGAACGTCACGACGGCGCGGTGAAGATTACCGCGTACCTGACCAAGCCCGCGTTCATCCGCCCGAACCGTTCGTACCAGTACTTTTTCGTGAACCGCCGCGCGGTCGAATGGAAGCATTTTTACTTCGCGATACAGAACGCCTACGGGAACCTGATACCCAAGGGGTTTTTTCCCGCGGTCTTTCTCTATCTCGAACTCGACCCTGCCGAGGTGGATTTCAACGTCCACCCGATGAAGAAGGAAGTGCGTTTCCGCGAGGAATCGGTGATATCGAAGGCGGTACAGCACGCCCTCCGCGAGGCGCTCTCCGATAGCGACGGGATTTCCCCGGCGGACGAAGGCGAGATGCGGTTCACCCCATACGAACGGAAAATCGCGGGGGCGATCGGGGGATTTCTCGACGGGCAGAGCGCGGGCGATATGGAGAATGGCGTGAATCGGCAGGTACCCCCGCCGGATAAACAGGATACACGTCCATTCGATCATCCCGCCGGTTCGGAGCGGGGGTTGTTCCCCGCGCGGCAAGCCGCGGCTCCCGGTAATATCGATTATCTCGAGTACCGGTATGTGGGGATAGTCTTCTCGGCGTACATCGTCCTCGAGGGAGACGGCCAGATACTGTTTGTGGATCAGCACGCCGCGCACGAGCGGATCAATTACGAAAAGATGCGGGATAAGTACCGGAGCGGACAGACCGCCTCCCAGGAACTTCTCGTCCCGGTGCAGATAGATATTCCCCTCAAGGCCGCCGACTCATTCCGCGAGAACGTGGACACTCTCGGCGCGATGGGGTTCGAGATCGAGCATTTCGGCGGGAATTCCTATGTGATAAGGAGTATCCCGGACTA
>MIBD01000151.1:5464-5727 GCA_001829395.1 Spirochaetes bacterium GWF1_49_6 | reverse complement strand
GCGAATGAAGCAATCTATTAAAGTTTTCCATCATAGACTCGTATTAACACCCTTCGAAAGGGTTCGACAGGCTCAGGATGACAGGGGATATTATAAATGTCATTGCGAGGCGAGAGCCGAAGCAATCTATCCTCAGGTCAGCTCGCCATGATGCCCTTCGACATCCCGCGCGGGAACGCGGGACAAGCGTTCAGGGTGACGTCCTTTGAAATGGTTCGACAGGCTCACCATGACAGTATCGGGTGACGGGTTAAAGTATTTGA
>MIBD01000151.1:1668-5424 GCA_001829395.1 Spirochaetes bacterium GWF1_49_6 | reverse complement strand
ATTCTTTGGCGTGGTTCTTTTCGGTGGACGGAATGGACGCGAATTCGCCGAAGATGTAGGTGATTTCCTTCTTCGCGTTGGTATCCGAGTCAGACCCATGTACGGCGTTCTTAGGCATCGATGTCCCGTATTTAGCGCGGATAGTGCCGGGCTCAGCCTTCGCGGGATCGGTGGCCCCCATCAGTTTACGAAAATCGACAACAGCGTTCTCCTTCTCGAGCACCATCGCAAGCACTTTATCGGAAACGGTGAATTGTATCAGGCCGTCGAAGAACGGTTTCCCGTCATGGACATGATAGAATTGCTTCGCGGATTTCTCCGTGAATTTAAAGAGGAGAGCGTGAACGATCTTAAAACCGTTTTCCTCTATCATTGCTGTGATGTTCCCGATGTTACCCGCTTTATAGGCATCAGGTTTAATGAGGGTCAATGTCCTCTGAATAGCCATACAGAACTCCCCATGTACAATTCTGTTTTACTTTTCGGAATAAACCGGTAATTGTTTAGGGAATAAGAAAAAAAATGAAAATATTCATATATTTGGCATGATTTTTAGTAATTCCGCTGAAGAATCTAGAGTATTGCATATAAATGTCATTGCGAATGAGCGGAGCGAATGAAGCAATCTGTTGCAGTCATCCTTCGACTTAGCTCAGGATGACATTCTTCGGCATCCCGCGCGGAAACGCGGGACAAGCGCTCAGGATGACCGTTGCGGGGGGCTAATCCCGATATGAATGTGCGAGGAGGAAGATTGCTTCGCCGACGGCTCGCAATGACTGGAAAGTGTCATCCCGAGCTTGTCGAGAGATAAAATATAGCCCGTGTTCGAGCGTACATTATCGCGCTTTCATCACGGGCTGACGGTGGAAAAAACACCTTGCATGATATCGGGGTTTGTGTACGAAGTACACGAAGTACACGAAGTACACGAAGTACACGAATTACACTTAGCGCCTATTTACCGAGCTGTGACTGGATGAATTGTTCGAGGCGTTCGAACGTGCCCCTGCTCAGGACATGCTCCATCGAGCAGGCCTCTGTCTCGGCGGTCTCCTCGGGGACGCCCAGCACATCGGTGAGGAAACTTTTCAATAGAAGGTGACGCGAGTAGATTTTCGACCCTTCGCGCTCTCCGCCCGGGGTCAACTCGATATAGCCGTACTTCTCATGCACGATCATCTTCTCGTTTTCGAGCTCCCTGAGCGCGCTGATAACCGACGGTTTTTTTACGTTCAGACGCTCGGCCACATCCTTGACGCGCGCGACCTTGTTATCGCGGACGATGAGGTAGACGGTTTCGAGGTAATCTTCCATACTTTTCGTCATCGGAGTTCCTTGGTTAGTCCTGTATAACAATGTAAAAGTAAATCCTGAAAAAGTCAAGGTACTGCGACACCCACCTCCAGCATACGCTGAAGGCAAGTGGACGGGTGGAGTGCGTTGCGAAGGCAGGATGCCGAAGCCCGCCGACTATTCCCAGTGTCAAACCGTTTATAAATCTATAAAAATTGCCCGTGATCTGGAAATTTAACGATCTCTTTCATCACGGGGTACTGCGTACACTAGTCCAGATATTGTACCGATGGCTTATTATCGGCAAATAGCCCGTGCTTATGCATAGCGCCTGCCTTTCATCACGGTGTACTGCGTACACCAGTCCCGATATGTACACGATGGCTTATCATCGGCAAATAGCCCGTGTTCATGCATGGCGCCTGCGTTTCATCATGGGGTACTGCGTACACTAGTCCCGATATTGTACCGATGGCTTATTATCGGCAAATAGCCCGTGTTTATGCATGGCGCCTACCTTTCATCACGGGGTACTGCGTACACCAGTCCCGATATGTACACGATGGCTTATTATCGGCAAATAGCCCGTGCTTATGCATAGCGCCTACCTTTCATCACGGGGTACTGCGTACACTAGTCCCGATATTGTACCGATGGCTTATTATCGGCAAATAGCCCGTGTTCATGCATGGCGCCTGCCTTTCATCACGGGTTATTTTTAAATATCGATACAAAGCCTGAAATCGGGATTAGCCCTCCGCAGGAGGGTTTACAAAGGATGGAAATAAGGTTATAATATACTACGATAAACATTCGGGGACTTATGAAAGAAATACTGAATTATCCCGCGCTATTCCGCGCGCTGTACCGTGAACGGGGCATCTTCCTGACAGCAGTGATCTATACCACCCTGATGACCGTCGTCGGGGCGCTCCTCCCGCAGGATGCCCGGAAGAGCCTGATGGATATCCTCTACGATAAGCTGAAGGGTGTGGAATTCAGCGCGCCGGGGATATTTCTCAATAACCTGCGAAGCGGGGGGATTATCCTCATGGGCGGGATCATGTTCTCCCTGCCGTCGTTGATCCTCGTGGGGTTGAATTTCCTCGTGCTCGGTACGGCTATGGTGACGCTGATCCCCGCGCACGGCACCGCGTTCATGCTGGCGTCGCTTCTCCCGCATGGGATATTCGAAATCCCCGCGATTATTCTATCGTTCGTGGGGGCGATGATGATCACGAAGGCGGTAGTGGTCAGGATTACCGGGCGGGAGGAGGCAGTCTCATCCAGAACGCTCCTGCTCGAAACCCTGTTGCTCGCCGTTCTGATGATACTCCCGCTTTTGGTAGCCGCGGCATTGATCGAGGTGTATGTGACCCCGTGGCTGACCGGGTTGGTGATAAAATAAAGTTTATATACATATTATAAGGATTAAAATTTATTATTAGGAGAAGGGGGATGAATGAAAAAGATTCTATTTTTCCTGATGGGAGGAATTATCCTGATGTCGGGTTCGTGCGCGTCGGAAACTAAGAGCGCCAAGAAGAAGGTAGTCAAACCGGTGAAGCCTGTCCCGGTAGTAGTGGAGACCAAAATCGAGCATGATAAAATCGCAGGGATTTTCACATTTCCGGGCGGTAAGCTAAAAGCGCTCGTGATGAGTTTCGACGACGGCCCCGATCAGGACAAGAGACTCATCGAGATGTTCGATAAGTACGGGATTAAGGGGACGTTCCATCTCAACTCCGGCAAGTTCGCCGCGAAGAGCAAGACCTCGCTCGATCTGCTGAAGACCGTCTATGCCGGGCATGAGGTTTCCGCGCATAGTGTGTCCCATCCGCATCTGGAGTTCCTCCCCGCGTCGAAGGTATCCAACGAGATTCTCGACGACCGGAAACAACTCGAGGCGGTGTTCGGCTATCCTATCCACGGGATGTCTTACCCGTTCGGCACCTATAACCAAATGGTGCTCGATATGCTGCCGTCGCTGGGTATTAAGTACTCGCGGACGGTGACTATGGATACGAGTTTCCATCTGCCGAAAAACCTGCTGGTCTGGAACCCTACCTGCCATTCCGGGTCGGGGGAGTACTGGGCGAAGAAATTTATCGAGACGAAGCGGGACGAGATGATGCTTCTCTTCATCTGGGGGCACGCATGGGAGTTCGATAACGCCGCGACGGATGCGGCGAAGGAAAAGAACTGGGCGGTTATCGATAATATATGCGTTCTCCTAGCGAAGGAAACCGACATCTGGCCGGCCACCGCTATGGAAGTCGCGGATTATATCACCGCCGCGCAGGACGTGGTTACAAAAAGCCCAGACGGGATGCTTGTCAATTCGTCGGAAATCACCCTATGGGTAAAATCGAAGGATAAGGGTGTGAAACTGAAACCGGGGCAGAAGTTAGCAATCCCCAAATAGGAGCGGAATATGCCTGAAGTACTGCAAGTCACTAT
>MIBD01000151.1:0-1656 GCA_001829395.1 Spirochaetes bacterium GWF1_49_6 | reverse complement strand
CGAGGGTACCGGAATGATGCTTGCTAACGAGCTGGTGTCGAAACATCTCGCGGCGTGCGTGCAGATGACAGGTCCGATCCAGAGCGTGTATATCTGGAAAGGGAAGGTCGAGGATAGGCCGGAATGGATGTGTATTGTGAAAACGACGAGGGAACGTTATGCGGAACTCGAGGCGGAAGTGAAACGGGTGCACCCGTATGACGTGCCGGAAATCACGGCGTCGCTTGTGACCGAAGGGAATAGCGATTACCTGAACTGGGTCGTGGATTGCGTGAAACGGGATTGACGGGCTATTTTTCCGACGGGTAACCCGCACCGGACCAGCTATCGAACCCGCCTTCCATATTATAAATTTTTTTGAATTTCAGTTCGGCCATAATCTGCGCGGCTTTTGCGCTGCGGCTCCCCGCGCGGCAGTATACCAGATAGACCTTATCCTTATCGAGGCCGTCCAGCTTCTGGCGGAAATCGGCGTCGTACAGGTTGATGTTTGTCGAGCCGGGAATGTGCCCATCGGCATACTCCTCGGGTTTGCGCACGTCGATAATCACGAACTGGACATTAGTATTGTTATCCGTGTATAGCTTGTAAGAATCGGCGGTCGAGATGTTTGTGATTAAGCCTCCGCCGCTGACGATCCCCTTCTGCCCGCATCCCGCGTAGATAAAAAGCGGGAGCAGGAGAGTCATAAATAACAACCCTTTATTTTTCATGGTTCGTTTACCTCGATTACGGAAACATTACCGTAAGTCCCATCGGGGACATTCGCAATCGCCATCGGGTCGCATATCCAGTTAGTCCCGTTAATAATAAAAAGATACTGATAGACGCCGGGGTCGAGCTTTTGGACGACGAACCAGTTTCCCGTATTGGAGTTGTATG
Source organism: Spirochaetes bacterium GWF1_49_6 (assembly GCA_001829395.1). Taxonomy (GTDB): domain Bacteria; phylum Spirochaetota; class Brevinematia; order Brevinematales; family GWF1-51-8; genus GWF1-51-8. The sequence goes on along the minus strand of MIBD01000151.1, from coordinate 774 downwards.
TCATCGGCTTACCCTTTTTCGCCCATTTGATAAAATCCCCGGTCAGTACGACCGATTTTACCTGTTTATCTTTGGACGCGTAGACGAATAAGCACCCGTTGGAGAGGATGCATACGCCGGGTACAATCGTACCGGTGCATTCGCCGGGCACGGTTTTAACAACTCCGGCGCCGCTGCATGATATTATTGCGAGAGCGATCGCGGCGAATGTAAATATTCCTAATCGTCTCAATAGTTTGCAGGGATTCAATGGCTTGTCCTTACTCGGATGACCCGCTGATTTCAAAGACGCCGTTCTTACCGCCAAATCCGTCAGGGGCGATAGCTTCTGCGCCCGGAGGGGTCATCATCACCGTACCGTTAATGACGAGCTTATAGGCGTAGATACCGTCCGCGAGAGAGAGAACGACCTTCCAGATACCCTTTTCATAGGTCATCGGGATGCCGTCTTTTTTCCATTGGGAGAAGTCGCCTGTGACAGCGACCGATTTGATGTCGGGTTGTGAGGTTTTATACACGAACATGATATTATTGCCTTTCTTATAAGTGCCGCTTTCGAGACTGCTGACCTCGCCCTTAGCGGCCGCTCCGCCGCCTCCGCACCCGGTTATGAGGATTGCCGAGAACAGGAATATTATGCCGGAGATAAGGATTTTCTTTTTCATTTGTTTCTCCTTGGAAAGGATTTACTCATTTTATATCCAAATCATCATTATGTCAAGGGTACGAATTGACTTATAATAAATCTACTCGAAAACGATACGTTGCCTCAAA
>MIBD01000150.1:4756-5459 GCA_001829395.1 Spirochaetes bacterium GWF1_49_6 | reverse complement strand
TTTTCGCGGCGGATTTGATATTGCATAACATGCCCGGCTCCTGTCCGTGGAAATATGCCTCGAACTTTACCTCGCCCGATTGGTATAGCACGAGTGCGTATAAATTTTTCAGCCCGGACGCCTTTTCCGCTATTGTCAGGTATTCCTTCCCGCCGGTGACGACCTGCGTAACAGGTTTCGCCATGCCGGCGGTTAATATTACAGCGCATCCGGTGACGATTACCGCCGGTATCAGCAATTTTTTCAACATTCACTCCGCCTATTTGATAAAAACCGGTTTTTCCGGTATGATATATCGGTAACAGCGAGGTAAAAATGCGGAATAAATTCATTTTTCTATTTGTCTTTCTATTTTTCGCTCAATGCACGGTTCCGGCGGAGCAGATATCGATGGAACTGAATTCGCTGTATGTTTTAGAGAAGGGTCTTTACGATCATTACCATGAAAAGGTCAAGGTCGCGATGTTCCGTTATACCGACCCGCAGATCAGGAACAAGGAGATCGACCGCCTGAACTTCGAACTGACGGAGCGGATAAAAAAGATTCAGTCCGATATCGACGGGCTGCTGTCGCAGGGAAAGGGCAATTACAGTAAGGAAACGATGCAAAAAATCCTCGACGATACCGCGGAAACCCGTACCGAAATGGAACTATCGAAAAAGCTCTACGAAAATACCTTATCCCGGGGACTTTCCTTCATCG
>MIBD01000150.1:2180-4614 GCA_001829395.1 Spirochaetes bacterium GWF1_49_6 | reverse complement strand
CCGCACCTTCACGGGCGCGGGTAAGGAAATGATTCATGGAAATGAAAGTTAAAGACGTCACCGCGCTACTCAATGTTTCCGAAAAATCGATATACCGCTGGATTAAAAGCGACGGTTTCCCATACTACCGCATCAACGGGCAATACCGTTTCAGTAAGGCGGAGATACTCGAATGGGCGACCGAAAATAAGATCAATGTCACCCCGCAGCTGATGCATGACCCCGCCCCGGAAAACATGTCCTCCTATACCGTATCGAACGCGCTGAAAAACGGCGGGATTCACTATCATGTCGAAGGTAAAACTAAGGAAGAAGTCGTCTATAATACGGTGCAATATATGCAGCTTCCCGACGGGATGGACAGGGAAACCCTCTACCAGTTTCTCATCGCCCGCGAGAAAATGGGGACGACCGCCGTCGGTAAGGGGATAGCGATACCGCACGTCCGTAACCCCGTGGTGCTCCATGTCGACAAACCGTCGATCGCCCTGTGCTTCCTCGACGAGCCCGTCGATTTCGACGCGATGGACAAGGAACCCGTTAAAATACTTTTTACATTACTGACCCCCTCTATACAAATACACCTTCATCTTTTATCGCTTCTGGCGTACATGCTTAACCATGAAAAGGTACGGGACTTGCTGGAGAAATGCGCGAAACGAGAGGAAATTTTCAAGACTATCAAAGAGATCGAACTCTCCGCGATAAGCGGCTGATGTTTTTTATAGGAATACAAAAATGATGGTATTATTCGGGATAGGAATCTCCATTCTTATTTGCGGAAGTTTGCTGGTGCTCTTAACCGGAAAGAAATCCAAATACGTCCATCTCGCGGGCGCGGTTTTCTCTATCACGGGATCGGGTGTGATGGCCGCCGTGTCCCTCTTCAGCCTGTTCATACAGCCCGCGCTGAACACCCTCACCCTGCCGTGGGAATTGCCCCTTGGTAGGCTCACATTCGCGCTCAACCCGTTATCATCGTTCTTTCTCCTGATCATATCGGTCATCTCATTAGCGGCATCGATATATGCGCCCGCCTATCTCCGGCATTACGAGGACGACCCCGCCCGGATGAAAAAGCACTGGTTCTTTTACCTGATACTCACCGCGAGCATGATGGCGGTGGTTACCGCGCAGAACGCAGTCCTTTTCCTGATCGCGTGGGAGATGATGTCACTATCGTCCTTTTTCCTCGTGGTTTTCCAGAGCGATAAGGAAAAATCCCGCAACGCCGGATGGATATATCTGGTCGCGACCCATATCGGCACGGCCTTATTACTGGTGATGTTCGCCATTCTGGCAAGGGAATGCGGTTCCTACGATTTCGCGGCGTTCCGTGCCAATTCGCCGAACCTGACTCCCGAACTGAGCGGAATGCTGTTCATTTTCGCCGTCATCGGATTCGGTACGAAGGCGGGATTCCTCCCGATGCACGTGTGGCTTCCCGAGGCGCACCCCGCCGCACCCAGCCATATTTCCGCCGTGATGTCCGGGGTGATGATCAAGACCGGCATCTTCGGCATCATCACCGTGCTTTCCTTCACCGGAAACACGCAGGAATGGTGGGGATGGGTGTTATTAATTATCGGGGTCGTATCGGGAATAACCGGCATCCTGATGGCGGTCGCCCAGCATGACCTAAAACGATTATTAGCATACAGCAGTGTGGAGAATATAGGGATTATATCGATGGGTATCGGCATCGGGATTATCGGGAAGGCTGCCGGATCGGTACCGTTGATGCTCTTGGGGTTTACAGGCGGACTGCTGCATGTCCTGAACCACGCTGTCTTTAAAAGCCTCTTGTTCATGGGGGCGGGTTCTATCCAGTACGCCGCGCATACGTTGCAGCTCGATAAAATGGGCGGGTTATTAAAAAAGATGCCCTTCACCGGCGCGGCATTTTTAATCGGGGCGGCCGCGATAGCCGGACTTCCCCCGTTAAACGGGTTTATCGGCGAGTTCCTCATCTATACCGGGGCGTTCAAGCACCTCCTCCCGTTACCGCTGCAGAACTTATTATTCAGTATCGTCGTCATCGGGGGATTGAGCCTGATCGGCGGATTGGCGGTATTCTGCTTCACTAAGGTCTTCGGCGTGGCGTTTCAGGGCAGCCCCCGTTCCCCGGAAGCGGCGGATGCGAAAGAGACCAGCCCGCTGATGATTATTCCTCTGATATTTCTAGCGACTGTTTCTATCGGGATCGGGATATTTCCACGCGAGACTATCGGCGCGATGTCCGGGGTTATCGAACAGGTGACCGATAGCCCGATAGACACGGCGGTGTTCCAGACCCTGCTTGCCCCGCTAGGGTGGATACAGGCGGTTTCCCTGTCGTTCGCGGGGATAGTCCTCCTTCTTCTGCTCGTCCGGTGGCTGCTGCTTCGCGGAAGGAGCAAAGCGAAGTCCGGGACATGGGGCTGCGGCTACAGCG
>MIBD01000150.1:1512-2134 GCA_001829395.1 Spirochaetes bacterium GWF1_49_6 | reverse complement strand
GGTCCTATCGAGCGCTAGAGCGGTACTCAGGACAAAATCCACTCCCGCGATACCGGACGAATTGTTCCCGGCACGAACCGGTTACGAGACACATACCCCCGACTCGTTTCTGGAAAAGCTATTCCAGCCCGCTTTCTTATTCGTACAAAATCTTCTCTCCCGGATAAAAATCATCCAGCACGGGAACCTGCATCTTTATGTACTCTATATCCTGATTTCATTGTTCGTGCTGTTAATTATCGGGTTGGGGTTATAATATGGAATTATTAAATTTCATTCCCTTACTTTTAGCCCTCGTTTTCGCGCCGCTTCTCGAAGGCCTGATTCGGAAGACTAAGGCCATTTTCGCCGGACGCAAGGGATTTCCCCTGCTTCAGGCCTACCGGGACTTGTTTAAACTACTGAAAAAAGGCGCGGTTTACAGCGATACGGTTACCGCCGTTTTCAAGTTAACGCCCGCAGTGCAATTATCGGTAATGATGATGGCGGCGGCGTTTCTCCCGTTCGGCGGATTGCCCGGGGTATTCTCCTTCGGCGGCGATTTTATTGTCATCATATTCCTCATGGGGTTATCGCGCTTTTTCCTCGTTCTCGGCGCGATGGATACCGGTTCGTCGTTCGA
>MIBD01000150.1:1419-1503 GCA_001829395.1 Spirochaetes bacterium GWF1_49_6 | reverse complement strand
CGCGAACAGGGAAGCGTTTTTTTCCATTCTCATCGAGCCTGCGCTCCTCTTGGGATTCGCCGTTCTGACGGGCTTCTCGGCCGA
>MIBD01000150.1:0-1409 GCA_001829395.1 Spirochaetes bacterium GWF1_49_6 | reverse complement strand
AACAGCGTCATTCGGAACGCTTTCCAGTCGCTGTCCTTCGAGAATATCACACTCCTGCTTCTGGTATGCGCATCCTTCCTGATACTGGCTCTCGCCGAGAACAGCAGGGTTCCGTTCGACGACCCCACCACCCATCTGGAATTGACTATGATTCACGAGGTAATGATACTGGATAACAGCGGGCCGGACCTCGCGATGATCGAATACGGGGCGTCTCTGAAACTCTGGTTTTTCTTCACGCTGATCGCGGATATTTTCCCGGCCCTTCATTACATTACCCAGCCCTTCAGGGCCGTGCTGACGTTCGCCGTCATCCTACTCCTTTCGGTTCTGGCGGGGGTGGTTGAATCGGTAATGGCGCGTCTGCGTTTGATGCGTATCCCGCAACTCCTCTCGACCGCGCTGGCGTTTTCGCTGGTAGCAATACTTTTAAAGAGTATATTATGAATAGTTTAATCGAAATGTTTTTAGTCGGAATATTGATTACGGACTTCATCTTGTTGGCCACCGGACGGATGCGGGCGAGCATTCGCCTCGTTTCCATACAGGGATTCCTGCTCGGAGTAGTCCCCGTGATTATCGGGATCACGCAGGGCATCAGTCAGGAGATAATCGTTATATCGTTAGCTGGCATAGTGTTGCGCGGCATCATATTCCCGCGCCTGCTTCACCGTTCGGTAATCGATACGGGGGTCGACCGTGAGGAACACCCCATCGTCGGGTATATCGCCTCCCTGCTCATCATGGTGGTATTCCTGCTGACGTCCCTATGGGTCGGATCGAAGCTCGCGTTCCTAGCCCCGAAGTCCGCGCTGATGATTCCCGTCGCATTAGCGACCATTTTCGCGGGAACGTTTATGATAGTCGGCCGCCGCATCGCGATCATGCAGATCATCGGGTATATCCTGATCGAGAACGGTATCTACTGCTTCGGTTTGATGCTGGTGGAAAAAGTCCCGTTTCTCGTCGAGCTCGGCGTACTGACGGACGCTGTGGTCGCCGTGCTGGTAATGACGAATGCGAGTAAGAAACTTCATAAAGTGTTCGATCATATGGATACCCGGAATCTGGATTCCTTAAAAGGATAGCAACATGATGGAATTTTTCGGCATGATCGGAGCGGAACTGCTCTGGGGATATTTAGCTATTCCCGTTCTCGCAATCGCGTTTATTTTACTTGTCCGCCGTCCGCGGCTTGTCCCCATAATCGCGTCCATCGCATCCTTCCTCGAGGCCGTACTCAGCATCATTATCGCGTCCCTGATACTGACCGTAAATAAACTCGCCGCGTTCGGGGAATTATTCACCGTCGACGCGTTTTCCGTATGGCACCTAGTCGTCCTTACCCTCATCGTATTTTTAAGCGCGTCCTTGTTTTCATTATCCTACTTCAATAAAGAGCACATTCT
>MIBD01000149.1:5393-5486 GCA_001829395.1 Spirochaetes bacterium GWF1_49_6 | reverse complement strand
TTAAAGCGGGGAAAATCCTGTGCACCCCGAAGCGTTACTTTCTCGACCATGTGGATGAACTGAAGAAGAAAATCGAAAAGATGAAAAAGGATA
>MIBD01000149.1:529-5270 GCA_001829395.1 Spirochaetes bacterium GWF1_49_6 | reverse complement strand
TCCGCGAAGCCCTCGAGTACATCCGTTACACCGGAGACCTCAAGTTCGCGAAGGAGATTTACCCGGTGGTCAAGCTGGGTATAGAAGGGGCTATCAAGAACTATGTGGACGCTAACGGATTTCTGACGCATGACGACGCGGATACATGGATGGACGCGCGTATCGCCGGGAACCTGCCGTGGTCGGCCCGCGGCAACCGCGCGGTCGATATACAGGTGCTTTGGTATGTCGCGCTCCAGTCCGGGGTGACTCTCGCCGAGTTTAACGGCGACAAGGCGTCCGCCAAGGCGTGGACGGAGATTATCGATAAGCTGAAAGTCAACTTCCTGAAATATTTCTGGGACGACTCGAAAAAAATTCTCGCGGACAGGGTCAATAAGTCCGACGTGCCCGACTTCAAGGTGCGCCCGAACCAGTTGATGGTGATCTCCGTACCGTTCGATGAAAAGTTCGTATCGCCGGAGATCGAGGCGTATATCCTGAAAAACGCGGTGAGCGAGCTTTTATACCCCTACGGGATCGCATCGCTGTCGCAGAACGACCCGTACTTCCACCCGTATCACGAGAACTGGGACAAGTACCATAAGGACGCGGCGTATCATAACGGTACGGTGTGGGGATGGAACGCCGGGTTCACGGTGACCGCCCTGACCCATTACGGGTACACCGAGCTCGCGTATGCGCTCGCGGCCAACCTCGGCAGCCAGATACTCTATATGGGATGCCGCGGTAATATGAGCGAACTGGTGGAGGCGATACCGAAGAACGGGCAGATCAAACTGTCCGGCACCTACGCGCAGGCGTGGAGTGCGGCCGAGTATGTCCGTAACGGGTATCAGGACTTCGCCGGGTTCAAACCGAACCTGATCGCGAACGTGATTAACCTGATGCCGTCGGTGCCCGAGAAGTGGAACGTGTTCTCCTCGGAGATGTCGTTCGGTTCCGGCGCGAAATTCTCCATCGACTTCAAGCGCGATAAGGGCATATTATTCTATACGGTGTCGTACAAGGGCTACTCGAAGCCTCTGACGTTGAACTTTACCCCGCTCGCGGGTAAGGAACGTATCCTGGTGACTGTGGCGATGAAGGCGGGAAAAGCGGTAAAGATCGAGTTCGACCCGGCGAAGAAGACGGTTAAGGTGGACGGGAAGGCCGCCAAGGTGACGACCTATCTCAAGTCCTATGAGAGTATCATCGGCGACCTGAAATTCGTCGTACCGAATACAAGCGCCGATTATCCGACGTTGAAGGAAAAAGATTACCTGCAGAAAATTATAGAATCGAAGAAATATAAGTAAGGACGGCGAATGAGACCTATTTTTAAGCTGACAGCCGGCGTAATATGCCTGATAGTATCCGCATCCTGTGCGATTTTCAGCCCCGAGCGCGCGTTGATCTCCGCCGTACAGAAGGGGAGTATTTCCGAGGCGCAGAGGATTCTGAATAAGGGCGCGGATATCGACGCGGTTGTTGCGGGATTGGGCACACCGTTGACAGTGGCGTGCGCGAAGGGAGACGTTTTATTCACGATACAACTCCTGAAATGGGGCGCGGATATTCATCAGAAAGACGAGCACGGGCTTGCGCCGCTGTTCTGGGCGGTATCGCAGGGGCATGCCGACCTCACGGAGCTTCTGCTTGACGAGGGCGCGAAGATCGACGAGGCGTCCGGTAAAGGATTCGATTCGCTGATCACCGCATGCCAGTATGGATATGAAAAAGTGGCGGAACTGCTGATAAAAGCGGGCGCCGATGTGAACAAACCCGATAAGGACGGGGATACCCCTCTCCATTGGGCGTCAGCGTTCGGGAACTCCGATCTCGTGGGCTTGCTGTTAGATAATGGCGCCGATATGCGCGCGACCAACCGGAACGGCGAGAACCCGTTCCAATGGGCGTATATCACCGGCAGTATGGATGTGGTAAAAATGTATCTGGTGAAAGGGTTCGACCCGAACGACCCCGACAAGAAGGGGATGACCTACCTGCATAAGGCGGCGTGGGACGGGGATTACTCGATGGTCGACCTGCTGCTGCGTTCCGGGGCTAAGGTGAACGCCTCCGATACAAGGGGCGCGCTCCCGATTCATTACGCATGCAGGAACGGTAGTCTCGATATTGTTAAACTCCTGATTCAGCACGGGTCGAAAATATCGGAAAAAACGGTCGATGAAAAGACGCCGTACATGATGGCGGAGGAATACCAGCACACAGCGGTAATGAATTACTTTAAAGCGAAAAATATCACAAATTAATAATGAATAACTGTTGAAAGACGGCCAATATTATGGTATGATATATCGAAAGTTACTCAGGAGGATACTATGAAGAAGATGATTTTTAGTGCGGTGTGTATTTTTGCTCTTTTAGCGATGGCTCCGACAGTTTACGCGGATACGGATGAAGATTTAGTAACCGCGGCGCAGGACGGCGATGCCGCTCAAGTGAAAGCTTTGCTGAAACAAGGGGCGGATGTTAACTATAAGAACGATTCCGACGACGCGGCGATGCATTGGGCTGCATTCAATGGCGACCTGAAGATAATGAAGATGCTTGTCGACGCGGGCGCGGATATCGAGATTTTGAATGGGAGCGGCGATACTCCGTTATGTCTGGGCGCGATGAAGGGCTTCGACGATATAGTGGAGTACCTGATCGACGCGGGCGCGGATTTGGATGTGGTGAACGATAAGACCGACGGCCCCCTGCATTGGGCGTGTTTCAAGGGTTTTGACGATGTCGCCCAGCTTCTGATAGACGCCGGATGCGACCTCGAAGTCAGGAACGCCAGCGAGGATACGGCTCTATTCCTTGCCGCGAAGGGCGGTTTTCTGGATATCACGCAGATGCTGGCTGACGCTGGCGCGGATCTGAACGCGCAGAATAAATTCGGCGACACCGGACTGCATTGGGCGGCGTATAACGAGGATGTCGAGATGGTTCAACTCCTTGTGGACGCAGGCGCCAAAGTAAATCTAGAGAATGAATCCGGCAGTACTCCGATGGATACCGCGAAGAAAAACAAGAATAAGAAGATCCAGAATATTCTGAAATCCGCCGGCGGAAAATAGTAGTTATCTAAAAATATGCCGCCTCCGAAAGGGGGCGGTTTTTATTTGCCTAAGCGGCCGGCCCGGGGGCTGTAAACGCGCGTATCCTTGCTATATCCCTTTGGTTTAACTATAATAATTTACCTATAGCTTAGAAAATCTCGCATTTTTATATTAAGGAGGAATATCGATGAAAAATATTTGGATGGTAGTGCTCGGCGCGTTATTGCTTTCTTCATGCGGCGGCGGAGGCGGCGGGGGAAGTACCGCGAAACCGGCCGATTCAAAACCGCCCCAACTTGGGTTGGGACTGAAATGGTTCCCGAATATCCTGAAAGGGCGGATACCGTTCGATCAGTACGTAATCGACACGGTGAAGATGCCGAAACTGAACGCGGGTAAACTCGTATTCCTGTTCGATCAGGCGGTATTTCTCGACGGGTTATCGAAGCCCGTTTCCAATATAGACTTCACCTTCGCGGCATACGGGAGCTCGAACCTGCTCGGATCGATGCTCGATCTTTCGATTACCGTCGGGGGTAAATACTCCATCCTCGAATCCTACGCGTTAATCTATATGAACCCCAAGGATGCTAAGGGCGCGGATGTTTCGCTGAAGAACGGATCGTACATTACTATCAACGTACCCATGCCGTACGGGCTGTCAGACACGGTTATCAAGACGTTCAAGGTATATAGTTTCGATATGAACTCAGCTAAATGGGTCGCGGAGTCGTTACCGGAGATCAAAGACGTATCCGGCACGAAGATGTTCAGCTTCCGGGTCACTCATCTGTCCTATTGGATGATTGCCGCCCCGATCGACACGTTCGCCTGTATGAAGGGGCAGATTAAGTGCACGGGTATTCCCGCCGATGCGGATATTTTGGTGATCGCATGCGGCGAGAACTATACCGGATTGACCCGCACCTATATCAAGAATAACGGCGCCTACGAGCTCGACGCTAAAATGAACTCATCGGTGACTATCTATGCGTTCGCCGCCGACGAATACCAGACCGCCGGTTTCCTTGTGGGAAATACGGTGATCGATATGCCGGGTTCGTCGAAAGCCGCCGACGGCAGCGGGAATACCAAGCAGAAGGTGATGAATATCGTGATGCAGAAGGATGGGTATAGCGCGATCAAGAACGGCGACGACCTGTACCAGATAAAATCGGCGAAACAGGTCGACCAGCAGAATACGGTCGATCCGGGCAAGGATGCGCAGATGAATAAGGAATTCGACGAGATGAACAAACTGCTGGATAAACCGAAAAAGGATAACAGCACAAACAAATAAACAGATGGCGGGGTTTGCCCCGCCGTCCTTTTATTACATGCGGCAGGCTAGGGACGGGGGAATCGTGTGGAAGAAGGTACGCTGTTCAATGGATGGGGGAATACGGTCAATGCGACCATTATCTCATCCGGCGACACTGAAATCGGCTCGATTCGCGATAAATTCGAAGCCCTGAAGGATTTCGAGTTTATCGGGCTGAACGATATTCCCGATAACTACGGGAAACGGATTCTCGTCGACTTTACGTTCGATATATTCAATAAAGACCTGCGCCCGGAATACCTTTTTCGGGTATTCGCCGACCTGCAGAAGCATCTCGACGCGCTCCGTTTCACGGGAACCCCGTTCAATTTTATCATGAATTACCCGTTCGGCACCAACCAGAAAA
>MIBD01000149.1:0-510 GCA_001829395.1 Spirochaetes bacterium GWF1_49_6 | reverse complement strand
GATTATCGACAGATACCTCGAACTCCTCGGCGAGTTTTATACGGTCAAGCAGATACTCATTCCGAATATCATCTCGCGGTTCTCGTTCGCGAAAATACAAAGCCCCGTCATCCATATCATCAACGCCGTCCGGTTGGGGAAAAGCCTGAAGGTGAACCTGACCGATACTTCGCGGGTGACCCTGATCTACGGTATCGACTTGGTAACGTCGCTATTGACGGCGATGGACCATATCGGGGCGCATCATGTGATCATCGAGGGGATCGACCTATGCCTGAAGGATATCGACGGGATTGCGCGGAGGACGGCGGGGGAAGCCCCCATCCAGTTCGATAAGGAACGGTTTATCAAATATAACTATCCCGGTACGCAGGGGGTGACCGTCAATAATATCAACTACGAATTCGAGAATATTATGATCGACTTGGTGAATAATTTGTTCTGACGGCGGGGGGTAAAAGTGATTTGAAAATTGAAAACAATTTTATGAGTGTTTATCAACATCGGCAA
>MIBD01000148.1:593-5986 GCA_001829395.1 Spirochaetes bacterium GWF1_49_6 | reverse complement strand
CCAGAACCGCGATCAGTACGATCAGGACAACATAACCGGCGGAGCCCTGGAACTGTTCCGCCACAAATCCGTTGATATACCGATGCAATACAGGATGAATCTGAAATACGGCGTACAAACCGACTACCGCCGTGAGGGTCAGGAGGATGATGGCGGTAAATATCTTCTTCGAGCCGGTGTCCTCCATATACCCGTATATCCCCCCGATCACCCCCGTCATCGGGAGAAAGAAAAGACCGCAAAGGATAAAAATGTTTTCCCCGACGTACAGGAACGCGATCTTACTGAAAAACGCGATCACACTTCCGACCGAATAGACAGTCACGATAATAAAGAACAGCGCCGCGAGCTTCCGGGACGGCGATTTTTCAGCGGTAAGCGTCCGGTAACGGCGGTTCAACTGCCCGAAGGCCATCGCCAGAACGAACACCCCCATGAACAATACGGGAAGCAGCACACCGGGCGTCATTAGATCGAGCACGGTTTTACCAGCGGGGATTATCGCCCCGCGAAAGAATAGTGCGCAGACGATTAAAAGGATATCGAACACCAATTCATCGGGGTTGAGAATTCCCCGGGGCTTTTCCTCTTGTACAGGCGGTTCGGCCAATGGGACGCTGGTAATTTCCATATTATTTAACCGCTCCTATTAATGAATTGATATACGACTGAAGGGTGAAAATATATACCGTGAGGGACGCGAGCCCCACTCCGGTATTGATGATTCGGTAGGGCGGCGCAAGCGCCATCATTATCCGCACGGGTATGATACCGTACATGATCAGCGTAACTATTGTCTGGATAAACTCCTTACCTCCCTCAGCAGTCTTCACCTGATTGACCGCGATAATCTCCTGCCAAAACCCGAGCGATACTGCAATTAAAAACGGGAGAAGGAAGCCGAAGAGTACCGTTCCGGGAAGAGTATAACCACCGGTTTCGTGGTCAAACAGTTTTTCCGCGATTTTCGTTAAGAGTACCAGAATGCCCGCGAAAGCAATGATTCCCCCGATCATAATCCCAATTCCAGCAAACCAGTTTCCCATGTCCACCCCAAAATAAAGAAGCGCATAAATTAACCCGAATAACCCGGGAATTGCGAAGAGAATCGCTCCGGTAATACAACCTTGTTTTTTATCCTTCGAAAAACCGAATGATCCCCCCGCGAGAATTAAAAACAATCCCGCGATAAACGGGATAATCATCCATTCGAGCGGTAAGAGACCCTGCTCGTGCATGACAGCGGGAATACCGAGAAACAGGAACAGAACCGTTATAAATATCACCGGTAAAATAATTTTCTTAACCGCCGGGTGTTTTTCTATCGTTTTCTCATACCGGAGATAGAGTCCCCCCACAAGCAGGGAAACCGTAAAATCAATCATCAGGGTCAGTACGAGCGCGGAAACCGGGGTGAGAATACCGACTATAGTTTTTCCCTCCGGGACGACAATCCGCCGGAAAAATATCGCGAACAACGCCAGAGTGATATCGAATACCAGTTCGTCCAAATTCGCATATTTGGCAAAATTCCCGGATATGGTTTTCCAATTCATTTTACCTTACCCCCGCTATCAGAGATTCAATAAATGATCGAAGGGTAAAGAAATATACCGTGAGGGACGCGAGCCCCACACCGGTATTCACGATCCGGTACGGCGGCGCGGCGGCCATCAGTATCCGTAACGGGATAATCCCATAGAACCCCAGGCTGGATAATACGCGCGGAACGATATCCCCGGCATTCATCCCGGCGGCCTGCCCGATAATCGAAATCTCCTGCCAGAAACCGAGTATAATCGCGATGATTACCGGGAGTAGAATCCCGAACAGGACGGTACGTAAAACTCCCGCGGCTTTCGACTCTTCATTAAATAGTTTTTTAGATAGATACAGCGCGCCGATCAGGAGAAGCGTGTAGACCCCCGCGCCGCCCAGAGTTATTCCAGTCCCGGCGAGCCACCCGTACTCCTCGACAAAATAAAAGAACGAGATAAATACCGCGAGGCCGGCCGCAATAGATATCATCACCGCCGCCGACCTGCACCCCTCGCTGGAATTATCGGAGCTTCCGAAAAGGAAGCCCGCCGGCATCACGAAAATCCCAGCGATATAGGGGATGTACATATTCTCCGCCGCGAGCAGACGCAGTCCCCGCAGGTTCTCGTTAATCGCGATGTATAGTACGCCCGCGGTTGCGAACAGCACGAAGGTTACGATATTAATCAGGACCGGATGTTTCTCCTTATAAGGGCTGAAACGCCGGTAGAGGGAACCGAGGAGTATGGATACGAAGAAATAAATCACGCAGACTGTAACAATCGCGGAAGCCGGATTCAGGATTTCCAGCACGGTCTTCCCCTGCGGGACGATCATCCCCCTGAAGAATACCGCTAAAAGCACGAGCGTAATATCGTAGACCAGTTCGTCGAGGTTCACATATTTCGCGAAGGTCGCGGTAACAGTTTTCAGCATCATGGGGACTTCCCTATGGCGGCGCTAATATTATCTACCAGTATGATAACATACACCGTGAAAGACGCAAGCCCTATTCCTGTATTGATAATCCGGTACGGCGGGGCGAGCGCCATCAGCACCCGCACACCGAGTATGGTTAAAAACAATACTCCCGCCAGAATAAAACCGAGCAAATCACCGTTCTGAAATATACCGATAAGGCCTGCAGCGGCTATCTCCTGCCAAAACCCCATCATCAGCGCCGCCATCAGCGGAATAACCGCGTTAAAAATAACCGCCTTAATGGCAATCCCCGCGCGATTCTTCCCGTCGAACAGCTTCCCCGAAATAATGTCGCCTAAAATAAAGAGGACGAAGAATATGATTACAGCTATCCCGAATCTCGCGAGCGCGGGTTCCGCACTCGATGCGACAACCTCGTTCCCGTTCATCTCGGCGCCCAAAAAGGTGAGGAATAAGTACAAGATCAGCGACGATAATAGAAATATAAATATCGATACGGAGCATCCCTCTTTTTCACCCCACTGGACACTTATCGACAATCCGCTGATCGCCATTCCGACCCCGCCGAAAATGCACGCCATCCATAGAACAGGATCCGCTCCGGGAAAACTCCTAACGAAAACAATCGTCAGGGTGATAATCATCCCAATCAAGGTAACTACCGAAATCCCCTTCACGGTCTCCAACGTTTCCGGGCGGTCTTTCAATGACTCCGCATACTTTAATTGGAGAAAGCCCGCCAGATACGCGACAGAGAAAAAGATGGTAATGAGAAGGAGAGCAGCGCCTAACGGGGTCAGGACGTCGACCACCGTCTTTCCATGCGGGACGAACAGCCCGCGCAGGAAGAGCGCCAGCACCAGCAGGGTAATATCATAGACCAGTTCGTCGAGGTTCACATATTTCGAGAAGACCGCGGTAACAGTTTTCAGCGTCATGGGGACTTCCCTATCGCGGCGCTAATATTATTTACCAGTATAATGACATACACCGTGAAAAACGCAAGCCCTATTCCCGTATTGATGACCCTATACGGCGGCGCGAGCGCCATCTGTACCCTCACGCTGATAACAGTTAAAAACAACACCCCCGATAGAATGATACTGACTTCATCCGGGTTGTGCAATACCCCGATCATTCCGGCCGCGGCAATTTCCTGCCAGAACCCAACCATCATCGCGGTCATCAGGGGGATGAAAATATTAAACAATATAAAAATAATGAGATTACCCGCCCTGTTCTTTTCGTTAAATAACTTTTCAGAAACATGGACGTTTAATATAAAAAGGAGTACGAGAACTGTCCCGCCCGCCGCGAATATCCCGAGCGCCCTCAATATGCTGGGGGGATTATCCTCGCATTGAAAAAAGCTGATAAAAAAATGAATAATGATCAGGGATAAAATAAATACGCTGATGGATGTGCTGCATCCGTCTTTTTCCTTTTTCGCGGAACTCCACACCAATCCGCTTGCGACCATACAAAATCCGCCGAATACTAACGCCATCGAAAATACCGGGTCCGCATCGGGGAATTCCCTGACGAAGATAATCGTCACTGTGATTATCATCACGAATAACGTGACCATCGATATCCCGGCCACCCTGTCAAGCGTCTTGGGGCGTTCCGTTAACACCTCGGTGTAACGAGATTGAATAAACCCTATATAATACGAAACGGAAAAAAATACCGCCAGAAGCAGGATAGTGCCGGTAACAGGATTCAGCACATCAAGCACGGTCTTTCCATGCGGGACAATCAACCCGCGCAGGAATAATGCCAGTACCAGCAGGGTGATATCGTAGACCAGTTCGTCGAGATTCACATATTTCGCGAAGGCGGAGGTGAACGTTTTAAAGGTCAATTTATACTCTCAGTAGAAGATTATTAAATCCAAGCACTACCCGTAAAAAGTAAACCTTGATTATGATCAGAATAGGTAATCCTGAAATAAAAGATATTTATCCTTTTTTTTCAGTATCCCTATCCTCGCATTTTACTACTTCTATGCTGATATGCGCGAGTTCATTTACCGGCGTTAGTAAATTTTTATAGAACTCCGGTTTTTTCGGTTTTCGCGCCACAAGCGAAATAATACAGGCATATTTTTCCTCGCCGACTTTCCATATATGTAAATCTGAAATCTTAGTATCGCCGTCATCTTCAATGATCGCTTTTATCTCTTCGGATATTTCATTATCCGTCGTTCTATCGACTAATATATTCGAGGTTTCCCGTAATAAATCGATAGACCACTTAAAAATAAGAACCGTACTTACAATCCCCATCGCCGGGTCTAAGAAATTTAATTTCAATAGTTTCGCGCCTAATAACGCTAGTATCGCAAAAACAGACGTCATTGCATCAGCAATCACATGCAGAGACGCTGATTTTATTCCCAATCCATGCTCATGTGAATGTTCATGCGGATGATGATGATCCGTTTCGGGATGTTTACCGGAATTCAGGATAAACGCGCAAAGTACATTCACCCCCAGTCCGATAAATGTCACAATGAGAGCCTGATCGTATTGAATTACCGCAGGGTGAAGGAGACGCTCGACCGAAGAATAGACGACCCCAAATCCGACAATAGCTAACAATATAGCGCTGGTATAAGCCCCGAGAATTTCTATTTTCCATGTCCCGAAGGAAAAAGCCGAATCCTGCTTTAATTTCTTCATCAGTAAAAATGTAAAAAAAGTTATCCCTAATGCGCTAGCGTGCGTCGCCATATGCCATCCGTCCGCCAGCAACGCCATGGAATTAAATATCGATCCGAATACGATTTCAGAGACCATAGTGAAAAGGGTGATGATTACCACTAACAGAACTTTTCGCATATTTGAGTCTTTAACCTCGTAAAAAATATGCGAGTGTCGATAGAATCCGAGATTACTTTGATGCATTTA
>MIBD01000148.1:0-584 GCA_001829395.1 Spirochaetes bacterium GWF1_49_6 | reverse complement strand
GTACCAATGGAAGTACTCGGCTTCGCGTTTCGAACGCGCCAGACTCTGGATGACGTAGTTATAATCGGGGTTCCGCAGGCCGTAGAAGAACTTGTAGAACACGATCTTCATCATATCGGCAAGCCACGGGATATTTTTTTCCTCGATCAGCGAGAACGACGGATTATGGTCCTTCGGCACGATCCAGATATGATAGGGCGATAACGCGGCGTACGGGGAAAGCGCCACGAAATGCTCGTTCTCCGCCACAATCCGTATCCGGTCGCTCAACTCCTCACTCAGCAGGTCGCACATCAGGCAGGAATCGTTGAATTCGTGGTACTTCTTGACCTCGTTGACACGAGTCTGGGTCTCGAACGGCATCACCGGGAGTCCGTATATTTGCGAATGGGGGTGTTCGAGCGATCCGCCCGCGGCGATTCCCTGGTTCTTGAATATGACGATATGTTTAACGTCTTCATTCGCCTGGATTTCCGAGTACCTGCGAAGATAGGCGCGCATCAGGGCTTCCATTTCATCCCGCCCCATCAGCGCATGGTTGGTATTATGACGCGGGTTGTCGATAATCACGTCATGGATACCGA
>MIBD01000147.1:5699-5910 GCA_001829395.1 Spirochaetes bacterium GWF1_49_6 | reverse complement strand
GAAATCGTACCCGGGAAAACTATAGGCGGAGCAGAGACGGGGCCTATTGTGGATAAAACGCCGCCGGAAAAGAAGTTCGATAAGGAAAATGTCCCGATGGCGGGCGAGCATGACGATAACGAAGAGTACCAGTATTACCTCGATTTCCTGGTAAAAGAGTTTCCTAACTATAAAAGTAAATCGCTCACTATCAAGGATTTAAACACGGTGC
>MIBD01000147.1:0-5577 GCA_001829395.1 Spirochaetes bacterium GWF1_49_6 | reverse complement strand
TCCTCTATTATCCCAAACAGTCCGACCTGAAGAAAGAGAAAGCGGTCGCGGTCAAGTATCAAGGGAAAAGCTACAATTTCAGCTATACCCCCGATTTCTATGAACGTCCGATTTTCACGCTGGATATAGCGCGTGAAGAGACCCCTAAGATACCTATCGATATCGTGTTCCTGATGGACACCACCGGGAGTATGGGCGACGAGATCGAGAAACTCTGCAATACCATCTATTCGATCAACGAAAGAATCGTAAAAATATCCAAAGGTAATATTCTAGCGCGTTTCGGTATGGTGCTCTACCGTGACGATACCGACGACTATCTCACCAAAGAATTCCCGTTGACGGATAAATTCGATTCCTTCTACGGGTTCCTGATGGGCGTGGACGCGAACGGCGGAGGGGATTATCCTGAAGCGATGCTCGACGGTATTAAAAAGACCCTTGCGCTCAACTGGAACAATAATTCTATCAAGCTCGTGTTCCTTGTTACCGACGCCCCCGCCAAGTTGAAGTCGCTTCTCGAATTAACCGGACTGGCGGAGGAAGCCGAGGCCAAGCAGATTAAGTTCTTCACGGTCGGCGCGAGCGAACTCGACCTTGTCGGGGAAATTCACCTGCGGATACTTTCGCAGATGACCAAAGGCAACTTTATATTCCTGACATACGGCGAGAAAGGCGAAAGCAGCGGTGGCGCTACTCCCGAAGACCCGGGTATGGTCAGCCATCACACCGGGGCGAATTACCAATCGCGTTCTCTCGACGATATCATAGTCGATAACGTGAAGAAGGAAATATACAATCTCGCCGATCAGGGGCTTGTCGCGCAATTAAAGAAAGAGTACGATTATAAGAACTTTACCGACGAAATCTACCGCCGTATCGATAACGCGATTCAGCAGATTATGAAGCAGACCGCCGGTAGTATGGGCACTAAGAAAAGCGTGATGGTGCTTCCCCCGGATATCGAGGGGGACGACCTGAAACAGCTCTCCTCGCATGTCATTACAGTCACCGAGGACATATTAGTCAAGTATAAATACCTTGCCGTAGTCGAACGCCAGAAGATGGAGGCGATACTCGACGAGATCAAGCTGAAGCTCGCGCAGGTAGTCGAGGGTTCCGACGAGATCAAACAGCTCACGGGAGCGGATACTATTCTCGCGAGCAAGCTATACTATATCGGCGGGGTACGGGTCTACTTCGCGAAGCTGATCGACGCGAGCACCGGGGAGATTATGGCGTCAGCGCTAGTGAAAATGTAGAATACGGAGTATTTTGAGTTTTATTGTATAAAATAGCGTAAGGGAATGTAATAATCCTTGAAAACTTTTCTTTTTATTTTATAATTGATGCACTAAAAAAAGGAAAGTTGCATGCTGATTGACTTTCACACGCACTTTTTCCCCGACGATATCGCCTTAAAGACGGTCACTAAGCTGGGAGAAGAGGGTAATGTCCAATGCTTCGGGGACGGCACGGTGCATTCCCTGCGCAGATATATGGCGGAGGAGGGTGTCGATTTCTCGATCAATCTCCCGATCGCGACGCGTCCCGAGCAGGTGGAGAGCATCAATCAAAAGGTCATCGAGTTTAATAAAAGCAGTGTCGATGTTATCGGGTTCGGTACGATGCACCCGAAGTATAACAAGGTGGGAAACGTACGGGAGGAGTTGGAGTCGCTCAAGCAGAACGGTGTCAAGGGCATCAAGCTTCACCCGGAATACCAGGATTTCTTTCCCGACGACCCGATGATGACCGAAATCTACGAGGAATGCACCCGTCTCGATCTCATCATTGTCTTTCACGCCGGGAGGGATGTGGCGTTCAAGGAAGTCCACGGTACGCCCAAGCGTTTCGCGCAAATCCGTGAGCTCAACCGGCACCTGAAAATCGTCCTTGCCCATATGGGGGGATACCGGATGTGGGAGGAGGCCGAGAGCTATGTTATGGGACTCCACGAGGTATATCTCGATACGTCGTTCTGCACCGAAATCGACGACTGGTTATTGAAGGAAATGATTTTCGGGCATGGGGCGTATAAGGTGCTGTTCGGGAGCGATTTTCCGTGGGAACGCGCATCGGTGACGAAGAAGAAGATTCTCGACCTCGGACTCGGGGCGATGTACGAAAATATGATATTTTTTCAGAATGCCAAACGGCTTTTAAAAATCCAATAACCCTATACTTTTTCCTGCTCTTTCTGGAATATTACGGATAGCATGGGATTATCCGATGCGCGGGCGATTGTTCCCGGGGTATTCCCGTCGCTGTCGCGTATGCCCTGATTCGCTCCCTTCGAGATAAGGAAAAGAGCTATTTCGATCGCATCGTTCTTGACCGCGAGATGAAGCGCGGTATTTCCTTCGGAGTCGCGGAGATCGATCTTTGCGTCATTTTCTACCAGATATTTAACGATGTCGACGTGGTTTCTCCACGCCGCGGTATGCAGTGCGGTCATATTCCTGTATCCGGCGGCGTTGATATCGAATCCGCGCTCGACCCATATTTTTACGATATCCGAATTCCCGCCCGCCGCGGAAATGCGTAACAGGGTATCGCCGTAACGGCTTTTCGCGCGGAGATCGGCGCCCATGTTCAGTAGAAATTTAACAATTTCGAGATGTCCCGCGAAACATGCCTTGAATAGCGGCGTGTAACCGTCGCTGTCCACCGCGTTAATATTCGCCCCTTGCTCGATCAGGAAATTCGCGAGTTCCAAATGCCCGAACGCGCACGCCTTATGGAGAGGGGTTTCATCCTTGTCGATGGTAAAGAAACTTTTAAAGTTGACTTCCGCGCCATCGTTAAGGTAATCCTTTACCAGTTCGATATCGCCGGATATGGACGCGTTAATCAATTCGTTATTGATATCCATTTCGTTCTCCTTACGGGAGAATTGTAGAATGTCCGGGTAATTTTGTCAAGCGATAGTATGATTATCGCCGATTATAGTTTGAACGGGTTGAATTTTATTTCGATAAAAGGCGATAGCCCGCTCATATTTCCCGGGGCAATACCGAAGTCTTTTTCATTACCGGAAAAGAACAGGTATTTTACTCCGAGCGGGATTTCCAAGAACTGGAACGGGCGGATGTCCAGCGAAGATATAGGCGGTCTAGACATAGACCGATACAATACCCGGGGTGGACTTTAAACACGCGACATATAATAAAGCGCCTATCCATTGATTCGAATACAGGGAAATCTTTTAAAATTTTCAGTTTTATGATAAAATATAAATGATCTTCCGGGGGAGCAAGGTGAGGCGAAATTATTTTCTGATAGTTCTGGGGTTTTTATTCATGTTTCAGGGATATTTGTATAGTATCGATATTAAATTTATCAGTGATAACAAGTATATCCCAATCGATTTAATGTTTAATCCCGATATTACCAATTACTCGAAAATGGTAGATTATACCGTGTTTTCAGTCCGTATTATGACGCAGACCGAATCCGGGAACGAAGTATTTATAAACGGACATAAAACTACAGTACCGGTTAGCGTGCCGTATTATCTGAAATTCGGTAAAAATATTTTTATTATCGAGATCAAGAATCTAAAAAATAAAACGTCAAAATCTTTCCGTATTGTTATTCAACGATATCCGATTAAACCAATACCGGTAATTTTCATAGATGCCGATAAAATGATTCCCGATGAACCGAAAATGTCGGCGAAAATGTATTGCTTTACGAATTACAGTTGGGGCACCGGGATGCCTTATCTTAAATCTGCATGTGAAGCTTATAATATAAAAATCGAACTTCGCGGGAAATCGTCGGTAACAAACGACCAGAACCAAGCGGTGCCGAAAAGTCAATTCGCGGTCAAGGTCTTCGGACAGAACGGAAAGGAAAAAATAGTATCCATTTTAGGGTTGCCTGAGGATTCGGATTGGGTGCTCAACGGGCCGTATTCCGATAAGTCGCTTCTTAGAAATTTTCTTGCCTATGAACTTGCGCGCGAGATGGGAATGTACGCCCCTCGTACGGTGTTTGTGGAATTGTATCTCAATCAAAATAAATCCCTCGTATCAACGAACGACTACTTCGGGTTATTTTTACTGACCGAACGGATTAAACCGTCACCGGATAAGGTGGATATCGCGATCGGGAAGGCGGATAAATTTTCCGTGGGATATATCTTTAAAAAGGATAAACCGGACGAAGCGATGGTAACATTTACCTCTTTTTCAAAAACTGCGTGGGAAATCGAGTACCCCAAGAAAAAAAAGATTATTGCCTCGACGATTCTGCCGCTATCCAACTATATCTCGAAGTTCGAGGAAAGTTTAATATCCATGAAATTCAGCGGTACGGAAAGTTATGCAAATTATATCGATACGGATTCGTTTATCGATTATATGATCCTGAATATAGCCGCGCGTAACGCGGACGCGTTTGTTTTCAGCACTTATTTTTATAAGGATGTCAACGGTAAGATTATGGCCGGGCCCCCGTGGGATTTTAATATAGCGTTCGGTAATATCAATTACTACGACTGTTACTATTGTAACGGCTGGTGGTTGCCCTACCGCTATCTCCCGTCAAAACTGATGAAAGATCCGTCGTTCGTAAAAAAACTGATCGCGCGTTGGTATGAACTCCGTCAAAATGTTCTGAGCGACTGGAATGTAGAATTTATTATCGATCAAATCACGATCAGGATTGACGAGGCGCAGAAAAGGAATTTCCAGGAGTGGCCGGTCTTGGGGGTTTATTTATGGCCGAACCCTCTACCGCTTCCAAAAACGTATGAAGAGGAAATATTAAAACTCAAATACTGGCTTATAACACGTCTAAAATGGGTCGATCAGAATATAAAAGGAATAGCAAATCTCCCGCCGGAGAAATGGAGCAAGTGATTATTTCTACGTGTACGCGTCCGCCCCGGGATAACCGTAATCGGTTCCCGCAAGTTCCGGCGATACGGTGAAGAAATCCGCGTCCGCGGTAGTGCATAGGGTTCCGGCGGAGCTTTTCAGTTCGACGCGGACTGTGATGATATTTTTACGTTTTTTCTTTAACCCCGCCCGCAGGGTTATCGCGCCCTTGGTGATGGACACCGGGTGGAGGTAACGGATATTTAGGCTGACGGTCGCGCCGACAGTCCCGCAGTAAACCTGAATATACCAGTTCGCGATCTCGTCGATCAGCGCCGCCTGCACCCCCCCGTGAAGGATACCGCCCTCGCCCTCGAATGCGGCATGGGGATTCCATTCGCATACGACGTCCCCGCCGTCCGAGTAAAACTCCATCCGTAAACCCTTTTCGTTTCCCGGCGCGCACCCGAAACAATGATAATTTGGGGTATCGATCCATGGATTCTTTATTTTATTCATAAGTACCTGCCGTTATCTAAATCGGAACAACCGAAAAAACGTTGAGAATTCCTTTACTTTCGCCTTTTAAAATAGTTATAATATCCAAAGAACGATAGGAGGCAGAAATGAAAAAGTATTTCCCCTCATTCATTTTTATACGGACACTTCTAATAACCACCGATTCTCGGTGGCAAGGAAGTGACCATTGGGCGTATTTAAAAGATATATCATTATTAATGTTAAAAATGTT
>MIBD01000146.1 GCA_001829395.1 Spirochaetes bacterium GWF1_49_6 | reverse complement strand
TCGAGCTGAACCGTGTCCGCGCGGAACAGGACGAGCCTGAGTTCGCGAACCCCCGAAACGCCGCCGCCGGGAGCCTCCGCCAGCTTGACCCGCGTATCACTGCGTCGCGTAAGCTCCGTTTCAATGCCTACGGGGTGCGCGCGCGTGAGGGCGAGACGGCCGTCAGCGGTATTTCCTCGCAGTACGCGCGGATGACCTACCTCAAGGATATCGGTTTCCCGGTCAGCCCGTACCGGATAAAAGCGCAGTCTATCGGCGAAATCATAGAGTTTCACCGTAAATGGGAGACCGACCGTTCGAAGGTCGAGTACGAGATCGACGGGGTGGTGGTCAAGCTGGACGATATCCGTAGCCAGGAGGAAATGGGCTATGACGCGAAATCCCCGAAATGGGCGGTCGCGTGGAAGTTCAAGCCCGCAGTCGAAACGACAGTCCTGCGGGAGGTCGAGTACAGCGTCGGGCGTATGGGTACGATCACGCCGACCGCGATCTTCGACCCGGTCATCCTGTCGGGGGCGCGGATTTCCCGCGCAACCCTGCATAATTTCGACGAGGTACGCCGTCTCGATGTGATGATAGGCGATACGATACTGGTTGAGCGATCCGGGGACGTTATCCCGAAAGTGGTCGGGGTGCTGAAAGATAAACGTCTGTCCGATGCGGGATTTATCCTCCCGCCGGAAAAGTGTCCGGTCTGCGGGCATCGCGCGGAGCAGGTCGAGGGCGAGGTCGCGTATGTCTGCACCAATCCGGCATGCCCGGCGGTCGTGCGCGAACGTATCAAGCACTTCGTATCGCGGCAGGCCTTCGATATCGAGGGGCTGGGCGAGGAGATAGTCGCGCGCTTTATCGAACTCGGTTACCTGCGGGACGCGTCGGATATCTTCCGCCTGCGCGCGCATGAGGCCGAACTGAAGGAACTCGACCGTTTCGGCGAAAAAAGCGTCAATAATCTCCTGAAAGCGATAGATACCGCGTCTAAAATCGAGTACTGGCGGTTTATCAACGCTATCGGAATACGGTATGTCGGCGAACAGACCGCGCGCATTCTCGCGGAGACGTTCCAGCCGTTCGATGCGTTAGCGGGCGCGCCGGAAGAACAGCTGATGTCCGCACGGGAGGTCGGGGACATCGTCGCGCATTCGATCCGGGACTACTTCGGCAATCCCGATAATAGGGGTCTGCTCGAACGGTTATTCGCCAACGGTGTGGAGATACTCTACCCTGAAAAGATAAATATTACAGATTCGCCGATAGCCGGGATGACCGTGGTGTTCACCGGGAAGGCGGATGGATTTACCCGCGAGGAGTTCAAGGAGATCGTGCGGAAGTACGGCGGGACTCCGTCGGAAAGCGTCAGCGGGAGTACGTCCATGCTGGTCGCGGGCGGGAACGCCGGGTCGAAGCTCGAGAAAGCGAAGAAGCTCGGCGTGAGGATTATCACCCCGGAGGAATTCCTCGCGTTGCTGGGATTGTAGCGCGGCGGTTCTTTGATAAGTTTCTCATTATGTAATATAAGGGCGGTTCCCCCGTTGCGGGGACTGATGCAAAAACTATTGACATTTATAACAATATTATTTATAATTCTTTATAATACGCCCAATGGTCACTTCTTTGTCCTCTTTTCCTTTATGCCCCATTGTAGAAAAGAGGGTTTTTAGAAGTGACCATAATTTAGAAAGGAGGGGAGGATGAACCATCCGGCGAGGTTTGGAAGAAGCAATAGCGACGGCACGGTCGATTGCCTGCTCTGCCCCCAGCATTGTCATATCGCTGACGGGAAACGCGGGGTCTGCGGGGCGCGCGCCAACGAGAAGGGTGTGCTCGATAGCCTGAACTATGAACTGGTTTCCGCCGTCGCGCTCGATCCTATCGAGAAAAAACCCCTCTATCATTACTATCCCGGTAAGATGATCCTTTCTATCGGCACAGTCGGATGTAACCTTCGCTGCCAGTTCTGCCAGAACCATCACCTGTCGCGCTACTATGACGACGGCGAATTCCTGCAGTTGAACCGGATGACTCCCGCGCAGGTCGTGAGCGCGGTGAAGGACAGCGACTCGGTCGGTGTCGCCTATACCTACTCGGAACCGTCGATTTGGGCGGAGTATGTTATCGACGTGTCGAAACTGATGAGAGACGCGGGGCTGAAAAATATATGGGTGACGAACGGGTATATCGAGAAGGAGCCGCTGGAGGAGATTCTTCCCCTGATGGACGCGGCGAATATCGACCTGAAGGCGTTCTCCGACGAGAACTATAAAAGCCTCGGCGGGAGACTCCAGCCCGTACTCGATACGATACGCCGGTGCCATGAATACGGGACGCATATCGAATTGACGACGCTCGTCATCCCGGACTATAACGACAATATGGTCGAACTCGAGTCGCTCGTTAAATGGATCGCATCGGTCGATAAATCGATACCGTTCCATATATCCCGCTATTTCCCGCACTACCATTTCGAGAAGCCCTCCACCGACGTGGATCTGCTGGGCGAGGTGTTCAATCTCGCGAAGGAGCATCTGGAATATGTCTATATCGGTAACGTGCTCGCGGACAGCAACAGTTATTGTCCGGTCTGCGGGAATCTGCTGGTGAAGCGGATGGGATTTTCCACTCATGTTACCGGATTGAAAAATGAGGGCGGTCAGACGTTTTGCGGACAATGCGGTACGGCGGCGAAATTTATATTATAAACGGGGTATCGTGTGACTGAGATTGAACCGGCGAAAAACGGAACGCCGACTATCTGTAAGGACGGAAATTACCTTCTCTCCCGGTACGACCCGGAGAAGGAAATCGAACGCGCGCTGTCGGGGATTCGTCCCGGCCCGGCGTTCGTTGTTTTCGGGAGCGCGCTGGGGATGATTCCCCATGAGCTTGCGCGATTGGGGATTCCCCCTGAACGGATAATTGTCATCGAGCCGGAGCGGATGCTTCTCGAAAACTCCGCGCCCGCGCTGTACGCGCTCGGTATCCAGTGTTACGGCGATGTTCCGATAGATAAACTCACCTTATGGATGGAATCCGCGCTCGCGGCGGGGTATCGTCCCGAAATGCTGTCGCTCCCGGCGTTCGAACGCGCCTATCCCGGTGAATATAAGCTATTCGAGGCCGGGTTCAGGCATTCCCTCGCGCTCGCCGTGGAGAATTTAAAGGTCGAAGCCTATTTCTCCAAGGTCTGGTTCATCAATTATTTTCGTAATCTTTCGTCTATCGTCAGTCATAAGAACCGTTATATTCCCGCCGGTACATGCGCTGGGCAAACGGACGCTGTACCGCTTGTTATCGCGGCGGGCCCGTCCCTCAACGACCGGCTCGATGAAATTTCACGCTACCGGGATAAGTTTTTCATTATCTCCGTGCTGTCCGCCGCGCGGACGTTGTTATCGGGGGGGATTACGCCGGATTTGGTGGTGCTGAGCGACGCGGGGCCAGCGAATATTCTGCATTTTCGGGGAATTCCCCCGCATGTCCCCTTATTCGCGAGCGTGTATGCGAATAGCGCGCTCATCTCCGCTATCCCGAATCCTGTAATATTCTACGACTTAGAAGCACAGATGACGACTCCGTCCTATAGGAACAATTCCCCGTCGGTGACTATCGACGCGGGGCTTCTCGCATTACGGCTCTTCAAACGGAAGCCCATATTCTGCGGGTTCGACCTCTGCTATTCCGAACGCTATGGGAGCCACAGCGGGAATAACTCCCTCTCGGAGCTTCGGCGAAAAAAAAGTATTACCAGATTACAAACTTTCGATACTTTTACGCAGTCATTCCGTAATAGAAAGGACATCCTGATAGACGACGGGAAAACCACGAACCGGCATCTGCAACTGCTGCGCCGTCTCGCCGGGGAGATGTTCGCAGGCTGCGGATATATCGAAGGCGGGGTGCGTTTCAGTACGCTCATGCCGGTCTCGTTGGAATCGCACGGGAGTACTGGGACGAAGTGCGATACGACGGATTTATATCGGGCTATCCCTATGGAGATTCAGGACAAGGTGAGGACGATACTCAAGGGATTGATAAAGGAACTGAATAAGGGGAGCTCAGGATTGAAGGGTACGGTGTTTATCAGGGAAAAACTCGCGGGGGTTGATTCCGGCGCTGTTTCAGGGTATTATATCCATAAGTGCGAACAAATCCTTCGCTCGTTACCGGGAGGAAATTATGCGTAGAGTATGGGGTATCTTACTGGTAATAATTGCAACTGTAATACTACCCCTTGTTATCGGGTGCGGTGAAAAGGGAGTCCCCGACGATGCGGCGACATTAACCCTGAAAAAAGTTTATTCTTGGAAAACCAACGAGGATTTCTTTGCGTTGACTAATTGTTTTATCTATAATTCCGCCGATTCGAAAAATCCCATGAACGGGATGGTGAAGCTCGGTAAAATATGGGTGATCGCCACACGGATGGGAAGCGTGGAGAGGGTGGAGATTATTAAAAAATTTAACGACGGGAATACCGCTAATGTGATGTACAGTTTGTATTTTAAGGACGGTACGACTATCCAGAGCAATACGGCGCTTTTAATAAAAATCGACGGCGTATGGAAACTCACGGTGAATTAAAAAGGCCGCCCAAGGGTGTATTGACGATCTGTTTTTTGTCATTGCAAACCCGCGCCGTAATAAACATTTAAAGCGAGGTAGAAGCAATCAATTATAGTAGACTGCTTCACCCCGATGTGTCTCGCAGTGACAAGGAATTACCATTCCTAAGTGTCTGTCAACATACCCCAATCGGACGTCCCCATTATCCTATTGAATCTTCTTTCCTTTCGATTTGTACTTCTCGAAATCCTTTTTTACTGAGTTAACGCACGCCGCGCAGCAGAGGGTGAATTCATAACCGTTCTGCTGATAGACGATACCCTCTCCGGGAGCGATAGTATCGCCGGTAACAGGGCAGATCAAAATCGCCGCGTTGGTCCCGTTAGTCATCCCCGCACTCTGCGGGATATTGGTTGCGTTCATCTGCATCGACCCGTTCATCGGTAGAGATACCGAGTTCGTCGCGGGTTTATTGCTGTTGTCGGTATTCCCGCATGAGAGCAGAAAAGTCCCGGCAAACACGGCAAATACTGTCAGAAAAATCTTCATCTAAACCTCCTGTGGTTTATGTTTTATTTGCTTCTTCAACTCTCGTTCCAGTATAAAGCTGTTCAATAGCGGCACAACGATAATCGTGATTAACTCGATGGTCATACCGCCTATCGACGGAACCGCCATAGGGCGGATAATCTCGCTTCCTCGGCCGGCCGCCCATAAGACGGGCACCAACGCCAGAATAGTCGTCGCGGTCGTCATAAAGAGCGGTCTCGCGCGCTTCTGTATCGACGTGATAATGAGGGCATGTACGTCATCGAGGGTTTTCGGCGGGTTTTTCTTTATATTTTGGTTGATGTACGTAGTAAGGACGATACCGTCGTCGACCGCAATCCCGAACAGCGCGACAAATCCTACCGCCACCGCAATGCTCATATTATACCCGAGTATCCACAGGAGGATGATTCCTCCCGAGAGGGTGATGGGGATCGCGAGGAACACGATGAGGGACTGCTTGACCGAGTTAAATGTGAAGTAGAGTATCATGAAT
>MIBD01000145.1:13721-14746 GCA_001829395.1 Spirochaetes bacterium GWF1_49_6 | reverse complement strand
TATGTGATCTATAAATCGATGGATGATAGGATAATGGCGCGCAAAATGAGCTATGTTTATCCTAATATTACCGACATGGGGGCTATCACCCTTTATAACGAGGCTTTTTTCGTGGGTTCTCTGCATAATTTGGGTCTGAGTGTGGCGGCGGATAAAAACTCGACGCGGATATATGTCGGTTTTATTACGTTTGACAATCACAAACCTATGGTGATCAAGATTGAAAACGGGAACGCCTTACCTATGCCGGCATTCCCCGATTATCTGACGAACTGCGATTCCATTAAACTCGCCGTCAATCAGGACGGGCTTCCCGTGGCGGCGGTATTGCAATCACCCACTTTGCATATATATAAAACATGGGATTAGGAGTCTTCCCAATGAAAAAATTAATTCCGGTTATAGTACTTTTATTCTCATCCTGCGATTTATTCCACTTTTTCCCTCCAGGCGCGAATAATGTCATCACAGATACGTATTGGAACGAAGAAGCCTCAATCAGCGGAATCGATGCCGCCAATTATTCAATCGCCGTAGATTATAACGATACTCTATACCTAAGTTATATCGAGACCGCAACCTTTAACCCGTTAACATTTACTTATGATAACCAGAACTCCGTCTGGAACAACATCGATAATCCGCCAACCACCGCATATTCAATATTATTAAAATGCCATAAAGATTTCGGTGTGTTTTACGGATATATCGACCAGTCTTGGGGAGGGTTAATAAATATCAGGAATCCGGATGGTACTTGGTATCCCTATACCAGTCTTTATTTCGGTTCACCACAAGTCTTACTATGGGATTATGCTCTTTCGACAGGGGATAAGGTGTTCATAATTTTCTATGATGATAATTCTCCCGGGCAGATCAGCATTCAGGACCTCGATCAGCCCTTTGCCTCAAGTCCTTGGAAGAATATCATGGGATCGCCTTATACATTCCCTGATACTATATACGATCTCAGTATAGATATCGACTCCTTTGGAAAGATATTCGCCGGCGCGGGTTTTTTATCT
>MIBD01000145.1:13584-13684 GCA_001829395.1 Spirochaetes bacterium GWF1_49_6 | reverse complement strand
AGATATATAATTTTACAAACGCTCATCAACTTGCGAGGGTCGCTGTCGACGGTTTCGATAATATATACGGAGTTTATCTGGATCAGGATGGCTTGTTATC
>MIBD01000145.1:13248-13578 GCA_001829395.1 Spirochaetes bacterium GWF1_49_6 | reverse complement strand
GGTTTTCCATATATGGAATGACAATTTAACCATGGATGCGAGCACCCGTTTATATTCCGATCAAATCTATATTGACACCGGCGGGACTGCGATGGTTTCTGTCGTCCCCGATAAAACCCGCGGATATATTTACGTGGGATTCATCGATCTCAGTACGGCAAAACCTTACATTTTCAAAGTTGCCGGGAATGTGGTTTCTCCTATGCTCGGCCTGCCGGACGATCTTACCAATTCGGAAAGTATCAAACTCGGTATCGATATGGACGGGAATCCTGTCGCCGCGGTATTGAACGATTTGGGAAACGTCAGAGTATTCACGAAATGGTAGCT
>MIBD01000145.1:9417-13222 GCA_001829395.1 Spirochaetes bacterium GWF1_49_6 | reverse complement strand
GTATTTATTATTGATTGTACCGTTCCTGATATGTTTGAACGGGTGTACGCTGTTTCATTTTTTCAACCCCGCCGCGCAGAATAAGGTGGATTATTACGCGAGCCTGAAGGGATGGGTACAGATCGGGCAGACGTTTACGAACGACGTCTACATGGGGAGTGAGTTCTCGCTTGCGTTCGATTCTCGTGAAATCCCGTATCTGTTTTTTACGACTATCGATAATTTTGATACCCTATACCGATACAACGGGGAATGGGTGGTAGAAAACGAATTTACCAACACCGATTACAAGTATAAGGCTGTCCTGCGGTTCGATCATGATGTCCCTTTTGTCGCGGTTATCGATTCAATGTACAACCTGGGGGTATATGATTACTCGTCCGACTACCCGCATCTGTTAAGCACCTATATTTCCCCAAATGTCAATAGCTTCGACTTTAATATCAGCCCAGGCGGAAGAATGGGTGTCAATTTCGAAACCAATAATGTAACGGACTTTTTTATCAATGTCAGGTTATGGAATGGAAGCGCATGGGTAGAATCAGCATCATTCTCGCAATATCAGAACACGGGCACTTTCGATAATGTGTACTTCGATTTTTACGGGGAAAGCGCTTATTCATTCATGTGTTTCAATCAATATACGTATGTATATAATGAAAACACGGTGTTCTCGATCAATTATTCCCCGTTATTCGCGAAAATTACCGATAGTAAGTTGTTTAGCGTGTATAGTACAATGGACGGTAATGTATGGTACTACATCGCAAATATGTCATCACCGGGATTCTCCACGAATGACGTTATTCTGTTGAGTCAAAATAGTTATCTCTTAATGTCTCATCCTACCTTCACAGTAACCGGGACATCGCCGTATAAAGCATATTGTCTACTATCGGATGGTACAGGATTAACCAATTTTGTCGCCGAGATAAATGAGGATAATACGGTCACCTTCCTCGATGAAATCCCGGTCCATGGCACCTACAATTTCGGTTTGTATGCCACTCCCTACGGGGCTTTATATCTTGTGGCCGCTCAAACAGGTGCAGGTGATGAGTCCCTGCAGGTGTTCCGCTATTTCGAGTAATTCTTCATTGCGTTTTGGGAATTTCATTTGCATGAGCATGTTCAAAATATGTAACCAGGGGATATTCATGAAAAAAGTGATTCTACTATTAGCGGGTGTTATTTTCTTTAACGGGTGCGCGCTGTTTCATTTTTTTCAACCCTCCGCGCAGAATAAAATACTCGAACTCGCCGATTTGAAGCATCTTACTTTATTGGGCGATCCGTTTCTGAATGTTTATTCCACTTTAGAGGATTTCTCGATAAAAGTCGATTCTTTGAATACCCCTTATCTGGTACTGCGTTCGACAACTGATAACTTAATACTCTATAGATATAATATCACTTCTTTAAAGTGGGAAATCGTCAGTTCGAATATGCCGGGAACGGGCGGTAGTAGTCCTATACTGGATATTAGCGGCACTATCCCTTATGTGGCATATAAGGATAATTCCGGCTGGGGGCAATTATTTAAATTCGATTCACAAATATCTATTCCCGAAGCGGCAATGTTTACTTATCTCGCTTCTTCAGATCTTTTCGATTACGCTATCGCACCTTCTGCCGATCAATTTATCGCGTTTACTACAAATATCTACGGTACAAATTTTATCCGTGTTTATGATTCTTCCTCGGGGTCTTGGGGACCGAACCCGTTGGTTACGAACGTCTTTTCCGCCAACGCTCCATCGGATATTACTTTATTACCGGATCAGGATAATAATTTATTCCTGCTGGTAAACTCAGGTTCCGGATCGTATGTCGCTAAATTCAACAAGGCCAGCGTTCCTCAGAAATTCTATTTTAGTACCAATATTCAGCTTCTTTCCTTCAATATAGACGGCCAGAATAATATTTACTATTTCTACAATTTCATTGACATTGAATATGATGGGTCTGTTACCAATCAGATTATGAGGGCTTATTTCGATATCACACCTACGACAAGCCCCGCTATTTTAACGCCGTTTACCCACGAAATGTTTACCAACGGGATGGTTTTCCCCGTAAAACAAGGTACCGCCGCGTCGAAGAACTCCCCCTATTACTGTTATTTTCTTGCCGGTATAATGGAAGGGGATATGGCAACTCTTTACATATATAGGATTTCACCGGATGGGAATTACAAAAAAATGTGCAATGTCTACTCTTCGAAGTTTAACGATACATCACCCATGATACCGAAATTGGCTGTTGCCCCGGATGGCGCTCTTTATGCGGCGCTGTTAACGCAAGACTCAGTCACTAGTAATACTTCTTTATCGGTTTACCGGATGGAATAATTCCGACAAAATCGATACAAATATCATAAATATTTTGAAATTCGCATAATTTGATATATACTATATCATAGTTGCTTTTAATTCCGCCTATTCAAGGCGGCTGTAAAGCAGTCTATCAGAATATTTAAAATGATAACAACAATTTTTTGGTCGGCGCTTATTACACTCAAGGGGTCGTTTATGCGTATTTTCAGGGGTTTAGTTTTATTCGTGGGTTTCATCGTAGCGCTTTCTTCCTGCGCGATTTTCCATTTCTTCCAGCCCGGAGCGCAGAATAATATTCAGCAATTAGCGGATAAAAAAGGATGGATTCTTTTAGGCCAGCCTATCGAGAATGCGGCTTATAGCGCGGGTGATTTTTCCTTCGACGTCAGTCCCGACGGTGTTCCCTATCTCCTTACAAGGAACACAAATTTTGTTGCAGCACTCTACCGTTTCGATGGAACATGGAGCGCAGTGAGCAGCTTCAGCGGATATATTGTGCAAAATCGTCCGATACTCCATTTTGTTAACGGTTGTCCTACTGTCGCGATGAAATTCGATAATAATAAAGGGGAGATCTATGATTTCTGCCAAAATCCCCCGACTTTAAGTTCTTCCACTCCTTTCGGCTCGAATTTTTCCCTGTTCGATTTTAATAAAGATCACTCTGAAAATATTTATACAGTGTTCGATACCAATACCGGTATGTACGGGTTGATCATATCGAAATTATCGAACAGTTATGGCTGGGTTGCTCCGGCGGGATATGGTTTTTCATTCTTTTCAATGCCTATTGTTTATATTAAGCTCGATTTTTCAGCGGATAATCATCCCTATGTTCTCTGGGTTACAAATAATTATCATAATTTAACCTACCAGATGAACGATAATACATGGACGACCACGAGCTTCGGGTTTTCCGGTTATTATTTCCACTATGGAATTTCCCCGGATAATAAAATGTTCCTGATTTACCAGAATACTACCAATACATTATACTATGATATCTTCGATCTATCCGCCTCGGTCGCTCCCACCCTGTATACTCAACCGTTCTTTTCCAGTAACGGGTGTATCATGGATTCCAGTCCTTTCAGCGTCGCGGTTTCGAAAACCATTCCCTCTGCCGCGTATATCCTCGTGCATTATATGAACGGCGTGGATATAACACATTCGATATTAAAATTAAACGAGGACGGAAGCGTCGTAGTGACTCCGAACATACCGGAAATGAATAACTCGGGCGAGGCTAAGCTATACGCCGCTTCCGACGGTTCGATTTATCTCTTGTTTAATTTCGGCTGGACGGTGTATGTCTATAAGTGGATTGAATAAGCGGATTCTATAGCTCGAAAACTTCCATTCGCCGGCCGTCTTTCATCACGTATCGGCGGATTACCGTCGGGTTAAGCCTGACCGCCTCGCGTGAGTCCATACCCGTAAACGCCTCGATAATATCCTGGATGCGCGCT
>MIBD01000145.1:9006-9386 GCA_001829395.1 Spirochaetes bacterium GWF1_49_6 | reverse complement strand
CCTTCCCGTCGCCGAACTCCATGCTCTCGACATATTCCTCGAGGTTCAGGGTCTTTTCACCCTTGGGCGTCACCTTATGAAACTCCGTATTCCCGGCGTAACGTTTTCTGAGCGCGCTTTCCCCGTCGCCGGCGCTGAACACGAACTCGATCATCTGCTCGTGCGCCGCCCGGTTGATGCGGTTCTGCTTCTCCACCGCGCGCGCGCGGAGTATTTCCAGATCGGACGTCAATTCCCGCTGCATCATACGGATAAACTCGTCCGGGTCGAGCGGTTTGTTCAGTTCGAGCTGGGATACCTCGTACTCGCTCTCGAACCCTACCGGCAGCGCCCACCCCATCTCGAGACGGATGTGCTTGTTGAAGCCTTCGGTGAATTTC
>MIBD01000145.1:8411-8978 GCA_001829395.1 Spirochaetes bacterium GWF1_49_6 | reverse complement strand
TCGAGAACGCTTCCTCGAGATCGATCTGGGACAAGTATCTCGCGATACCGCGTTTCCGGTACAGGAAACGGATGCACCCGGCGGATTCCTTCCCGAACACGTCGATCGCCGACAAGAAATCGGTATCCACTTCCGGCGCGGCCTCGTCCTTCGCATAACGGTTCTTTATCTCGTCGAAATCGCACGTCCCGCAAACCGAACATTTGACGCGGCAGTCCTCGGTGGATTCTCCCGTGACCGATTTCGCGAGTTCGCTCTTGAAGCACTCGTCCGATGCGCCGTTATCGATCACACTCCACGGGAACCGCGTATCGGGTGTCTTTTTCGACAGGTAGAACTCCGGGTCGATCCCCGTGGCCGCGAACGTATCTATCCATTTCGTATAATCGAAGAAATCACCCCATCCGTCGAAACGCGCCCCGTTACGGAACGCGTGCGCCACGCTTTCCCCGAGCGCGCGGTCGCCCCGCGAGAACACACCCTCGATACGGCTGACGAACGGGTTATTATAACGGATATTGATCCGGCGGTTCCGGCGAAAATGCTCGATCAGGCGATGGAATTCCT
>MIBD01000145.1:8046-8264 GCA_001829395.1 Spirochaetes bacterium GWF1_49_6 | reverse complement strand
CGCCGTTCTCCCATCCGGGGAGGCCTATCATAAAGTAAAGTTTTACCGATTTCCATCCCAGTTGGGTCGCAATCTGCATCACCTGCATCAATTCGTCCTCGTTGACGTTTTTATTGATACGGTCGCGGAGCGCCTGTGTGCCCCCCTCGACGGCAAACGTCAGTCCGCTCGAACGGATCGTCTTGACCGACTGCGCGAGCTCGAGCGTAAAACTGTCG
>MIBD01000145.1:7678-8032 GCA_001829395.1 Spirochaetes bacterium GWF1_49_6 | reverse complement strand
CAGGGAGAACGATATCCCTCGCGGGGTAAACTGCTTCTCCAGCGCGGGCAGGAGTTCGCCCAGACGGCTATAATCGCTGACCGAGAGCGATACCAGTGAAAATTCTTTATATCCCGTGCTTTGGATCGACTTCCGCACGATCCGCACAACTTCCGACAGATCGCGTTCGCGTACCGGGCGGTAGATATACCCCGCCTGGCAGAAACGGCATCCGCGCCCGGACCCGCGCGAAAGTTCCACTACCGCGCGGTCCTGTATCGCCCGCATGTAAGGGACTATCTGCGCTACCGGGAAATCTATCGTATTCAGGTCGGCTTCCATATACCGCCGGACAGGCGCGCCGCGCGCGATTAT
>MIBD01000145.1:5567-7671 GCA_001829395.1 Spirochaetes bacterium GWF1_49_6 | reverse complement strand
CCGGACTGCTCCTCGCTGTAGAATAACGGGACATAGACTCCGGGGAGTTCCGCGAGCGCGGTGAGAATCTGCTCACGGTTCCGCCCCTCCGCCTTGCCCTCGCGGACAACGCGCGACATCTCGACTATCCGCGACTCGCCGTCGCCGATACAGATAGCGTCGAGGAACGGCGCTACCGGTTCGGGGTTGACAGTCGCGGGGCCGCCCGCTATCACAAACGGGTGCTCCATCGTGCGTTCCGACGCCTTGAGCGGGATACCGGAAAGATCGAGCATATTGATAAAATTGGTGTAGAGAAGTTCGTACTGGAAGGAGAAGCCGAGGATATCGAAACGGGCGAGCGGGGTATGCGTTTCGAGCGAGAAGAGCGGGATTTTCCGCTCGCGGAGACGGGTCTCCATATCCCCCCACGGCGCATACGCGCGTTCGCATACGAACTCGTCATGGGAGTTCATGATATGATAGAGTATCTTCAGCCCGATATTCGACGTGCCGATCTCGTAAGTATCGGGGTAGATCAGCGCGACCGACGTTCTGCCGTCCCAGTCCTTGGTTACCGTGTTTATCTCTCCCCCGGTGTAACGTAACGGTTTATCCACAAACGGCAGGATTTCCGCGAACAGTTCGGTTTTCAGGTCGTTCATCAATTCCCCTTGGTATTATTTTTTATATTTAATAAATTCGTTGACATAATAATAATTATGTGCTATATTTTGTATGAACCACTGAAAACTCGAATGAGTCTTAGGTGGTGGTTAGGGCTGTAGCTTTATTGCAACAGCCCTATTTTTTTTTCGGGTAATGCGCTATCCCATAATCATTTACTGAACTTGCCTGCAAATTTAATACAGGTTTAATAATATTCAACAATTCTATTTCATCTCCTTCTTTTAAAATATTTAAAATCCTGTTAGGCCAAGATTCATTGTTTAAAAATTCTCTTTTTGCATATAAATTGACAATATACGAGACCATGTCCGCTAATTGTATAAAATATGATTCTGATGAAGATTTTGGTAAAGGATCCTCTATTAATTTTTGAATTTCCGATTTATAAGGTTGAGGATTAAATTTCGATGGAATATAATTATATTTTTGCATTTTCCTCGTTGTTCTTGTCATCATGGGAACCCGGCCTTCATCTGTAATTATCATGAATTTACCGGATTGATCGATTGATCTAATATCATTTTCGATTCTTTGTACATTATAATTCAAGGTTTTATCAAGCACATCATATTTTTCGTATGTTATATTCTTTTTATTCATTACAGTATTTATTATTCTAATATCTAGTATACTTAAAAGATCAAAAAAGAGAAAAAGAATATCTTTTTTTTCTGAAAATGAATATTTTAAATCACGATATGGATATTTATCCGTTAAAAATCCTGCTGTATGGAATTCCATTTTAACAGGAAAATTGTAGTCATTTTTTAATTTTTTCCTGAATCCATATATTTTTTCAAAATTCGATTTCCAGTTTTGATAATGCATGTATAAAGAAGTTAAAATAAAAAAAGGTGAAGAATATTTTGGAAATCCATCATCACCAGATTCATCCATATACACGATATACATATAATCCCCTTGGTAATAATAGGATATACATTCGGAATGGAATAGTATATAATAAATCGGTGAAAAAAGGAAGTTTAACAGGTGGGATCATGGGATTGGAAACCGTTTCGCGTGCCCCGGAATTCCGGCTCCCCGAGGCGGATGGAAAAGACCACGCATTACCCGACTACTCCGATATGCGTAAAGGAACAAAGTACGGGTCGCGGGGCATATCGACGCCGTACTTACCGAGATACGCAAATTAAATTCCTGATAAAGGCGCTAAACACTTAGACTGATTTGCAGCCTTCATTCGCTCGCAGGAACATTTATTTTTGTCATCACGCCCTTAATCATTCCCCTCGCGCGGAACCACCTTAATGTATCCGCGATAGTCTCGTCCAGCCGCCTCGTGATATACCCAAGCTCGCTCACCGTCTTCTCGTTCTTAAAGTTGTAGTTACTCCGCAGGATGGAAAGGGATTCTGTAGTAAGAAGGGGTTCTCTCTTGCCGCGCGAGAACAGGGTGAAGAAAAACGCCCCG
>MIBD01000145.1:0-5539 GCA_001829395.1 Spirochaetes bacterium GWF1_49_6 | reverse complement strand
GATTTGCATAACCGTAATTTTCTCACCCTTGAGGATGTACGTTTCGCCGGTGCGGCCTTTTTTCCACGCCGCTATTTCGCCGGTCGCCACATCGCGCACGTCGACAAAATCGTACCCGCCGTCAAGCGACATCCGCATCTTACCCGATACAAAATCCATCAGGCATTGCCCCATTTTCGACGGCTTATAATCATTCGGCCCCATGACGCCCGACGGGCAGCAAATGACCGCGTCAAGGCCGCGCTTAATCCCGTCGATTACTTCCAACGTCGCGGCGGCCTTGGATTTCCCATACTCGCCGAACGCCGTACCTGTTGAGAACCCTGACGATTCGCTGATGAACATGCCCTTCGGCAGATCGGGCAGCGCGTGAACGGAGCTGGTATAGATCAGCCGGGAGACCTTGTGAGATAGACACGCATCGACAATATTCCGCGTACCGAGTACGTTGACACGGTAGAGCAGGTCTTTTTTGCCGGGTATAATGGAAACCATGCCCGCGAGATGGAACACCGTATCCGCGCCCGTGAACGCCTCGTCAAGGGATTTTCTGTCGCAAACATCACCGTGAATCTGTTCGACTGCGAGACCGTCCAGTGACGACGTATCCTCGCCGGGGAACACGAGAGCCCTGACTTTTTCGCCGAGATCCAGTAATTTTCGTACCAGGGTATTACCGATATGCCCGCATGCTCCAGTTACTAAAACCATAATTGCCTCCAAAGTAGAAAAATTTCATGGATAAAAGGGAGGAGAGGCAATACACTTGCAGGACTGTGTGAGTACTCACTTTTAAATAATGTTATAGTGAGTAAAAGTAATTATAAAATAATACACTGAGTGAATACTCACTCATATATATAGTATAGCGTGTTTATACCTCATCGTCAAGTGGTTTATAAAATATTTTTTTCTGCGGTTGACATTTTTTCCATACCCCTATAGAATTCTTTAAAATCAATCAAGGGGTTTATTATGAAACTGAAATTTTTCACTCTCATTTTAGTGATTTCCTGCATGACACTGTTATCCTGCGGGAATCAGGACGGGAAATCGGGTTCCGGCGGGACAAACTCCCCCGCGGCCGATGTTCCCCAGAATGTTACAGTCGGCGCGGGGAAGGCTTATTACTGCTGGGTCGATAACGCCAACCTGCGCGATAGTCCCGCTCTCGACGCTAAAGTAATTACACAGATCAAGCAGGGCGATCAGGTTACCACCCTCGGCCCCGTCACAAAGGATACGATCAAGATCGTACTCCGCGAGGTGGAATTCAACGAACCGTGGTACCAGGTTAAAACTGCCGACGGTAAGACCGGTTGGGTTAACGCGTCCGTGCTGGTCACCAACAAAGTTAATGCCTATCCGCCTAAAGGATTAATCGTCATATTCTGCGATACTTCCATTGAGGAAACCAGCGAGGACTGGGCGTGGTTTACCGATACCGTTTTTCAGGTCGCAAAAGCGTACAGTATCGAAGTCATTTTCGCCGATGAAAAAGCTCTCAAGAAGCCCGTACTTACCGGGGAGGACACGACTCATCCCACATTAGGCGTGAATCTTGCAAAATTCGTCAAGGACGGCGGATTCGATCAGGGATATATTTTCTATAAACCCGGAAAGGCGCCGAAGTTCCAGGATCACGATATGGTCGGCCCGGTTCTCAGTGCCGCATCGGCCTATTTCGGGATGGAATTGAGC
Organism: Spirochaetes bacterium GWF1_49_6; assembly: GCA_001829395.1. GTDB lineage: Bacteria > Spirochaetota > Brevinematia > Brevinematales > GWF1-51-8 > GWF1-51-8. The sequence goes on along the minus strand of MIBD01000145.1, from coordinate 3,838 downwards.
GAGGATTCTATCATAGGGGATTAGGTACTGCGTACGGCTAACCCCGATATGGAACCGATACTCGATAGAAATATATTGCCCGTGCTCCACCATGTTTCACCCCTTCATCACGGGTACTGCGTACACTGACCCCGATATGGAACCGATACTCGTTAGAAATATATTGCCCATGCTCCACCGGTACAGTACCCCTTCATCACTGGCTACCGCGTACACTGACCCCAATATGGAACCGATACTCGTTAGATTAATATTTCCCGTGCAGCAGTCGGATTAGCTAGTATAGTTCGGCAAGCTCACTATAACGAACACGGGCTATATGTAGATACTTTGAAAATCTCTAATATCAGGATTAGCCGTACGCAGGTCACTGAGTGACTTTTACCTCTACCTACTTTTCATCACGGGCTATATCTATTTACCACATTATGTCTTAATATCGGGGTTAACCGTACGCAGGTCACTGTGTGACGTCTATTCCTGCTCTCTTCTTCATCACGGGCGCTATGCAGAAAAACAGGAAATATCAAATATCGGGATAAATGTGCGAAGCACCCTTGACTTTTTTAACGCTACCGCGTACAATATTTAAAAGACGAGAACGCCCTATTCTTCCACTCCCTCACCGATAGAATATGTATTAAGGAATGCCCTATGAACAAACCGTTGAAGATCGTTCTTATATCGCTCGGAGCGATTATTGTCGTTATCTTGGGGTTCTTCGCATATATGTTCCTGCCGGTCGGGGTTACTCGTGTAATCACACCCACCGGTCAAATTACGGATAATGTCTATGCTATCAGCGGCGGATACGTGAATTGCTATCTGGTTTCAAACGGCGCTGACTATATTCTGATAGACAGTCTCACCAGTCCCGAAGCGCTTAAAACTGGGTTGGACGAACTCGGTATCGACCCCGAATCCATCCGTTACGTGTTCCTCACCCATGCCGATTACGACCATGCCGGCGGGCTTCCATTACTATCCAACGTGACCGTCTATATGTCCTCGGACGAGGAGCAGATGATAAACGGCAAGACCGCGCGCTTTATTTTCGCGCCGCCCGCCGTTAAGGAAATCAAGCATACCGCGCTCAACGATAGCCAGAACCTGATTATAGGGAGCACCATGATCCGCGCGATCGCCGCTCCGGGGCATACTCCCGGTTCCATGTGCTATCTGGTCGACGGGAAATACCTGTTCGCCGGGGACGCGATGAACCTGAACGACGGTAAGGCCGACGTGTTTTTCTTCAAGTACACGATGGATATGGAGACTATGAAGAAATCCATCCGTAAGATCGCGGCTATCACCGGGATAACCGCTATTTTCACCGGGCATACCGGGTATACGACCAACGCCCAAGCGGCATTCGAGGGATGGAAATAAGGGGGATTTTATGCGTACCTTTTTATCGGTAATCCTGCTGTCTTTTTGCAGTACCGCGCTGTTCGGCGCTATTGTCATCCTCAAGGACGGTACTGTCCTGAACGGGAAAATTGTTTCGTCCAGTCCTAGTAATGTTATTTTCCAGTCACAGGTCGGTGAGATCGTGATCGGCAGCGATAAAATCAGCTCGCTTGTTACCGACGAGACTAACGCATCGGATATCAAGGAAATCAAGTACCTGCAATTGAAATCCCAGACCGAGGGGCTTATCCGCAATAAAAAATTTTTCTCAAAGGAAGAAATCCTCACGATGCAGCAAGTGACGATCAGCCTGACGGAGATCGACCGGAATTCATTCTACCAGACGTTCGAGATGCGAAGCTGGTTCACTTATAGCGTGTATAACCTCCTCCCTATTTTCAGCATCGGGAGCTGGGTGATGGGTAAATGGGAAATCGCGCTGGTCTCAGGCGGCGGCTCTCTATTATTTACCGCGCTCTGTATCGTCGATTTGCAGAACTCTACGGGACTTGTGCCGGTGTTTGCCACACTCGCGCTCGGGTCGTACGCGTTCAACCTGTTTTTTCCTTTGTTCTACCAGTTGGGATATAACGAGAACCTTAAAACCGCGCTATGTATCTACCCCGACCGGATAGACCCGTCGCTGAAATCACAAAGTTGTTTTCCTAAGCTGGGTCCGGACGGACTACCGCTCGCGAACTCCGGTAACCTGATAGAAATACCCGTACTATCATTCGCATTCTAAAAAGGACTGAAATGCTAAAAACTCTTATTGTTATCACACTTTATTTATGGTTACCCGTGACGCTCCTGCTATCCTGCGGGTCGTCATCGATTCTGATTAAAGAATACGAAAATCCCGAATCATTACTCGATAAGTCTCCGAAAAATATGATAAAATCCCTGCCGGAAATGCCCAAGGAAATACTTATCCCGATGAAGGGAAATATCTATGAGAGCACGATCGACCGGGTTCAGGTCGAGGGTATCGAATCGGGGCTTCCCGAGGGCGTACAGCAGGTATATCTTTCCCTGTTCATCGATCATTCTCATAATGTCGAAATCCAGCGGGATTTCGATAAAATACTGAAAGATAAATTGACCGCATACGGCCTCCAGATTATGAATAAAATCAAGTATGCCCAGGTTGTCGTGAGCGGCAGTATCAATACGTTCTTTATCGAGGATTCCCGCCTCGTGACCAATATCCCCGGGTTGGTCTACACGATGAAGGTCACCTACTCGGTGCAGGATATGGAGGGTAATCCCGTGCAGGAAAATAAATCCATCGAGCAAAGTTATCTGGTAGTGGATACCAACTCCTATGTCAGCAATATGGTGGTTCCTCAGCTCGTAAACCTGATGGCCACACGCACCGCGGAAGCGATTGTTTACGGGTGGCAGCTCCAGTTTTCGCAGTTCAACGGTAAGGTGGATATCCTCGGAGAGTACCATGAAAACGGTTTACTTACTAACCGGCCCTAACGAGGTATTCCGAAAGGATTATATCGATAAACTGATTGCCAAGGTGCCCCGCGAGGAACTGACCGTCTACTTCGCGGACGACTCGTCTGTATCGGCGATAGTCAATCAATGCGTCCAAACCTCGCTGTTCGGTTCGCAGAACATCGTCCTCGTCAGGAACATCGACCGTATCAAGGGCAAACCCGCCGATTCGGGCGACGGCGCGCAGAAACCCGCCTATAAAAGCAAGTCCGACGAATTCGAGACACGCCTCCTGCATTATCTGGAGAACCCCAATCCCGATACCGTGCTCATCCTCGAGTGGGAGTCCCCGTCGAAGAAGGTGGTAACCGCAGTCGAACAAGACCCCAACCAGATATCGAAGGAATTCAAACGCGCCTACGCCCGCGATATTTTGGATTTTATACGGAACAAGTTCGCCGAGAATAAACTCGACTACGAGAAAAGTATCCCCGACCTCGTGCTCATCCTTTCCAACGAGGATATCGAGGACGCGTCGATGATGGTCAGGCTCCTCTGTGAGTATGCCGGCGATGGGGGCAAACTCACCGCCGAGGACGCGAAAAATGTTCTCGCGCGTTCGCAAAACGGCACGATCTTCCAGTTGATCGACGCGTTTTTTACTAAAAAGCCCCGTCCCGCGCTGGAAATTCTAAGCGATATGAAACAACTCGGCGACCCGCATATCCTTGTCATCAATTCGATGATCCTCCGTTCCGCGAAGCATCTCTGGGGGTATCTCGCGTCCGGCGATAAACAGGAACTTGCGTCCGAGATGGGCATCAGCTCCTTCGAGATGAAAAAATTGACCGAGTACGCCCAAATTTGCGACCTGAAATTCGTCAGCGCGGTATTCGAACTCAGCCGCGCGGTGGAGTACCGCGTGAAATCCACCGACGAATCCTTCGCGTTCCTCGAAATCGAAACCTTCCTGCTGAATATG
>MIBD01000144.1:763-5601 GCA_001829395.1 Spirochaetes bacterium GWF1_49_6 | reverse complement strand
ACAAGTGACAAGTGACAAGTGAAAAGTGAAAAGTGAAAAGTGAAAAGTGAAAAGTGAAAAGTTGAAAGAAGATACCCTGCATTGCACACCTCGGCTTCGCTCGGTGCAAGGCTCGGGGTGACAAATACAATCTATCATCACGGGCTATATAGTTATCTTTGTAATCAGCTTCATATCGGGATTAGTCTGCGCAGCAGTCGGGATTAGCCGTACGCAGTACCTTGCCAAATTTGTGATTTTCTATTAATATTATTGCGGTCTAAAATTTAGAGTAAATAACTGTCTATAGCTTTTACAGTCTGTGACACTTTTAACTTTCAACTTTTCAGTTTTTACTGACACAGGAGGACGTTATGCCGGTTCGCTTCTATAATACGCTGACGCGCGCGGTCGAGGACTTTACCCCGTTACAGGAAGGCACGGTGACCATGTATACCTGCGGGCCGACGGTCTATAACTTCCTCCATATCGGTAACCTGCGGACGTTCCTTTTCGAGGATTTGCTTCATAGGTGGCTTCGTTACCGGGGGTATCATGTCCGGCAGATTATGAACCTGACCGATATCGACGATAAGACGATCCGAGACTCCCGCGCTAACGGGATACCGCTCGCGGAGTTCACCCGGATATATAAGGACGCGTTCTTCGAGGACCTGAAGACGCTGAATTTTACACCCGCGGAGGTGTTTCCGTCGGCGACCGACCATATTCCGGAGATGATCGGAATTATCGAAAAACTCATGGAGAAGGGGTATGCCTACGCGACCGACGACGGGGTATATTTCAAGATAGCGGCGTTCGACGGGTACGGCAAACTCGCGCATCTCGACAAGGACGCGCTGCGTGCCGGGGCGAGCGGGCGTGTCGCCAACGACGAGTACGAGAAGGAGACGGTGTCCGATTTCGCGCTGTGGAAGAAGTGGTCGCCCGCCGACGGGGATGTCAAATGGCAGTCGCCGTGGGGAGAAGGCCGTCCGGGATGGCATATCGAATGTTCCGCGATGAGTATGAAGTACCTCGGCGAAACACTGGATATTCACTCCGGCGGTATCGATAACATGTTCCCGCATCACGAGAACGAGATCGCGCAGAGCGAGGCCGCGACCGGGAAGCAATTCGTCCGGTACTGGCTCCATTCGGCGCACCTCATAGTCGAGGGCGAGAAGATGGCCAAATCGAAGGGGAATTTCTTCACCCTGCGCGACCTGCTCACGAAGGGATATTCCGCCCGTTCGATACGTTACCTGCTCTACACCACCCATTACCGCAAGCCCCTGAATTTTACATTCGACGGTATCAAGGGGGCGGAGGCCGCGCTCAAACGGATCGACGACTTTTTATTCACGCTTGGTAATATTAAAACCGTGGGCGCGGCCGGCGAGGGGATGTTAAAAACACTCGCGGAACAACGGGATAAGTTTGAGGCGGCGCTGGACGACGACCTGAATATCGCCGAGGGGATGGGGGCGTTGTTCGAACTGATACGCACGGTGAACGACGGGATGGAACGGGTGACGAAGGAGTTCGCGGAACGGGTGATCGAATTTTTCAGCGGGATAGAGTCCGTGCTGGGATTCCTGAACCTTGGCGCGAAGGACGAACTGACGGATGAGGAGCATGCGATGATATCCGAACGGACTGAGGCGAAGAAGGGGAAGGATTTCGCGCGCGCCGACGAGCTTCGAAAGCTGCTGCTCGAGCGCGGGATCGAGGTACGGGATACGCCTGACGGGCCTGTGTGGAAACGCGGATAAATTTGTGAAAAATATTAAAATCCAGTAAAATATTTTTAGTAAAACTTGTAAATTTGCTTTTCTATATTATACTATTCATAGAACCACAGGAGGTTTCAATATGAAGAGATTTCTTTTAGTAGTAAGCGCTCTGTTGATTACGGCGTCTTTCGGTTTCAGTATGTCAGCGAAGGACGTAGGTAAGTCGTTAAAGGGATGGAAGGACAAGAATTACACGTTCCAGAAGGAAACCGAGAAGGATGCCGGATGGAAAGTAACCTATACCTATAACGAGACCGACTATACCATCTTTTTCCTGATTGCCGACGATGTAGTAAACGCAGAGGATAAGAATGTCGTCATTTATTGCGATGTTATCGCCGATTCTTCTGCGCCTAGCGAGGATACCCTTCTTCAGCTTCTCAAGCTGAACATCGAAGACGGCGAATGGGGCTTCTTCTCATGCTATAACAGCGAAGAGGACGATACATGGTATATCCAGTACAACATCAAGTTTCGTTTGAACGCGTTGGATGACGCGGCTTTGAAAGACGCCATCGATTATATAGCCGGAGCGGCGGATTATTACAAGGGTTCATTGGGCGGTAACTAATCGAAAGATAGTTTAATGGATAACGCTGCCGGAGTTTTCTCCGGCGGCTTTTTTTATGCTTATTAATAAATGGCGCAGATAAAGTGCTTATCGAAAACCGTCTTATTCAACTAATTTTTAAGAAAAAATAATTGCAAAAAAATCTTTTATAAACTTGAAAAATTATTTTGGTACGATATACTATATTCATTGACAACGAATAACTAAAGATAAACTCAAGAGGAGGATTTTATGAAACGCTTTTTAATGATTGTGTGTGTGATGCTCTTTGCAGTCTCATTCGGTTTCAGTATGTCCGCGAAAGATGTGGGCAAATCTTTAAAGGGATGGAAAGACAAGAACTACTCCTATGGAAGCGAAACCGATAAGGATTCCGGATGGAAAGTGACCTATTCCTACAGCGACAGCGATTACACGGTCTTTATCCTGATCGCGGACGATGTCGTTAACGCCGCCGATAAGAATGTGGTCATTTATTGCGATGTTCTTGCCGATTCTTCCCAGCCCGCCGAAGATACCCTCTTTCAGCTTCTCAAGCTGAATATCGAGGACGGCGAATGGGGCTTCTTCTCATGCTATAACAGCGAGGATGACGACACATGGTATGTCCAGTACAACATCAAGTTCCGTTTGAATGCGTTGGATGACTCGGCTTTGAAAGACGCTATCCAGTATACTGCCGAAGCATGCGGGTACTACAAAGATACTATTGGCGGGAACTAAACTTTAAGCTAATCAGAGTGCCGGGGGCGACTCCGGCACTATTTTTTCCCGGTTGGGGTGTGTAATATTTTCCGGGACGGTTGTATGAAAGGGGTTAGAAGGCACAGACTTAATAATGATTATGTAAATGATGATTCGCTCCCGAAATTTGACAACGAAGCTCTGTCGATTATCGAAGACCTGTTCAAACTGGACAAGCCCGCCGAAGCGGAAATCGATTATTTCGCCGACGACTTGGTTTGGGCTGACGACGACGATGAGGATATCGATAATTCGTTCTAGCCCGCCAATCTGTATAAATTCCCATTTCTTCCTACTAAATCGTCTTTCCTATCTCAAATTTTTCGCAATTCTTCCGAAATACTATATACAGTAAGACCTTTACCGCAGAACGGAGGAGAATTATGACGAAAATGGTCGGTATTGATCTCGGGACTACGTTTTCCGCGATCGCGTACTTAGACGATAACGGCAAGCCGGGTATGATCGAATTCGACAACGGACGAAAGACTCTGCCCTCGATAGTCGCGTATGACGGCGAGGAAATAGTGGTCGGAGAATCCGCCCAGCGTAACGAGTTCGCGTCCACCGCGATACGCCGGATAAAAAGGAAAATGGGCACCGATTACACCGCCGAACTGAACGGGCGGAAGTACACCCCCGAGGAAGTCTCCGCGTTCATCCTGAAGGAGATCAAGAACCGCGCCGAAGAGGCGCTCGGCGATAAGATAAAGGACGTCGTTATAACCGTGCCCGCGTACTTTAACGACAACCAGCGTCAGGCCACCAAGAACGCGGGTAAAATCGCCGGATTAAATGTCCTTCGTATCATCAACGAGCCGACCGCCGCGTCGCTAGCCTATGGGATCAGTGAAAATGACGACTTAAATATCGTCGTTTACGATCTCGGAGGCGGTACGTTCGACGTATCGGTGCTGAACGTAGCGGACGGGATATTCGAGGTGATTTCCACCGCCGGCGATAACCAGCTTGGCGGGGAGGATTTTACCCATAGGATACAGGAAGTCATCGTCAAGAAATTTAAGGACGAGACAAATATCGACCTTCTGACCGATCCCCTGGCGATGTCGAAACTCTACGATGCTGTCGAGATTGCGAAGATCGAACTTTCCGCTAAGGATTCCGCGCGGGTGAAGGTGCCGTTTATTACCGCCGACGCGAAGGGGACGCATGACGTGGATTTCGAACTTCGCCGCGATGAATTCGAGAAGTTGATAGACGACTATATCCGCAGGACGATCGAACTGACCAAGCAGGCGGTGTCCGACGGGAAACTTGAATTATCCGAGATCGACCGCGTGATTCTCGTAGGCGGCTCGTCCCGTATCCCGATGGTTCGGCGCGGCGTGAACGAGCTGTTCGGCAAAGCCCCGGACTGCACCCTCAACCCTGAGGAGGTGGTCGCGAGAGGCGCGGCTATACAGGCGGGTATCGCGCAGGGCGACCTTTCGGGTATCGTGCTGGTGGACGTCACCCCGATATCGCTCGGTATCGAGGTCGAGAACGGGTACTTTGTGCCGATCATCGAACGCAATACGCCGATCCCCACGTCCGCGAAACGGATATTCACTACAGTCGCCGATAACCAGAAAAGCGTCGACATCTCCATATTCCAGGGCGAAAGTATGTATGTGACGAATAATATCACGCTCGGCAAGTTCCGCCTCGAGGGTATCCGTCAGACGCAGAAGGGAGAACCACGTATCGAGGTGACGTTCGAATTGGACGTGAACGGAATCCTCAACGTG
>MIBD01000144.1:301-743 GCA_001829395.1 Spirochaetes bacterium GWF1_49_6 | reverse complement strand
CGAGTCCGCGCAGGGCATCACCATAGTGAACGATACCCGGATGACCGAAGATCAGCTCCAGAAAATGAAGGACGCGCACCAGAAAAACTTCGGCGCGGAGATAAAGAAGCGTAAGCATCTGACGAGCGTGCTCAAGATGAAGACCAAAGCGGAAGCGATCGCGGCGAAGATCGAAAATTCGATACCGCCCGCGTACCGCGACCATCTCATCCGCGAGGAAATCGCCGATCTCCTGCGCGCGGTCGACGAGGCGGTGATCGAGATAGATGTAAAGAAGATGGAGGGCGCGATCGACGGGCTTGAGTTTATTTTCACCGAGCTTCAGGCCGGGAATTACGCCGAAAGCGAGATGATCGCATGAAGACGTTCTACGAAATCCTCGGCGTGCCCCGCGATTCCGAACGGAGCGCGATCAAACAGGCATACCGCAAGCTCGTCAAAC
>MIBD01000144.1:0-176 GCA_001829395.1 Spirochaetes bacterium GWF1_49_6 | reverse complement strand
GGCCGCCCGTTCGAGCCACCACCTGGCTGGCAGCCACGCGGCAATGGCGGTTTTGCCGATGAGATGAGCGGCGGCCGTGACTATTCCGACTTTTTTGAATCGCTGTTTGGCGCCGCCGGGCGCAGCCAAGGCCCAGGCCGCAAAAGTGCCCGCCGAGGACAAGACGTGGAAATGGA
>MIBD01000143.1:3123-5084 GCA_001829395.1 Spirochaetes bacterium GWF1_49_6 | reverse complement strand
ATCTATTGCCTCATCCCAACTTGAGGGAGCGAGCACCACTCGTAGAGCGGCGATAGAAATGATTCGTACCAAACGAAAACCTATTAATAAATCAGAGCAAATGATTTATAATAATTATATGGCAATTGAAAAAATATCCAATGATTATAAAAACATTGAGCTTTCTATTGGGATGCTAAAAGAATTGCATTCGGTACTGACTGAAAACACGCTCCCTGATAATGAGCAGGGATTTTTTAGAACTGATTCGGATGAAATAGTCGTACGTGATGCGAATCATGATGATATTCTGCATATAGCACCTAATATGAGCTTTGTCGAAAAAGAGTTAAATAAACTGATAGGTGTTGCTAATGAAAAAACCGGTATTTCTGAACAATTCGTTCATCCGGTGATGAAAGCAATCATGCTTCATTTTTGGATAGGATACCTTCATCCATTTACCGATGGTAACGGGAGATTGGCAAGGGGTGTTTTTTATTGGTATCTGTTACGGAATAATTATGACTTGTTTTCCTATATCCCTATTTCCGTTCTAATAAAAAAATCCTCTGGTCAATATCGCGATGCTTATTTATACTCCGAGCAGGATGACAATGATCTAACCTATTTTGTTAGCTATAATTTGGATATTATTAATAAAGCGATAATAATATATTTAGAAAACGAGATAAATCGAATCAATGTTGAAGGCAGCCGCTTATCAAGTGTTTTCAAAAATTATGCATTGAATGATAGACAGGAGAATTTTTTAAGAATGGTGATGAAAAATCCGAATGATAAGATTAGTTATAAGATATATATAAATATATACAAAATTACGCGACTTACGGCAATGAAAGACCTTAGAGAATTGGAAAAGCTTGGATTTTTCCTATCAAAAAAAATCGGTAAAACCATATATTTTTACAGTGGTGAAAAAATCAAGGAATTATCAAATCAAATCGGTTAATAGTTATAGAACGTGTATAATATGTGTATAGACTATACACATCGAAATACCCTAAAAACAAATAACTCCTGTCGTCCGGCATAGCGATACAAACAATAGTTCCTTAATTGGTTTTATCCTACCTTATTACTATTTCATTTGTGAAAAAATTCACTTTTTTTCTTGCATTTTTTCAGCTTTACGTTATCCTAAACATGCAAATAATTATAGGGGTGCGATATGCAAAACGCCATACTTCGCAAATCTCATCTCAACGATTTTATCTCGAAACTTGCCGCAATGGAAAAGGTAATGGCACCTGTTGCCAAAGGCCCGAAACATTTCGCGTTCGAAGAGGTGAAGTCCGCGAAGGAGATTTCGCTCCGGTACATTCCCACCATTCTTCCGCCGAAAAAGTATTTTATGCCCCAGCATGAAACCCTTCTCGAGTACGATACCCGTGAAGGCCAGAAGATGCGGGCTGTGGCCGAAGTGGAAAAAATCGTGCTGTTCGGCGTACATACCTGCGATCTTGCCGGTATCCAGTGCCTGAATATTGTTTTCTCCGATCGTCCGAAAGACCTGAACTACCTCATCCGCAAGAACAAGATCGCGATTATCGGGATCGAGTGCAACGAGTATTGCGATGAGCACGCGAGCTGCGCGCTGATGGGGAACCATATCCCCAAGGGCGGTTACGATTTGTTTTTTACCGACCTCGGCGATTATTTCTTTATTCACGTGAATACCCAGCTCGGCGAGGAATTATTGGACAAGACCGGGGTCTATGAGAAAGCTACGATCGAGCATATGAATGCGCTCGAAGACCTCCGCAATAAGAAGAAGGAAATCTTTAAAAACGAAGTCGATGTCGATAAGAATACAATACCTGAGCTTTTCAAGAAGGGGTTCGACAGTCCGATATGGGACGAATTAGGCGAACGTTGTATCTCGTGCGGGAACTGCACCAACGTATGCCCGACCTGTTACTGTTTCGATGTATACGACGACCCCGACCTCGGCGCGAAGA
>MIBD01000143.1:2509-3065 GCA_001829395.1 Spirochaetes bacterium GWF1_49_6 | reverse complement strand
GGGGGGCGAAAGTTTCCGTTCCCTACGGAAAGACCGCAAGCGTCACCGTTTCAATAGAAAGTTCCGTTACCCGGTGGAGCGTTACGGTAAATTTTTCTGCACCGGATGCGGCAGATGCACCCGCGTATGTATGGCTAAAATCAACCTGAAAGATACCATCAAATCTCTTGCGAAGGAGTACAAGTGATGGAAAAGATGAGTATAAACCGTTCGGCTTATAGAATAAAGGAAGCCAAAATTCTGAGCGTCAGACGTTTAACCGACAGCGAGAAGCTGTTCGATATCGCGCTCCAGAACGGCGAGAGCCTCGATTACGAACCGGGGCAGTTCGCCGAAGTATCGATATTCGGGGTGGGCGAGGCGCCTATCTCGATTTGTTCCTCGCCGACCAAGCGGGGCTCGTTCGAACTCTGCGTGCGCGCGGTCGGAGACGGGCGTTTTACCAACGCCATGCATAAGCTCGAGGCTGGCGACGATGTCGGGATACGCGGCCCGTTCGGGGTCGGTTTCCCCGTGCAGTTGTTCGAGGGGAACGATCTGATGCTGGTCGCGGGCG
>MIBD01000143.1:0-2491 GCA_001829395.1 Spirochaetes bacterium GWF1_49_6 | reverse complement strand
TGCGTTCGCTGATCAATTATGTCATCGATAACCGCCGCGATTTCGGTAAGGTCAATATCCTCCTGGGATGTAAGACCCCGCTCAACATGCTGTTCGGCGACGAGATCGAGAGTTGGCAGAAACGTATCGATATTAACTTCAGCTGTACCGTCGACCGCGGCGCACCCGACTGGAAGGGCAATGTCGGTCTGATTACGTCGCTGATCCCCGGCGTCGACCTCGACCCGGAGAATACGTTCGCCGTAGTGGTCGGCCCTCCCGTGATGTACAAGTTTGTTATCAAGGAATTGACCGGTAAAAATATCCCGGATCATCGCATCCTGGTCTCGCTCGAGCGTCACATGAAATGCGGCCTCGGTAAATGCGGTCATTGCCAGATACATAATATATACTGTTGTCAGGACGGTCCGGTGTTCTTCTACGACCGGATAAAAGACTTGAAGGGGGCAATCTAATGACAAAACCTAAAGTCGCATTTTTTGATTTTGCCTGCTGTGAGGGATGTCAGTTACAGGTCGCCAACTTGGGTGAAGCCCTTCTGGATATCCTCGAAGTAATCGATGTGGTGGAATTCCGCGAGGTCATGTCTGAAAAATGGAACCAGAGTTTCGATATCGCGATAATCGAAGGGAGTATCACCACCAATCACGCAGTCGAACGGATCAAGGAGATTCGCGCGCGTTCCAAGGTGCTGATCGCTTACGGTTCATGCGCCACAATCGGCGGCGTCAACGGGATGAAGAATAATTACGAATTGAAAGATATCCGGCAGTATGTTTATCAGGAGAAAGCGGAGTTTTTTGACACTATCCCCACCCGCTCGGTTCCGCAGGTAGTGAACGTCGATTACTTTGTGAATGGTTGTCCGATCTACCCGCCGGAATTTGTCCGTGTCCTGAAAGCCGCGCTTGCGGGGCTCCCGTACCATGTGCCCGATAGTTCGGTATGTATCGAATGCAAGCTCAACGAGAATGTTTGCATGTATGAGCGCGGACTCTCATGCGCAGGGCCGATTACCCGCGCGGGCTGTAATTCGTGGTGCGTCAATAACGGAAATATCTGTTACGGGTGCCGCGGTATGGTCAGCAATCCCAACGAGAATGGGTTCAAGGCGGTGCTGGAAAAGTATGATATCACGGTGGATTTGATTATGAATAAGATGAACATGTATAATAAATGCCGGGAGATCAAATAATGGGAAGAAATATAAAGGTCAATGTGGAATACTTGACCCGCGTAGAGGGTCACGGCAATATAGTAGTGAATGTGAACGACGGGGTGCTCGAGGACTGCAAGCTGGAGATCGTAGAAAGCCCGCGCTTCTTCGAGGGTATGCTCCGGGGGCGCTCGATATTCGAGGCGCAGCATGTCACATCGCGTATCTGCGGTATCTGCGCGTGCGGGCATAGTCTCGCGTCGATACAGGCCGCCGAGGACGCGATCGGGTTCAAGCCCAGCGATCAGACCATCCGTCTCCGCAAGCTCCTCCTCCATATGGAGAACCTCGACAGTCATCTTCTGCATATCTATCTATTGGTCGCTCCTGATCTGCTCGGGGTCAAGAGTTTCGTGCCGCTGATCGATTCGCATAATAAAGTCGTCCGCCGCGCCCTGCGCATGAAGAAGACATGCAACGATGTCTGCGATATACTCGCGGGACGGCATATCCACCCGATATCCAGTATCGTGGGCGGATGGACGAAGCTCCCCGACGAGAAGGCGCTCGACGCGATGCTGACATACCTGACGGGTATGATTCCCGACCTGAACGCGACCGCCGAACTTGCCGCGAGCCTGAAATTCCCCGATTTTCAGCGCGATACCGAATATGTGGCGCTGGTCTCGGACGACGCGGAATATCCCCTCCTGATGGGCGACGTCGGGTCAACCGACGGGGTACGTATGAATAAAAAGGACTATAAGAAAATAACGAACGAATTTATCGTACCGCATTCGTCCGCGAAGCATGCCAAACTCAGCCGCGACTCATACGCAGTCGGCGCTCTCGCGCGGTTCAATGTCAATTATAACAAGCTCCGCAAGGAAGCGAAGGAAATCGCGGCGGCGGTGGGGATGAAGCCCAAGGTAACGAATCCCTACCTCAATACGGCCGCCCAACTGATAGAATGCGTGCAGTCCCTTTACGATGCCATCGATATCATCAATTACTTCAAGGAGAAGGGTATCGATCATTCGGAAGCCATAGTGGTCGGGCTGAACGAGCAAAAGCGTATTAAGGTGAAAGCCGGGACTGGCGTCGGCGCGGTGGAAGTTCCCCGCGGGCTGCTCTTCCATTACTACGAGGTGGATGACAAGGGTATCATCGTGAACGCGAATTGTATTATTCCTACCGGCCAGAACTGTAACAATATCGAACACGATATGAAAAAGCTGGTGCCGGAAATTCTCGATAGAACGGAAGAGGAAATAACCCTCGCTCTGGAAATGCTCGTGCGCGCTTATGACCCGTGTATCTCCTGTTCGGCGCATT
>MIBD01000142.1:2680-5643 GCA_001829395.1 Spirochaetes bacterium GWF1_49_6 | reverse complement strand
GTCGAGGCTAAGGGGCTTGCCGAGGCGCAGAAGATTATTAACTCCACGTTAAGCGCGAATTATCTCCAGCATGAGGCGATTCAGGCATACCAGACCCTCGCGGGCTCGGATAACACGACGTTTATCATCATGCCGACCAGCCCCAACGGGGTAGGCCTGCCGATCATCATGGGACAGGGTAAATAATTAGGATATATATAAAAAAAGGGCTGTCTGACCGACAGCCCTTTTTTTATATAAATATATTGTATTTATTGTGATTCAAATATTTTTCATTGATAGAGTTCTTCTAGGAATTCTTTTATTTTGCTCAAGCAACCATGACTAAAATCAAAGTAACCTTTCTGAGCACCTATTCCCACACGATATACTTCAGGATTTCTATATGCAAAATATGATAACATTAATGATTTAGAAACATCATTTCTTTGGTTTAAACCACAATTTGGTAGATTTTTAAAGCATGCTTGAAAACCTTGAATACAAGAAATGATATCTTTTTCAGTATCGCTTAAAATACAAAGAAATAAATCTTCAAGCATTCCTTCATCTTGATTGTTAGGCATAATAAATATTCCAGATTTTAATTCTGAGGAGGTAGCGAATCCTCCTGGATTATCGGGACAGGGAATATTGTATGAATTTAATACCGATACCATACTATCAAATGAAGATCTTGCCGTATTAAAGTCTGCATCTTGTATGAAACCAATAATATTTATGCTATCAAAACCAGGTAGTTTTATTAAATCATTGATATGTTCATTGAGCCTTCCTCTACCACAATAAGGAATAACTTGTATTTCCATTAATTTTAAGTAAGATAAATATTCTGTAAAAAAATTCACTTCATCTAATCCCTCAACAATAAGAACTTTCGATTTATTAATAGATATTTGTCCCATTTTATCTAACCTCAAAATCTTTCTGTATACCACGGATTATATCACTACTAGTATATAGAATTACTTTATGTTCTTCATTGTTTTTTTCAATACGAAATAAACGAATATTATCTTCATTAGTTTCTAAATATTGATAAGCATTTGTAAATATTTCTATACATTCATAGGAATGAGTAGATGCAATTAATTGTACGTTGTATCTTTCACAAGCATCGAAAATTGCGTTCCATAGTATTTTTAATGAAGTATAATGAAGGCCATTATCAATTTCATCAATTAATAATATACCGTTTCTTAAATTTTTTATTGTTATCAATATTGATATTAAGTGAAGGATTCCGTCTCCAATAATATTTATTGGAATTAATTTGTTTATTCCAATATCAATATATATCATATTGTTTATTCCCAATCTAATATCTTCGATTTTTGAATCAACTTTTTTTAGTTCATTTATTAAATCAGGAAGATCTTTTGATATCATTAACTTGTCAATCCTACTTAGTATATTTACGAGAATACTTTGTGGTGTTAAAAAGGAACCCGGAATTACATATTCCTTTTTTATATTTACTACTGCTTTTTTTTCTGAAATACTGTATTTACTAATTTGCTTTGGCTTATTATTGTATTGAGATTCAAGAAGAATACCATTAACTTTTTTCTCAAAAGATGTACTACTTGGGAGTTTATCTTTTAAAAGCTCATTATTACTTTTATTTTCATTTTTTATATTATCTGAAATGTCTGAAAATATAGGTGAAATTTTTAATACTCTATCAACAGAATTAAAATTTGCAGAAATATTTATTATATTTGAAAAATCTAAGTTATTAAAAATATAACTAAAATCTTCATCATCAGTAAGAATTAAATCACGAAATTTATGAATATTAATAACTAACTGAGGGTTAGAAACACCTGAAAGCAAGAAAAAAGATTCTAATATAGATGTTTTCCCAGAATTATTTTTTCCTACAATGAGATTTACTTTTCTTAAATCATTTATTAATAGTTTTTTTATACTTCTATAATTTTCAATGGAAATATATTTATAATGCATATATAGCTCCTTATATTTATTTTCGGAAGTTTATTTAATAGGTTAAAAATAATTTATTATTCAATGATAAACCCCGCCTTTCGACGGGGTATATTGCCCAGGACAAGACTTGAACTTGCACAGGATTGCTCCCACTAGCCCCTCAAGCTAGCGTGTCTACCAATTCCACCACCTGGGCGTTGGCTTCCGTGAGAGAGGAACCTCCTACAGCCGCCGACAAAGATTATATATTATTCCTTAGCCTTCGTCAAAGTTTTTTAAAATAAATTTTATCGTAATGTGGAGTAGCTGTAAAAAAAAGAGTTACCCGTTCTTACGGGGTATCCGGTCGAGCAGTTCAAGTAACCCGTTCAGGATAGTCATCGGATGCGGAGGGCATCCCGGGATATAGAGGTCTACCGGGAGGAGTGTGTCGGCACCCCCGCAGGTTTCGGTATGCCCGGCATAGATTCCCCCGGAGAGAGCGCATGCCCCCACCGCGATTACGATTTTCGGCTCCGGCACGGCCTCGTAGGTTTTCAGCACGGCTTCCTTCATATTCCGGGTGATAGGCCCCGTGATAATCAGGCCGTCCGCGTGACGGGGGGACGCCGCGTAGCTGATGCCGAAACGGTCCAGATCGAAGCCGATCGTCCCCAGAACGTTGATATCCGACTCGCACGCGTTGCATCCGCCCGCGCTGACCACCCGGAATTTCAGCGACCGCCCGAAGGCCTTCAGCATCTTTTTATTCAGCGCGTTTATCGCCGTTCTTTCAGTCCCGTTCTCGATCAGCCCGGCTTTCCCGTTCGCGCCCATGCGGAATTCCCGTGTGAAGACTATCGCGTCCTTGGAGCATATTTCCGCGCACTCGGTACAGAATATGCATTTCGCGGTATCGAGGGTAATCCCCTTCTTCAGTAATACAATCGCGCCGGTAGGGCAGACGCTTACGCAGTCGGAACAACGATCGCACTTCTCGGGCGACAGCGCCGGACGTCCGGTATAACGCCCGG
>MIBD01000142.1:1818-2620 GCA_001829395.1 Spirochaetes bacterium GWF1_49_6 | reverse complement strand
GTAATGATTTGAACATAACGTCTCCTATAAATCGTGGCCGCAATAGGATAAACTGAAACTTTTATTGCACACCGGGAAATCGGAAATAGCGCCGTTTTTCATACAGCAGGCCAGCCCGAACCAGTTATGGAACGACGGGTCGGTGACTTTATAGCGGATAAATCCGCCGTTTTTATCCGTGATCGCGGTATGGCATATTTCCCCGCGCCACCCCTCGACCATCGCCGCCGCGAACGAATCCGCCGCGTTATTCTCTACTTTAGCGTTCATAAGCGGGCTAGCGGGCGGATTTTTCAATATATCCTGTATGAACTTGATGGAACGGTTGATTTCCATCTCCCGCGTCAACGCCCTCGCGAATACGTCCCCGCTCTCATAGGTGACGATGGGAACATGGTTGAAACGGTAGGTGCCGGTCGGGAACCGGCTGCGGACGTCTCTCTTGAGGCCGGACGCTCTCGCCGACGGACCCACCATCCCGATCTGCTCGGCGGTCTCTTTCGTAAGTACCCCCGTTTCCTCGAACCGTTCTAACACGGAAGGGACGTCCCACATGATCTCCGCCGCCTGAACCGCATCGTTACGGAACTCCTTTATTTTCAGGAGGAGTTTATCGATCAATGGACGATCCAGATCGTATTTTACCCCGCCCGGACGAACCAGATTTCTCCCGAAACGGTTTCCGCAGATTTCCGCGGTCATATTCAGGGCATCCCCCCTCAGACGACCGCAGAACGACTTGGAGGGCAGATACCCGATATCGCCCGCCAATGCCCCGAGGTCGCCGATATGATTGGCGATT
>MIBD01000142.1:795-1617 GCA_001829395.1 Spirochaetes bacterium GWF1_49_6 | reverse complement strand
GCAATCTCCAGATGGAATACCTTCTCGCCGTAGCATTGAAACCTGAAATGCCCCGGTTCGATGACGCCCGCATGCACCGGGCCTACCGCTACTTCATGCGTCTCATCGCTATCGATATGATAAAAAGAGTCGTTCTTCATTAACTCACGCACGGGTTTCAGCCACGGGTGCCCCACGGGCGTTATCCCGGATTGTTCGAAAATCTCCCTCTCGAACAGGTGAGCCTGCGGACGGGATGGGGTTACAGAGGGATAGGATTTGAGTTCGGCGGATGAAAGGGGATATAAAACCCCGTTTGTATCGTCGGCCAGTACCGCGAATAATTTCCCCCCGCCCTTAGGGGAGGGTACTGCGAAAAAGGAAACGATACGCATTCCCTCTCCGGCGCATTGGGATATAACAGAGCTTAGTTCATCCCCCGAGAGGGACGGGATATCCTTTATCGCGCAAATTTCGCCGTTTTTCAAGCTTACTGTCAGACGTTTATTCATTTCATCCCCCATAACGCACCGGAGGCCTGTTCCATAAATGCATGGATAAAGTCGGGCAGCCATAGACCTAACACTAATAATAATCCCAGCGGGATAAAGACAAGTAACGCTTCGAGAACGGAGATTCGCATTTTCCCGGGGCGGCCTGCCGGGACGGGATTCCACGCGATTCGGATGGCGTGACGGAGCATCACGATAAATACGATAATCGTACCGATTAAAAAAAGTACCAGCGCCGCGATACGCCCGGAATCTACGGCAGCCTTGATAATCTGGAATTCGCTGATAAACAGGGCGAATGGAGCCGCGCCTGTGAGCGCGAGAAGGCTGA
>MIBD01000142.1:0-691 GCA_001829395.1 Spirochaetes bacterium GWF1_49_6 | reverse complement strand
CCGCCGGTTTTCGCGATCGAATGGTTCAATGTATGAAAAAGCGCGCCCAGCGTGCCGAGCGGCCCGAGCGAATACCCCAGCACGATAATCCCCATATTTTCCACCGAACAATACGCCAACATCCGCTTAGCGTCCTTCTGGAACACGATAAACGCGGCGGCCATCAGGACGGACAGCACGCCGAGAAACATCATAATATCGAGCGCGCGTCCTGGAGGCGCGCCGGCTGCGTTGGCAAGGGGCAGGAACCTGAGAATGCTGTAAAGCGCGGTGTTCAACAGGAAGCCGGAAAACATCGCGGATACGGGGGCGGGAGCCTGACTATGCGCGTCCGGGAGCCAGTTATGCAGCGGGGCGAGTCCTGCCTTAGTCCCATACCCGATCAGGAGAAAGATAAATCCCGCCATAACGAGAACGGGGTTCAATTGCTCCTTTACGGAATATATCTTACTGAATAATAGCGCATCGTTACCGACAAGCCCCGCCTGCTGGGCGGCCGCCGCGATTAACAATGTCCCGATAAAAGCGAAAGCGACTCCCACCGAGCACATGATGATGTATTTCCACATGGCCTCGAGAGACGCGGCGGAATCGTCGCGGATAATCAGGAACGCCGTAAACAAGGTCGTGGCCTCGATGCTGACCCACATGATGCCGATATTCCCCGAAATCAGTACCAGACTCATGGTGC